>JAFSAT010000019.1 GCA_017442185.1 Bacteroidaceae bacterium
TATTTTCAAATCTTTGCACAAAGAATCAAGAGACTCTCCAGATTGTAAACGGCTGACGATATTTAATCGTTCTTCAAAGTTATGATGTCTATACATAAAACACCCCAAAAGTTTTGTGTCTAACTTTTGGGGTGCAGTTCAAAAAGAGTCCCGGGGGACTCTTTTTTGCTATACTTTCTCAAATGGTTTTAACTATTTCATCTATCACTCTTGGAAAATGTTCGTACTCTAAGATGTGAACTTTTTGTGCAACATCGTGAGGGGTATCGGTGGGATATACGGGACATTTTGCTTGAAAATATGTGACACCTTTGTCGTAGTTGGCGTCAATAAGATGGATGGTGATTCCACTTTCCTTGTCTCCGGCTGCAACAACAGCTTCGTGCACGCGGTCGCCATACATACCTTTGCCACCATGCTTTGGAAGCAATGCCGGATGTATGTTTACTATGCGTCCCGGATACGCATCAATAAGTTTTTGTGGAACAAGCAGCAGGAAGCCTGCAAGAACAATGAAGTCTATTTTACGTTTGTGCAATTCTTTTATCAGATTGTCGGCTGCCATGAATTCGGGCTTTCTCACTATAAGGCTCTCAATGCCTAACTTTTCGGCGCGTTTCAGCACATAAGCCTCGGGATTGTTTGCTACAATCAATGACACCTCTGTCTCTGTGGAATTGGCAAAGTACTTTGCTATATTTTCGGCATTAGAGCCGCTTCCGGATGCAAATATTGCTATTCGTTTCATGATGTTTATCGTGTATGTTTGTCTGTTTAGGTCATGGGCATAAGACGACGCATCACCTGCTCGCCGTATGTTTTTGAGATGGGAATCTCCTTTATATTGGGGTAGCCCAATTCAAGGAAAAGATTCTCTTTTTCGCGGCGCATCACCTTTACAAGGTCGAGATTTACCATATATGAGCGGTGGCATCGTACAATATTTGTGTCGGACAGCTGTGTGCTTATCTCTTTCATCGTAATGCGCATAAGCTGTTTCTTCAATTGGTCGTTCTTAATGTACCAGATGCAGATGTAATTATCGGCCGATTCTATATAAAGAAGATTCTCTTTGGCTACTGATAACTGTAAAACGCCTCTCTCGTCGCGAAAAGAGATTAATGAACTGCCTTTGAAGCCTACATTCTCGTCCATCAGTTCTTTGAGCTTCGCTGTTTTTTCTTGATACGAGAAGTACATTATACATATCAGATATGGAATAAAAAGAATAAACACCGTATTCTGAAGTGCCTGCATATATATTACCAACGGGTCGTTGGTGTTAAGACTGATGTTGCCGTTTGTGCTGGTTATTATGGCAAGAATGGTGAATGCTCCTGCAAGCAACAGCAACTCCACAAAAACCCACAAAATATACTTTATGATTGTTATACTGTGTGTGGGTATCAATGAGTATTTATACATCACTATTCGGCTGGCGGCAACCACCAACATTCCCAAAAGCACAAGCATCGACGACCACACGAAATACATTGTGGCTGTGAAACCTTTTTGGGTTATCCATTGGTTGGATTGAAAGGGCTTGAAGATATTTATGAATACTATCGCGAAAATTGAAACGAACAGTACCATTATTATTTGATTCCTCTTCTCCAAAAGATACTTTGGTGCCTTGGAAAAGAGAAGGGATGTGTATGTTGTTGACATGAATAAACGCTTCTAAAATGTTTCTGCAAAAATACTATTTTTTTTTCAAACTTTTTTCTCTTTATATCAGAAGCCGGTTAAATTTCTAAAAAACTTTTTATTATTAAGAAGCTGTTTATATTTCTTATAAGTGGAAACTATTTTGTTTGTTCCATAAAAAAATCGGTGATATAAATTTAAACAATTTCCAATAAAGACCTTGAAAAACTTCAAAGAGATAAATTTTAACAACTTATAAAATCAACAGTTTCTTAATACAAATTTGTAAAATTGTCATATTGTTAGTTTTTGCCGTCTGTTTTTTTACTTTCTTACTCATTTTGTGTATGATTGTGAAAAATTATCTATATCTTCGCGCAAGATATAACTAATATAGGTAAATGTCGATAGTAAACTACAAGAATGTAGATATTCATATAGACTCCAAGATTATTTTGGAGAATGTGAATTTCACCTTGGAAAAAGGTGATTTTGCATATATTGTGGGCGCAGTGGGTTCAGGAAAGTCGTCACTTATAAAGACTATATACGGCGAGGTGGATGTTCACAGCGGAACAGCATTGCTTTTTGACGAATATGACATGTGTTCGCTGCGTCGTAACAAGTTACCTGCGCTAAGAAAGCGTATAGGTATTGTCTTTCAGGATTTTCAATTGCTTACAGACCGCAATGTGCATGATAACCTCGACTTTGTGTTACGCTGCACAGGATGGAAGAATAAAAGAGAGCGAGAGGAACGCATTGCCGAAGTGCTGAGTCTTGTGGAACTTTCACAAAAAGGATATAAAATGCCTCACGAACTTTCGGGTGGAGAACAGCAACGCATAGTGATAGCACGGGCCATCTTAAACCATCCCGAACTTATACTTGCCGACGAACCTACCGGGAATCTTGATAATGAAACAGGACACCGCATAATGAAACTTTTGCATCACATTTGTCGCAACGATAAAACATCGGTGCTGATGATAACACATAATGAGCAGTGGCTTGAGGCATATCCGGCTCGCGTGTTGCATTGTGAAAAGGGACACATCGAGGAACGTCCCGTTGTAAATACTTTAGAAAATATTATCACAGAAAATAAATCTAATTAATAAAAATAAATTATGAAAGTTTTAAAATTTGGAGGCACATCGGTTGGCTCCGCCGAACGTATGAAAGGCGTGGTTAAACTGATTTCCGATGGAAATACAAAGATTGTGGTACTATCGGCTATGTCGGGAACCACAAATTCATTGATAGAATTTACAAACTACTTGCGCATAGGCAATATCACAGGTGCATGTGAGCATACTACTGTACTTCAAGACAAGTATAAGCACACTATAAGAGAACTTTACACCACAGCACAGTATGCCGAAATGGCAAACGAAAAGATAGCATCGCTGTTCAACCACCTTCGCGATTTGGCACAGAAGCCACTGACAGCCGAACTTGAGAAAGAGATTGTGGCACAAGGCGAAATAATGTCGACAAACATGGTGACACTGTATATGCAGGAGCAGGGTATTGATGCCGTACTTCTCAATTCTTTTGATTTTATGCGTCTTGCACCCAATGGCGAGCCCGACCTTGGCTATATTCGTGAACACCTGCTACCACTCGTCGACCTTGAAGCAAACGGCAGAATATATATCGCACAAGGCTTTGTCTGCCTGAATCATCAAGGTAACATAGACAACCTTCAGCGCGGCGGCAGCGACTACACTGCAACACTGATTGGTGCAGCAGTGAATGCCGAAGAGGTACAGATATGGACAGACATAGACGGAATGCATAACAACGACCCACGCATTGTCGATAATACAAAGCCGGTGCATCATCTGCATTTTGAGGAATCTGCCGAATTGGCATATTTTGGAGCTAAGATTCTGCATCCCACCTGTATTCTTCCTGCAAAGCTCACAGGCACTCCGGTGCGTCTTCTCAACACAATGGATCCAACCGCCGAGGGTACACTTATAGATAATAATCTGACACGCCCCGGAGAAATAAAAGCCATAGCAGCAAAAGATGGTATCACTGCACTAAAAATAAAATCGGGGCGCATGTTGCTCGCATACGGCTTCCTGCGTAAAGTTTTTGAAGTTTTTGAAACATACAAAACATCGATAGACATGATATGCACCTCTGAGGTAGGTGTTTCAATGTCAATCGACGACGACCGCAAGCTCGACCTTATAGTTGATGAACTTCAAAAATACGGCACAGTGACCATAGACCGCGATATGTGTATAATATGTGTGGTAGGCGACCTAAATTGGGAAAACACAGGCTTTGAAGCACGTGCAATGGAAGCAATGAAAGATATTCCTGTGCGCATGGTGTCATACGGAGGAAGCAACTATAACATATCATTCCTTGTGCGTGAAGAAGATAAAGAGCGTGCATTACGCTCACTGAGTGCAACAATATTCGATGAGAAAAAATGAGCACCGAATATCCTCTGACGGCGTTCTCCAAAATGGAGACGCCGTTTTATTACTACGACATGAAACTGCTGCGTGAAACCCTGCACACAGCACTGCATGAGGCCTCGGCCTATGAGGGATTTCATGTGCATTATGCAGTTAAAGCAAATTTTAATCCCCAAATTCTCGCTACTGTAAATGAATGCGGAATCGGAGCCGACTGTGTAAGCGGCGGAGAGGTAAAAGCCGCAATTGAAGCAGGAATACCGGCCGAAAAGATTGTCTTTGCAGGTGTAGGCAAGACCGACCGTGAGATTGCCTATTCTTTAGATGCGGGAATTTTCTGCTTCAATGTAGAGTCTGTTCCCGAAATTGAGGCCATCGAACGTCTTGCATCCGAGCGCGGCACTGTGGCACAAATAGCCATAAGGGTTAATCCCAATGTGGCAGCACACACACATGCCAACATCACCACAGGGTTGGCCGAGAATAAATTCGGCATCAACCACGAACAATTGGTCGATGTCATAAAAAAAGTGCAAGAGCTCAAGCATCTGAATCTCATAGGCTTGCATTTCCATATAGGCTCGCAGATTCTTGTGATGGATGATTTTAAAGAATTGTGTAACCGTGTTAACGACATTCAGGATATGATTGAAGAGGAGCATGGCATGGTGCTTCCTCA
The DNA here is from genome assembly GCA_017442185.1 of Bacteroidaceae bacterium. Classification (GTDB taxonomy): domain Bacteria; phylum Bacteroidota; class Bacteroidia; order Bacteroidales; family Bacteroidaceae; genus HGM04593. The sequence continues at coordinate 4,768 of JAFSAT010000019.1, forward strand.
TATAAATGTGGGTGGCGGATTAGGTATCGACTATGATAACCCCGACGACTCACCAATTCCCGCCTTTGCCGATTATTTCGCTACGTATGCCAAGTATCTGAAATTGAGAAAAGGGCAGCAGCTGCATTTTGAACTTGGACGCAGTTTGGTGGGGCAGTGTGGCAGCCTGATAGCACGTGTAACATACGTTAAACATGGTAGTTGCAAGAGGTTTGTAATACTTGATGCAGGAATGAACGACCTTGTACGTCCGGCAATGTACGGCGCTACACATAAAATAGAAAATATAAGTTCTTGTAAACCCTGTGAGATATATGACGTAGTAGGCCCGGTGTGTGAATCATCTGATGTATTTTCCAAAAATGTGGAACTTCCGCAAACGGAGCGAGGCGATTTCATAGCTATTCGCTCGGCGGGTGCATATGGCGAAGCAATGGCTTTCGGGTACAATTGCAGGGCGCTACCAAAAGGATTCTGCTTTGAATAGAAGCAGAATCCTTTTTTTTTATAGCAGGCTATTCGGAAACTGTTTAAATATATTTCAAACATAATGTTTACATGATGAGCCAATATGCTCTTTTTTGCCTGCTCTTCACTTTATTTTGCAGTTGTATGATATATTTTTCTGCTATTCAAATCTTATAGCCTTTGTTGGTTCGATGCGAGAGATAAGCATCGAGGGTAGTACCAGCATTGCAACAGATATTACAAACATAGCTATGTTCATTGGCAGCAGCCACCATGTAAATTCTATCGGCACGCGATTCATATAGTACATTTCGGGGTCAAGGGCTATGATGCCGGTATGCTGTTGCAAAAAACATAATGCAATACCTGTTATATTACCCCATAACACTCCTCGGCCTATTATAAATGTTGCATAATACAAAAAGATACGGCGTATAAAAATGTTTTTTGCTCCTACGGCTTTCAATATTCCTATGAAATTAGTTTTTTCGAGAATCAGGATAAGCAATCCCGAAATCATTGTGAAACCTGCTATACCCAACACAAGTATCAAAATAATCCAAACTGTGCGGTCGAGCACTCCCAACCACGAAAAGAGATGAGGATTCATCTCCTCTATTGTTTGCACATATAGGCGTTCGCCATTCTTCAGTGCAATGGCAGCCATAGTTTCAACAACACTGTCACGAGTGGTCTCCAAGGCGTCGTAGTCGACGGTTGCAATCTCAATGCCTGTGACTTTGTCACTGCTCCAATCGTTCAAACGACGCGTGGTGTAAATATCGGTAAAGGCATATAGAGCATCGGCTTCGGTGAGATGTGTCTCATATATTGCTGCCACTGTCAAACGACGCGCTTTGACACTCTGTTGCACAAAATAGGCATTTACTTTGTCACCTCGCTTTATATTCAGTTTTCGTGCCAAACTACGCGATATTACCAAACTTCCCGATGCTGCCGTATCGGTAAACTGTGGCAACGAACCCTCTACAATATGCGATTCGATAAATTCGGTATTATAATCGCTGCCAATACCTTTTATTATAATTCCCTCAAATTCGTCGCCTGCGGAAATAAGTCCTGGCTTATGTATGAAAGTCTGCACATGAGAAACGCCTGAGGTAATTTGCAATGCCTGAATGTCGTCATTGTCAATAGTTACGGCCGACTCGCCATATTCGCTTGCTTCGTAGTTATTTACTTGTATATGACACCCGAAGCCTATAATCTTATCGCGTATCTCGTGCTTGAATCCCACGACAATACACACAGATACAGTCATTACCAATATTCCCACCGCAACACCCCATTGGGCAATGGCTACGGCAGGCTTTGAAATACGTTTACCCTCACGGCGTGCACCGAAGAGACGTTCAGCCAAAAAAAACTCTACATTCATCGCAAGCGCGAATATACAACATTTACAAATAATGACAAAATGATGAAAAGTCAAAAGTATAACTAGATTAAACGATATTTTTAACATAAATTAAAACAACCGACTATATATTCCAAGATTCCAAAAAATTAAGAAATTAAAACATTATGGCTGTTGCTTATGATTTTTCTTTTATATAAATTTGTAGCGATGAGGCTTACTCTAAACACAACGAGATGATATATACAGCCCTTCCCGATGACAAACAACACCGCCTTCCATTCTATCTGGCAATGGAGGAGTATATTGCACGCTCACTACCTGCCGATGACTATTTTTTCATGTGGCAAGTAGAGCCGACGGTTATCTTTGGTCGTAATCAGTTGATAAATGCCGAAATAGATATTGACTATTGTAGAAATAACAATATACAGATGTATCGGCGCAAGAGTGGCGGTGGGTGTGTTTATGCCGATAAGAGTAACATAATGCTCTCTTACATCACTCCAAATTCCAATGTAAATTTCACATTCAACAAATATATGCTCATGGTGGAGCATGTGCTGCAAAAATTGGGTATAGATGCAAAAAGCACCGGGCGCAACGATATTCTCATAGACGGTAAAAAGGTGTCGGGCAATGCTTTTTATCACCTTCCCGAGCGCAGCATAGTGCACGGAACAATGCTCTACGATACAGATGTAGAGAAGATGGCACTGTCAACCACACCGTCGGATGCGAAACTAAAAAGTAAAGGGGTAGAGTCGGTACGCCAACATGTTACGACACTCAACAAATACATAAACCTTTCAATCGACGATTTTAAACACCATGTGCGACACAATCTATGCACAGACACCATCACACTCGATGAGAAAGCCGTTCAAACAATAAAAGCCATTGAGCAAGAATATCTTAGTGACGAATTTATTTATGGAAGAAATCCGGCCTACACAGTGATACAACACGAAAGAATAGAGGGAGTGGGCGAATTTGACATGCGCATTGAGGTAAAAAACAACACAATACGCAAGATGAACATCCTTGGTGATTATTTCCCGGTAGGAGACATAGACCACGGACTTTTAAGATATTTTGAAGGCATACCCTACAATGCCGACGCAATGTTGGCCGCCATAGAAAATGTTATTCCCGAAAATATAATAATGAACCTGAGAAAAGAACAACTGAACAACCTTATAAAAAAACTTTTTTAACCTATGGAAAATAAAAGAACATGTCTTTATGACAAACACGTTGCATTAGGTGCACTGATAAGTCCTTTCGGCGGATTCGATATGCCGATACAGTATACAAACATTGTAGATGAACACAATGCAGTGCGCAAGGCTTGCGGAATATTTGATGTTTCGCACATGGGCGAAGTGCTGGTAACCGGTCCGCAAAGCGAAGAATTTGTAAACTATATATTTACAAATGATATTACAGATGCTCCGAATGGAAAGATATACTATGGAATGATGTTACACCCCACAGGCGGAGTTGTTGACGACCTTCTTGTATACAAAATGGCCGACAAGCGCTTTTTCTTGGTGATAAATGCAGGAAACATAGACAAAGATGTAGCATGGATTATGGAGCATGCAAAAAACTTTGATGTTACAGTAGAGCATCAAAGCGATTGCTATGGCGAAGTAGCCGTTCAAGGCCCAAAAAGCGAAGAGATAATAGAACGAATATTGGAAATCCCCTGCGCAGAGCTATCATTCTACACATGCAAAGAGATTGAATACAATGGCGAGACTATTATAATAAGCCGCACAGGTTACACCGGCGAAGACGGCTTTGAATTATACGGCTCGCACGCTTTTACAAACGAAGTGTGGGACAAACTTGTGGGTAGCGGCGAGGTTCTTCCCTGCGGATTGGGATGCCGTGACACTCTGCGCTTCGAAGTAGGACTTCCGTTATACGGCGATGAACTTACAGATGAAATAACCCCTCTTGAGGCCGGTCTTGGAATATTCGTAAAGCTCGATAAAAACAATTTCATAGGCAAAGAGGCCATTGCCGCTCAAAAAGCCGAAGGATTAAAACGTAAAATTGTAGGTATAGAGCTTAAAGACAAAGCAATTCCGCGTCACGGATACAATGTCGAGGTAAACGGCAAAGTGATAGGAGAGGTAACAACGGGATACAATTCCATTTCCACAGGCAAGAGCGTCTGCATGGCACTGATAGATGCCGAATATGGGAAATTGGGAACCGAAGTTGATATCCGCATACGCAAACGAGTGTTCCCGGGCGTAGTCACCAAAAAACGTTTTTATGAGAAAAATTACAAAAAATAAAAAATCTTAGAAGCTGCTTAAATTTATATCGCTATTTATTTATAGAGCAAAAATAGGATGCTTGTTTATTTTTTAAGGGCATATAGCAAGCTATGCAACCGCGAAAAAGATATAAACAGACATTTCTGAATATAAAAAATGGCGAAACAAACAATACAGTTTATATTAAGAAAATATTCTTTAAAAAATTAAATATAAAAAATTTCTTATATTACTAATACTTAAACATAATAATTATGAGTAAAATTGTAGAAGGACTCTATTACGCAGAGTCACATGAGTATGTAAAGATTGAAGGCGAATTCGGATATGTAGGTATAACAGACTATGCACAGCACGAATTGGGTAATGTCGTATACGTAGATATGCCCGATGTAGAAGACGAAGTTGAAGCAGGAGCCGATTTTGGTGCAGTAGAGAGCGTGAAGGCTGCAAGCGACCTTATCTCTCCCGTGAGCGGCACAGTGGTAGAAGTAAATGAAGCCCTCAACGACCAACCCGAACTTGTAAATGCAGACCCCTACGCCAATTGGATTATAAAAGTGCAACTAAGCGACGCAACAGAGGTTGAAAACCTTATGGATGCCGAGGCTTACAAGGCACATATTGGCGAGTAATATACCCGAACACTCAAAGAAACTGTCTAAGAAGCTGTTTGAATTTTATTTCGGAACTATTTGAGTACTATCTTAGAGTAGGTTTTCTTTGTTACATTGCAGGAATAGCCCTCTATCACCTGCAAGATGACAAATAAGATTTACTCTGAAGAGACTCAAAAGAAACGAAATTAAAAAGTTTCTGATTAACCTTACTAAAAAGAATAAAAATGAAATATTTCCCTCATACGCAGGAAGATATAGACAGCATGCTCAAAGTGGCCGGAGTAAAATCTTTGGACGACCTTTTTAGTGAAATTCCCGAGCAACTTATCTTCAAGCGTGAATTTGCTCTTCCCGAGGCTATGTCCGAAGTGGAGATACGAAATTTCTTCGACACACTCGGCAAAAAAAACTGCAAGCTCACATGCTTCGCAGGAGCAGGAGTGGAGGATCACTATGCTCCCTCCATAATCACCCCACTCATTCAGCGTGGAGAATTTCTCACAGCCTACACACCCTATCAGCCCGAAATTTCGCAAGGTACTCTGCAATATATCTTTGAGTATCAGTCTATGATATGTGAGCTTACAGGCATGGATGTAACAAACGCCTCGATGTACGATGGTACCACGGCAACAGCCGAAGCCATGATGATGTGTGTTGCTGCTGCAAAAAAACGCAGGAAAGTACTTATATCCTCTACCATAAATCCAAAAGTAAAAAAGGTAGTGGAAACATACGCTTTCTACAATGGTGTTACAGTGGAAACAATAGAAGAGAGAGATGGAGTAACCAACCTCGACAACCTTCGTGATAAACTGCAAGGTGACGATGTAGCCGGTGTAATAGTTGCGCAACCAAACTTCTATGGTATTATTGAAGATTATACAGGCGTAGCCGAAATGTGTCACGAAAAGAAAGCACTTATGGTGATGAATGCCAACCCATCGGCATTGGCAGTACTGCGCACACCCGCCGAGTGGGGTGCCGATATAGCTTGTGGCGATGGTCAGACGCTTGGTATTCCCATGAACTATGGCGGCCCATACGTAGGTTATCTTGCATGCACGAACAGCCTTGTTCGCAAACTTCCCGGACGAATAGTGGGCAGCACCACAGATGTAGATGGCAAACGCGCCTATGTGCTCACATTGCAAGCACGCGAACAACACATACGCCGCGAAAAAGCCAACAGCAATATATGCTCCAACCAATCGCTCATGGCGTTGTATGTAACCATATATACATCGCTCATGGGACACAAAGGACTTAAAGAGGTTAACAAATTATCCTACGCCGGTGCACACTATCTTGCCGAACAGCTTGTGGCAACAGGAAAATGCAGCATGGCATTCGACAAACCTTTCTTAAATGAATTTGCCGTAAAAACCAATGTGTGTCCCAAGAAGATACAGGCAGCACTTCTTGAAAAAGGAATTTTAGGCGGTGTGCGTATAGCTGACGACATGCTTCTGTTCTGCGTGACGGAACAGCGCACAAAAGCTCAAATAGAGCTGTTGATAGATACAGTAAAGAACTTATAAAAAGAGAATATTCTATGATACGCAATTATGACAAATTGATTTTCGAACTCTCAAAAGAGGGGCGAATGGGATATTCCCTTCCTAAGAATGAGTTCGAGGGTTACTGCATGTGTTGCGGTATTCCCGCACACCTTAAACGCGAAACAACACCCGAACTTCCACAAGTAACAGAGTTCGACGTAGTACGACACTATACAAACCTCTCAAATAAAAATTTCGGAGTAGATACGGGATTCTATCCATTGGGCAGTTGCACCATGAAATACAATCCACGTATCAACGAAGAGATGGCTGCACATCCCGCATTTACACAACTGCACCCCGATGCTCCCACAGAGTGTGCACAAGGCGCTCTTGAGGTTTATTACAATCTTGCAGCCTCACTCTCCGAGTTAAGTGGTCTTTCGGCATTCACACTGAACCCCTATGCAGGTGCTCATGGCGAACTTACCGGCCTTATGATAATGAGAAAGTATCACATGCTGCGTGGCGACCACAAACGCACAAAAGTCATAGTGCCGGATAGCGCTCACGGTACAAATCCCGCCAGCGCAGCTGTGTGCGGACTGCAAATTGTAGAGGTAAAATCCACCGCAAAAGGTACGGTAGATGTCGAGGCTCTTAAGCCTTTGTTGGACGATACGGTTGCAGGTATTATGATGACCAATCCCAACACCCTCGGAATATTTGAGACTGAGATTCCTGAGATTGCAAAACTTGTGCACGAGTGTGGCGGTCTTTTATACTACGATGGAGCAAACCTCAATGCAGTGCTCGGCAAATGTCGTCCGGGAGATATGGGATTCGACATAATGCACATTAATCTGCACAAGACTTTCTCAACACCTCATGGCGGTGGCGGCCCCGGTGATGGCCCCGTAGGTGTAAGAGCCGGTCTTGAGCATTTGCTTCCCAACCCTCAGGTTAAAAAGAATGAGCAAGGGATTTTCTATCTTACAACCGACGAAGAGTCGGCCGGCTGTGTGTCAGGGTTCCTGGGTAATTTTGCAGTGATAGTACGTGCATACACATATATACTGACCCTTGGCAGAGAGAATGTTAAGATGGTGGGGCCTCTTGCTGTGTTAAATGCCAACTACGTGAAAGAGTCGCTCAAAAACGAGTATTATCTGCCAATAGAAGGAGTATGCAAGCACGAGTTTGTATTTGACGGACTTGCCGACAAATCCACAGGGGTAACAACACTCGACATTGCCAAACGTCTGTTGGATTATGGTTATCATGCACCAACCATCTATTTCCCGTTACTGTTTCACCAGAGCATCATGATTGAGCCTACGGAGACGGAGAGCAAAGAGACACTCGATGAATTTATTGCAGTGATGAAGAAGGTGGCGCAAGAGGCTGCTGAGACTCCGGATGTTGTTAAGGCTGCTCCTTATAACACACCCGTTCGACGTCTGGATGAGACAACGGCTGCACGTTTCCCAAAGACTACGTATAAACAGATGAAAGGGTAACCATTTGAGCCTGTGAATAAAAAATGCCGACCATTATTTAAAGTGGTCGGCATTTTTATTTTTTTTATATGATTTATTATTTTCCGTAGCGCTGGCGCAGCGTCTTTATCATATCGACAGTCATGCTGTCAAGGTCGTATGTAGGAGACCAATCCCACTCTTGACGGGCGCAGCTGTCGTCCATCTTGTCGGGCCACGACTCGGCAATCGCTTGACGCACGGGGTCGTCAACGTAGTGCATCTTAAAGTCGGGGATATATTTAAGTATGGCTGCTTTTATAATCTCAGGGTCAAAACTCATGGAAGCCACATTAAAAGCGTTGCGATGCACAAGACGCGAGGGGTCGGCATTCATTATGTCGATGGCGGCTTTCAAGGCATCGGGCATATACATCATATCCATGAATGTGCCGGCTTTGATGGGGCATGCAAAATCCTCTCCCTTAACAGCGGCATAGTATATCTCTACTGCATAGTCTGTTGTTCCTCCACCGGGGAGTGTCACATTGGAGATAAGACCGGGGAAGCGCACAGCACGTGTGTCTACTCCGTATTTTGTGAAATAGTAGTCGCTCAGAAGCTCTGTTGCCACTTTTGTCACACCGTACATGGTGCGCGGACGCTGTATGGTATCTTGCGGGGTGTTCATACGTGGGGTATTAGGGCCGAATGAACCAATGGAGCTGGGTGTGAACACTGCGCATTTCTTTTCTCGTGCTATTTCGAGAATGTTGATAAGGCCGTTCATTTGTATATCCCATGCGAGGAGTGGTTTTGCCTCTGCTACGGCAGAGAGCAATGCCGCAAGGTTATAGATGGTATCTATGTTGTATTTCTCTACAACGCTTGCAAGTTGTTGCGCATCGCACACGTTGGCTACTGCCGCAGGACCGCTCTCAAGAAGCTCGCCTTTGGGCTCGGCACCGTGTATATAACCTGCTACGATGTTTCCATCCGGAATTTGCTTGCGCAATGTCATGGTCAGCTCGGAACCTATTTGTCCCGTTGAGCCAATGATAAGTACATTTTTCATTTTTTATCAGTGGTTTAAATTTGTAGGTCTTGTTTCTGTTGTTTTACAGTGTTTGCACTGTGTTTATGTTAACCACTGCGAATATACATCTATTTTTTGTACTATGTATGTTTTTTTTTGTTTTTTTGATAATTAAGGGGGGATAATATTTTTGGATTGCTATCGGTGGGTATTGTCGGAATGTGCAATGGTGAAGATGCTTACTTTACCTCCGCATTTAATGATGGCCGAGGCACAGCTTGCAATGGTGGCACCTGTGGTGAGCACATCGTCGACCAACAGAATGTGCTTGCCTGCAAGTTTTTGGGGATTATCAACCGTAAATATTCCTTCGACATTTTTCCATCGCTCCTCGCGGGTTTTGTGGGTTTGTGTTTCGTTTGCTCTTGTACGTGTTATACATGAGGTGTCAACAGGAATGCCGCTCACTTGTGAGAGCCCTTGTGCTATGTAGTCGCATTGGTTGTAGCCGCGCATGCGTTGTTTTTTCTTTGAGAGTGGAAGTGGAATTATTAGGTCGACATCCTTGAAAAAGTCTTTTTCTTTAAGTTCGTTTCCTGCCATGATTGCAAGACGAACACCAACATCCGGACGATTCTTGTATTTCAACAGATGAAGAAGACGATTGTATGGCGAACCTTTGTGATAATGGAGATAGGATGCTGCTTTTTCCACCTGAATTATACCTCGGAATGTTTTTTCAAGTTCTTCGTTCTGTTCTTTTTCTATTAACGGAAGAGCTATAAGGCAATTAAGGCAGAGGTCTTCTTCGTTCTTTGACAGTACCTCGCCACACACTATGCAGTGGCGTGGAAAAATTAATTCAATAAGGTCGGAAATCCACTTCATCTGAGGTGTCTTTTACTGTTTGCATAATAAGATGAGACTCGAAGCCTTTAGCAATGGCGTGACGGATGATTTTTTGTTTGGAGGCGTAATCGTCTTTTCCTCTCAACTCTTTTTGCTTGGCGGATATTACACTCTTCAGCACACTGATATATTGCTCTTCATCTACCTCTTCAATGGCTGCTGTTATATATTCGCGGGGAAGTTTTTTTTCGTGTAGGGCAGCCGCTATTTTTATTCGCCCCCAGCGGTTGAAACGTATTTTATCGTTAACATAAGCACGACAGTAACGTGCTTCGTCTATGAACTTTTCGTTTATGAGACGATTTATGATGCGATGAATAGTGGCATCGTCTTGCCCCCACGCCTGTAGTTTGTTGCTTATTTCGCTTATGCAACGCTCGCTCTGCATGCAAAGGGCGGCTGCTTTATTCAATGCTTCCGGTTCCGATAGTTGTTTCATGATGGGTTTATTGCAAATATAAACGTCTTGTGATGCTTTTATGGCGTTTTTTTATTTTTTTAACACAAATAGATGAAACAAACAGTGTGTTTCGACTGTTCTATTTTTGCAAGTCACCTGATACTCTTCTCGGATATGTGAATACCTGTGCTGAGTGCTTTATGTGAAAGCATAAACAGGCTAATGAATTGCATAGTAGTTTTGTCGTGTTTTATTTTGTGTTTGTGTTAAGGTTACCCTCTGATGTGAATCACGGGGTAACCGCTTTTTATAAGAAACTGTTTAAAGTTTACATTGCATGCTGAAGCAATCGGGGAAGAGTGTTTTTATCTGTTCTTCGTCTTGCGGATTATCGAATATTCCGAAGAATGATGAGCCTGAACCTGACATTGATGCGTAGAGTGCTCCCATTCGATAGAGGTTTTCCTTTATTTTTTCTGTTTCGGGGAATTTTACAAACACGCTGCGTTCAAAATCGTTTTTCATGCTGCTTGCCCACATATTTACAGGACGCGACATTGTGTCGGCGAGAGATACGGCCGGAATACTCGGGACAACCAACGAATAGGCCTCCTTGGTGGAGATATGTATGTCGGGCTTTACAAGTACCAAATGGTAACCTTTAAGATATTCGTCGACGGGGGTGAGTATATTGCCTATGCCTGTTGCAAATGCCGGACGTGCTTTTATAAAGAACGCGCAATCGGCTCCTATCTGTGCTGCATACTCTTCGAGCTTTTCATCTGTGAGGTTAAGTGATGCTATTTTGTTCAGCATTTTTAATGTGAATGCTGCATCTGAGGAGCCGCCGCCAAGCCCGGCCCCCGTAGGTATGTGTTTATAAAGGCTTATATCGACCTTGGGAAGCGTGTGGTTTGCAGCAAGCAATTTGTAGGCTTTGACAACGAGATTATCTGATTCGCCATCTTTGAACTTGGCATTGAACATTTTAAATGTATACTCCGGAGCGTCGGCTCTGTTGTTAACTGTTATTTCGAGTGCATCTTCGAGTGGGATAGGGTAGAAGATTGTTTCGAGATTGTGGTAGCCGTCGGGACGCTTTGATACAATGTCGAGACCGAGATTTATTTTGCTGCAAGGAAATGTTATCATGGTAGAATGTTTTTATCGGTTTTTGCGTTCAAGTTCTTGAAGTCCTTCAAGCTTTTTTGTTTCGAGGAATTCGTATATTCCGCACAGATGTTCGCGCACACGTCCGTGACCAAATTCGTAGACTTTGGTCACCAGGCCGTCGAGAAAATCGCGGTCGTGACTTACACAAATAAGTGTTCCGTCATAATCACGAAAGGCTTGTTTGAGTATGTCTTTTGTCTTTAAGTCGAGGTGGTTGGTTGGCTCGTCAAGAATGAGAAGGTTCACCGGCTCAAGCAACAGTTTCATAAGTGCCAAGCGGGTGCGCTCGCCTCCCGAGAGGACTTTTACTTTTTTGCTGCTTGCCTCGCCACCGAACATGAATGCTCCCAAAAGGTCGCGTATCTTGTTACGTATCTCGCCTTTGGCGACATCGTCTATTGTTTGAAAAACGGTGAGGTTTTCATCGAGCATGGATGCTTGATTCTGTGCGAAATATCCTATCTGCACATTATGCCCTAATTGCAATGTTCCATCGTGCTGCAGTTCTTGCATGATACAACGTACAAAGGTGGACTTTCCCTCGCCGTTGCGCCCCACAAAGGCTATTTTATCGCCGCGTTCAACGGTGAGTGTTACGTTGGAGAAAATCTGTTTCTTGTCGAATGATTTTCCTACTGCGTCGGCTGTTACAGGGTATTGTCCCGAGCGTGGCGATGGGGGAAACTTAAGGCGCAATGCCGATGTGTCTTCTTCATCAACCTCTATAAGTTCCAGCTTTTCGAGCATTTTTACACGACTTTGCACTTGCAGCGTTTTTGAATATGTACCTTTGAAGCGCTCGATGAAGTCTTTTGTCTCTTGTATCATCTTTTGCTGTTCTTCGTATTGCTTCATCTGTTGCTGACGACGCTCGGCACGCAGCTGCAAATATTGCGAGTAGTTTACTTTATAGTCGTAGATGCGTCCCATGGTAACCTCTATTGTGCGTGTGGTTATATTGTCTACGAATTTACGGTCGTGACTTATGACTACCACGGTTTTTCCGTTTGATATTATAAAATCTTCTAACCAGCCGATGGATTCTATATCCAAGTGGTTGGTAGGCTCGTCAAGAAGCAATACGTCGGGGTTGCGAAGCAGCATCTTTGCCAATTCTATACGCATGCGCCATCCTCCGCTGAATTCGCTTGTCTGACGGGTGAAGTCTTTGCGCTCGAATCCCAATCCCAAGAGTGTTTTTTCAACATCCTCCTCAAAATGTGTCATATCTATCGAATAGAATTTTTCGCTCTTGGTGGCCACCTCTTCGATGAGAGCCATATATTCGTCGCTTTCGTAGTCGGTACGTTGGGATAGTTTATTGTTCAGCTCTTCAATCTCGGCTTCCATGCGATGCAGATGTGCAAAGGCTTGCGATGCTTCTTCAAAGACGGTACGACCATCTTCGGTCATAAGATGCTGAGGAAGATAGGCAATGACTGTATCTTTGGGTGCCGAAACTTGTCCGCGTGTAGCCTGACGCACACCTGCCAATATCTTCAACAGCGTGCTTTTGCCTGCTCCATTCTTGCCCATAAGGGCTATGCGATCTTTTTCGTTTATTACAAATGATATATCCTTGAAAAGGGTAGTACCGCCAAATTCAACGGTAAGTCCGTCTATTGAAACCATTATTACTGATGTTTGTGTTTTGTTGCTTGTTTTTCCACTAAATTTGAAACTGTTTAAATATCTTTCAAATACTATGCTTACATTATGAACGAATTATATTTGCCTTTTTATGCTCTTTTTTGACTGTTTTTCCCTCCAAAAAAGAACTATAAAAATTACAAGGAGAAAATTTTAACAACCTCTAAATGGAAATTCAATCAACATATTATTATGTAATTTTATTTTTTTGCGAAGATAGTGATTTTTTCCTTGCTCTGCAAAGGTATACCTCTGCCATGAGATGCAGAAGTTGATAAGTTCTTTGGGATTGTTGATAAAGCTATGCGAATTGAATGATATTTTTCGTTATGTTTTACATATCTTCGCATCCGGTTTTCAATTTTAAGAAGAAAAGTATGGATGAGAATAACACTCAGCGAAGAAAGACACGCCGACAAGCAGAAGGCTCTGCACCATTGATGAACCAGTTTGGGAATTTGCAACCGCAGGCGTTGGAACTTGAAGAAGCTGTATTGGGCGCACTCATGGTAGATAGCGATGCGATTGGTCGCTTGGGCAGTATACTTAAGCCCGACTCGTTTTACGACAAACGTAACCGATTGCTGTTTGGAGCTATTCAGGAGATGGACTTGAACGACAGACCTATTGATATTCTAACGGTTACCGAATTTTTAAAATCTAAAGGTATATTGGACGAGGTGGGCGGCCCTGTTTATATTGCGCAACTTTCCAGCCGTGTTGTATCGTCGGTAAATATCGAATATCATGCAACTATAATTGCACAAAAGAAACTTGCTCGCGACTTAATAAAGTTCACAAGTAAAACTCAAGAACAAGCCTTTGATGAGACACAAGATGTCGATGAACTTATGCAACAGGCCGAGTCGGAACTGTTTGAGATTTCGCGACATAATATGAAGCAAGACTTTACACAGATAAACCCCGTCATCAAGCAGGCTTATGAGCAGATACAGACAGCGTCAAAGAATACAAGCGGTATCAGCGGATTAAGCACAGGCTACCATCGTCTGGACAAGGTGCTGTCGGGATGGCAACCAACCGACCTTATAATCCTTGCAGCGCGTCCTGCGATGGGAAAGACGGCGTTTGCCCTGTCACTTATACGTAATATGGCAGTGGATCAGGGTATTCCTGTGGGAATGTTTTCTCTTGAGATGGGCAATGTGCAGTTGGTGCAGCGTCTCATAAGCAATGTTTGCCAAATTCCGGGCGATAAGATACGAAGCGGACAGCTCGAACGCTATGAATGGGGCCAACTTGACAGCAAAATCACAGCACTTGAGGGGGCGCCTCTATACATTGACGATACTCCTCAGCTGTCGGTGTTTGAACTTCGCTCCAAGGCGCGACGCATGGTGCACGATTATGGTGTAAAGATGATTTTCATAGATTATCTGCAGTTGATGACGGCAAACGTGGGCAAAGGCAGCCGCCAGGAGGAGATAAGCACTATCTCTCGCTCACTTAAGGGCCTTGCCAAGGAGTTGAATATTCCGATTATGGCACTCAGTCAGCTAAATCGTAACCTTGAGGGACGCGAGGGTGTCGAAGGCAAACGTCCGCAACTTAGCGACCTAAGAGAGTCGGGTGCCATCGAGCAGGATGCGGATATCGTGATGTTTGTCAATCGTCCCGAATATTTTCATATATATAAGGATGGGGATTTCGATTGGCGCGGTAAAGCCGAAATTATAATCGCCAAACATCGAAACGGCGGACTTGACAATGTCCCCTTAGTGTTTCGCAAGGAGTATGCCCGCTTCATGAATCTTGACGACGAGTCGATATCGGCACCGCCGCCGAGCGATATTCCCGTGATGCGTGCATCCAAGATGAATGTGAATGTGGCATCATACGATCCGGCTGCAATAACGGGTACACCGCCCCCTATCCCCGATTATTTGCAGGATGGCGCTCCGGTGGATATGCCTGTGAACCTGAGGCCATCGGGTAATGACGAACCGATGCCTTTCTGAATATCGTTTTATTATGTAAAATCACCCCAAAGTCAGGAAAAAGACTTTGGGGTGATTTGTATACCGGATTTTAGATGCTGTTTAAATTTATCTCCTTGGAATTTTATAGTTCTTTTTTAGAAGCTGTTTTTTCATTTTTAAGTGCGCATGGCCGGCCATGCAACTTATAAAAATGGTAAGAACAGGCAGAAAGAGCATAAAAAGGCAGGTTAAATTCGATTATACATATAAAATATAAAGAAATTTAAACTGCCTTTAAGAGGTTAATCGAATAGTTCGTCGCGCTGAATGTAGGCGATAATATCTCCGCGATTAACATGTGCACCTTGCTTTGCACATATTTCAACCACACGTCCTCCAAGGCCTGTTGCAACGGGTTGCAGTTGTCCCCATGATGTGATGATGGTGCAAAATTCTTCATCGGCTTCGCAGTGCTTGCCAATGGCAGGTGGCATTGACTCTCCTTCGGTGGATATTTCCCACAAGAGTTGTCCTTTGACGGGGGCAACTATCGGGTCGGCTTTGGCATGTTTTATGGCTTTTATCTCCTCAATGCTGATGCCTTTGCTTGCCATTTGTGCATCCTTGGCTTTTTCGATGTCTGCAAGGAAGCGTTCTTTGGCTACGCCGCTCTTGTAGTCACGGTATTGTCGCTCGTGCATGGCAAATTCAAACAGTTCTTCGTCGTCATCGCCTGTATCCCAACCAAGCTCTTCCATCTCTTTGCGGTATTTGTCAAGCGCATCGGGATAGAAGCTCTGAGGGTCGTCGGTGGTAAATTCATATCCTTTTTCTTTTGCAAGTGCTATTATTTCGGGCGCAAGCTCTCCGGGAAGTTTACCGCTCTTGCCGAGTATCATACCCCACATGCTCTCGTCCATACGACTGAAGCGAGGTTCATCCTGTGCATTACTTAGCAGGTTCATGAGTGCTATATTTTTCACATACTGACTGAATGGGGTTACAAGTGGGGGATAACCTACTCGCGGCCACACGTATGCCACTTCGTTGAATAGTTCTACCATCAGTTCGTCGAGGGTATATGTGGGCTTGCCTTTGCTTGCCAAAATGCCGTTTATTCCTTTGTGTACGCCTGCAAGGTCGGACATCATGGAACCCATCATTCCGCCGGGAAGTCCGCTGGTGAGCAGCAACGAGCTCATCAGCTTATTGTTATTGTCCATGAAATAGCCCAACCACTCATCTATGAATTGTTGTGTCAGACTACGCGCTTTCATATAAGCGTTCATATTGATTTCCGGAACCTTAAATCCTGCATCTTTAAGCATTGCTTGAACACTTATGATGTCGGGATGAACCTTTCCCCATGAGAGTGGCTCTATGGCGGTATCTATATAGTCACACCCGTTTTTGCACACTTCGAGTATAGAGGCCATAGAAAGACCGGGACCGCTGTGTCCGTGATATTGTATTATAATGGAGGGGTGCTTCTCTTTGATACTCTTGACAAGGCGACCGAGAAAATCGGGACGACCTATTCCCGCCATATCCTTAAGGCATATCTCCGTTGCTCCCGCAGCAATAAGCTCATCGGCCATTGTGCTGTAATACTCTACGGTGTGTATCGGCGACGAGGTTATACATAGTGTTGCCTGAGGAATCATGCCGGCTTCGAGCGCATATTTTATAGAGGGGATAATGTTTCGTGTATCATTAAGACCGCAGAATATTCGTGTAATATCTGTTCCTTGTGCTTTTTTCACTTTGTACATCAGTCGACGTACATCAGCCGGAACGGGGAACATTCTAAGGGCATTTAGCGCACGGTCGAGCATGTGCGTCTGTATGCCTGCTTCATTGAAAGTCTTGGTAAAGCGACGCACAGCTTTATTGGGATTTTCACCGGCTAAAAGGTTTACTTGTTCAAATGCACCGCCGTTTGTCTCTACACGTGCGAAGCATCCCATTTCAACAATTACGGGTGCTATTTTCTCTAACTGCTCCGCAAGAGGTTGAAATTTGCCCGACGATTGATACATGTCGCGATAGACCAAACTGAATTTTATTTCTCTTTCCATGATTTTGTGTTTTATGATTAGCAGTAGAAATATAGCGCAAAGTTACACGCTTTATTTAATTTTCCTAATTTTTAGGGTTATTTTTGAATATTTCCATGATTGCAATCAAAAATTAGAAAAAGCACATGGCAGCGAGATTGTTTAAGCTGCAAACGAATCAATATCAAATGCAAGAAAAGCCGATTATTTTAAATTTAAGCACATTTAATTTAACCACAAATACACGAATTTTACCACGCATTTCAAACTTTTGCCACAATAACAGGGTTTATATCTTTAAAAGTCAATTTTCTGAAAAGTAAGTGCGACATTTGCATCGCAACAACCGGCCACGCTGTTAAACAAGGAGTAATTCAACAGTGGACGGCCGTTTAAAACACATGATATAACAAATAAATTCTAATAATTAAACGTTTTATGCTGATACACTATCTTAACCACATCGACGATGCTATCAAAAGCAATTGGAACAAGCCTGCAATCACCAATTACGGAGGTTCAACCTATACTTACGCTCAAATTGCCGAAGGTGTTGAAAAATTTCACATTATGTTTGAAAAATGCAACATCGGCAAGGGTGATAAAATAGCTCTAAGCGCAAAGAATTCCGCTGAATGGTGTATCGCATTTCTTGGAATAGTAACCTACGGAGCGGTTGCAGTTCCGCTGCTTGCCGATTTTCTTCCATTGAATCTGGCAGAACTTGTCAAAGTTTCGGACAGCCGCATGCTGTTGCTTGACAAAAGTGTTCTAAACGGACTCAAGCGCAACAATGTCATTGATAACTTCAACAGTTACAACAATTTTTGCGGATTGGTTAATATCATGGATAAAGAGACTTCGCTCAATTGCAACGGCTCGCTTGACAACATAAACGAGTATGTGCACGAGGAATTTGCAAAGAGGTTTCCCAATGGCCTAACGCTCGACAATATTAATTATAAAAGGAGTGAAGAGGAACTTGAACAACTTTCTGTAATCAGTTATACATCAGGAACAAGCAGTGCACCAAAAGGTGTTATGCTTAATGCAAAATCTTTATCCGGTAACATAAGGTTTGCACGCGATTATGTTCCGACGGTTCCCGGTGGTAACACTTTCTCGATACTTCCTCTGGCTCACATTTTCGGCCTGTCGCTCGACTTTTTATTCATGTTCTCCAAAGGGTGCCACATACACATTTTCAGCGCAAAACCCGTACCGGCACTATTGCTGAAAGCGCTAGGCGAAGTAAAACCTTTCCTTTTCTTAACTGTTCCTTTATTGATAGAAAAAATCTTTCGTGCAAAAGTTATCCCCATTCTTGATAAACCCATAATGCGTTTTCTTACAGTAATACCGGGAGTAAAGGATTTAATATACAAAGGAATACGCAATAAAATATTAGGAGCATTCGGTGGTAATCTGCACATTGCGGGATTCTTTATAGGAGGTGCCGCCATAAGCAAAGATGTCGACAGGGTAATGCGCAAAATAAAAATCCCCTATGCAGTGGGTTACGGAATGACAGAGTGCGGACCGCTCATCAGCTATAAAGGTTGGAATCATCCTGCATTGAAAAACAGCGCCGGAATCATACGTCCGGATATAGAGGTGCGCATTGACTCATCGGAGCCTGCCGAAATACCCGGAGAGATACAGGTGCGCGGCAATCATGTAACAACCGGTTATTATAAGAATGAAGAGGCAACCGCAGCTTCGTTCACCGAGGATGGTTGGTTTAAGACCGGTGACATGGGCACAATGGACGCAAATGATTACGTAATCATAAGAGGACGCTGCAAGAATATGATTCTTACAGCCAACGGACAGAATATCTACCCAGAGGAGATTGAAGATATGATAAACAGGCTGCCACTGGTGTTGGAATCACTTGTAGTTGGCCGTAAGCATGGCCTTGCAGCACTCGTGGTTCTTAATCAAGAAAGCATCAAGGAGGTCGGGCTTGGCGGCGAAGAGCTTAAAAACGCAGTAGAATCAAGCATATTCGCACTAAACGACATGCTTCCTGTTTATAGCAGAATAGCAAAAGTGGAAATTCGCGAAAATCCATTTGAAAAGACTCCCAAACTTAGCATAAAGCGATTTATGTATCAATAAATTACAATACAAATATAAGTGTAATTATGAAACATTTTTTGACCTACATTGACGAATCTGTCAAACAGCATTGGAATGAGCCGGCACTGACAAATTACGGCGCAAACACATACACCTATGGTGATGTTGCCTCGTTGATAGAGAAATATCATATATTGTTTGAAAAATGTTACATTTCCAAAGGCGACAAAATAGCTTTATGCGCAAAAAGTTCGGCAGAGTGGTGTGTAGCATATTTTGCAATAGTGACATACGGTGCAGTTGCAGTGCCCCTGTTGGCCGATTTTCTTCCTCGCAATGTAGCCGAGCTGACAAAAGCATCAGACAGTCGCATGCTGCTTGTCGACACCCCCATAATGTCGGGGCTTAAGCGCGATAGTATTGTGGAACTATTTTCAACTTACGAAAAATTCTGCGGAATAATAAATATCGTAGGGATGAAAGTTGAAGACAACAGCTGTGGCAAATTAAATAATCTAACCGAAGAGGTTGAGAATACCTTTAAGACACTATTCCCCGGCGGAGTGACAGCAAAGCGCGTAAACTATGCAAGAACAAACCTCGACGCTGTAACCGTAATAAGCTACACTTCGGGAACAAGCAGTTCGCCCAAAGGTGTAATATTGCCTGCACGTGCAATTTCAGCCAATATGGAATACGCATGGATGAAAATGGAAGCGCCCAAAGGTAGCACAATATTGTCGATACTTCCCTTGGCACATATTTTCGGGCAGGCATTCGACTTTCTTTTTCCATTCTCAAAAGGCTGCCACATATACATCTACACAGAAAAGCCAATTCCCGCACGCCTGTTAAAGGCTTTGGGCGAGGTAAAACCTTTCATGTTCCTGACCGTACCGTTGTTGGTCGAAAAGATATTCCGCGGCAACGTAATGCCTACACTGAAAACAGGCACAATGCGCATATTAACCTCGATACCCGGAATACGCAACATTATTTATAATAAGGTACGCGAAAAATTGATAAATGTATTTGGAGGTAACATTCATCAAGGAGGACTTCTCATAGGAGGTGCAGCAGTAAACAAAGAGGTAGAAGATATTATGCATAAAATAAAATTCCCCTACGTCATAGGATACGGAATGACAGAATGTGCGCCTCTTGTGAGCTATACACGATGGCAGGACTTCACACCCCACACCTGCGGCGCAGTTGCGCACCCATACGTAGATGCACGAATAGACTCTCAAGACCCGGCCAATATACCCGGTGAGATTCAAATTAAGGGCGATGCGGTTACAACAGGATACTACAAAAACGAAGCGGCCACAAAAGCATCGTACACCGACGACGGATGGTTCAAAACCGGAGATATGGGTACAATGGACAAAAAAGAGAACATTGTCATACGCGGTCGCTGCAAGAATATGATTCTGACAGCCAACGGACAGAATATTTATCCCGAAGAGATAGAAGAACTTGTAAATCAACTTCCTTTGGTACAAGAATCACTCATCGTAGGACGTAAGCATGGCATTGTGGCACTGATAGTCCCCAATGCCGATGCAGTTGCAGAGGCCGGCCTGAGCGAAGAGCAACTTAAAACAACAATAGGAGATAATGTTCTTACACTTAATTCGAGCCTGCCTGTATACAGCAAAATAACCGCATGCGAAATAATGAAAGAACCTTTTGAGAAAACCCCTAAATTGAGCATAAAAAGATTTATGTATAAATAAAGAATAGTGAATTGCATACTGCAAGTAGCAGCCGTTACCCTATATTCGGTAAATGTTATAACTAAAAGTTATATGAATTGAATCAACAGCTGTCACACAGTTTGCATGAAACTGCTTATTGTAGATTGTTAGACCCCGGGGTGCGTAAAGAGACAAAATCTTTACGCACCCCGGCTACTTTAACACTCACTAATATTTAAAAAATAAATGTTAAATTCGAGCAGCAAAAAACATACTTTTGTTCAAAATATTGCATATAAAGTGTTAATTTCAGATTAATTTATTTTGTATTATAAAAATAATGGAGATATTTGCAACGTAATCTTAATAATAATAGAAACAATAGAAACATGCAACATTATTTAAATTATATCGACAAATCCATCAAGGAACATTGGGATATGCCGGCTTTCAGCAACTATGGCGGAAACACATTAACATACGGACAAGTGTCGGAGGGGATAGAAAAATATCACATCATCTTCGATGCAAGCGGAATAAACAAAGGCGACAAGATAGCTTTGTATGCCCGAAATTCGGCCGAATGGGCAGTAGCCTATCTTGCGGTGGTTTCATACGACGCAGTGGTGGTTCCTTTTCTTCCCGACTTTCTTGCAGGCGCAGTTGCCGAACTGAGCGAATTTTCGGAATGTAAAATGATTATATGTGACAAGATAGCATATGACGCCATTAAATCCGATGAAAAACAGCTCGACAGAATAAAAAACATAAAAGATTTCACATGTCTGATAAACGTAGCCGACAGAGAAATTTTTGACAAGACAGATAAAACCGGGGCAATAGATGCCACAATGGTGAACGCATCATTTGCAAAAAAATTCCCCAACGGAATAAACCCCAAACTTGTAAACTACTGCAAGAGCGACATGAATGCAGTGGCAGTGATAAGTTTCACATCGGGAACAACAAGCGCAACATCCAAAGGCGTTGTACTTCCGTCACGCAGCCTATCGGCCAATTTGGAATTTGCACGTCGCGAAATTCCAATGTGCGAGGGTAGCACTATCTTCTCGGTGTTGCCGATGGCACACATGTTCGGACAGACATTCGACTTTTTATTCCCTCTTTCGGGCGGATGCCATATAACCATCCTTAACGGTAAGCCGGTTCCGGCCCGTTTGTTGGCAGGCCTTGCAGCCGTAAAACCCTTCATGTTCCTAACCGTTCCTCTTGTGGTAGAGAAAATATTCAAATCAAAAGTATTTCCGATGCTGCGTAAATCCTACATGAAGGTGTTAATGAAGATTCCGGGAATCAACAATATAATTCTCAACGCCATACGCAAAAAACTTGTCAGTGCTTTTGGCGGTGGGTTGACAACCGGTGTCATCATTGGCGGTGCAGCACTTAACAAAGAGGTAGAAGACCTTATGAAGAAGATGAACTTCCCGTATTGCGTTGGTTACGGCATGACAGAGTGCGGACCTCTTATATCATATTGCGACCGTGAACAATTTGAAAAATACTCATGCGGACGTCGCGCTATTCCGCTCGAAGTGCGCATCGACTCCAAAGACCCACGAAGAATTTTAGGCGAAATACAGTGTAAAGGCGATGCAGTGATGCTTGGTTACTATAATAACGAAGCGGCAACAAAAGCCTCGTTCACATCAGACGGTTGGTTGAAAACCGGAGACATGGGCATCATAGACAAAAAAGGCAATATATTTATAAAAGGACGCTGCAAAAACATGATACTGTCGGCAAGCGGACAGAATATATATCCCGAAGAGATTGAAGATAAAGTAAACAACCTTCCTCACGTACTCGAATCACTTGTCGTAGGACGTAAAAATGCCCTTGTAGCTCTTGTGGTTGCAGACTATGAAGGTGCAAAGGCTGCGGGAATTTCCGAAGAAGAGGTAAACAGCATAATCGAAGAGAATGTGCTCACTTTAAACAAAGAACTTCCTGCATACAGCCAGATTGCCGCAACAGAAATCAGACGCGACCCATTCGAGAAGACACCCAAACAGAGCATCCGCCGTTTCATGTATTCATAAGAGACAAACGAGCAAGATAAAGACAACTTTATTATTTTGCAACAAGTGCATAATTATCTTCGAGAATAATCTCCAAGATAGAAAAAAACAGATAAATATCTTTATATTATCAACACTTTGCGTTACCTTTGCGAAAAATTATAGCAAAGGTAACGCATTTAACATATTATAAGATGAAAAGAGACAGCAGAGTATTTCAACTCATAGAGATGGAACAGCGCCGTCAGCTGAAGGGTATAGAACTGATAGCATCGGAAAATTTCGTAAGCAACGAGGTAATGCAGGCAATGGGCTCATTCCTCACAAATAAATATGCCGAGGGATATCCCGGCAAACGCTATTATGGAGGTTGCGAGGTTGTAGATATAGTGGAAGACCTTGCACGCGAACGTCTTAAAGAACTTTACGGCGCCGAATGGGTAAACGTGCAGCCACACTCGGGAGCACAGGCAAATGCCGCAGTGTTCCTTGCGGTATTGAATCCCGGCGATAAATTCATGGGACTTAATCTGGCTCATGGCGGCCACTTGTCTCACGGCTCAACAGTAAACACATCGGGTATAATATACACACCATGCGAATATAATCTGAATCCCGAAACCGGACGTGTAGACTATGAGCAGATGGAGGAGGTTGCCAATCGCGAAAAACCGAAACTCATTATCGGTGGCGGCTCGGCCTATTCTCGCGAATGGGACTACAAACGTATGCGCGAAATTGCCGACAGTGTGGGCGCATTGCTTATGATAGACATGGCACACCCCGCCGGACTTATTGCAGCAGGATTATTGGACAACCCATTAAAATATGCACATATTGTAACATCCACCACACATAAGACACTTCGCGGTCCGCGTGGCGGAATAATTCTCATGGGTAAAGACTTCCCCAATCCTTGGGGCAAGACAACACCCAAAGGTGAGATAAAAATGATGTCGGCACTGCTCGACAGTGCAGTGTTCCCCGGTATTCAAGGCGGGCCTTTGGAGCATGTAATTGCAGCAAAAGCTGTTGCGTTCGGCGAAGCCCTACAACCCGAATTCAAAGAATACCAGACACAGGTGCAGCTAAATGCAGCCACATTGGCACAAGAACTGATGGATAGAGGATTCGGAATAGTATCAGGTGGCACAGACAATCACTCAATGCTTGTAGACCTACGCAATAAATATCCCGAACTTACGGGTAAAGTAGCCGAAAAAGCTCTTGTTGCCGCAGATATAACAGCAAATAAAAACATGGTACCCTTTGACTCTCGCAGCGCATTCCAGACATCGGGAATAAGACTTGGAACTCCAGCAATCACCACACGCGGAGTAAAAGAGGATATGATGCCTTTTGTGGCAGAGATGATAGAAACAGTGCTGAATGCCCCCGAGGATGAAAAAGTTATTGCAACTGTTCGTCGTAAAGTAAACGAGACAATGAGTGAATATCCGCTCTTTGCTTATTGATAAAAAAAACAATTTAAGCAGCGGTGTCAAAATAGTACTATTTTGACACCGCTGCTTAAATTATATAATAAATCCTCGATAAATAGCACACACAAAAAGATACAACGTCAGAGAGAGCCTTATGGGCCGAATACCGGAGGAGCAGCCGCACCGCCACCAAAACCGGAAGGTTTAGACGGCGCACCTCCCATTATCGGAGGATTTCCGGGACGATTCATCGGCGGAAAAGGTCTGAAATTGCCGGGTGCAGGAGGAGGAAACATTGGCGGACGCGGTGGGCGCACAGGACGAGGCCTTAAGATAGGAGGTGGCGGAGGAGGGGCAAAAAACCGCCACCTGTCATCATAATCGCCCGTCAGTCAGTAGTACGAAGCCGTACCCTGAAAAATACCGGCAGTGGAATAAGGATAAATATACCCATTCATCGTCATAGACTGCCCACTAAAATCAGGGTCAATCCTTGCACTTGCCTGATTACTGTTCACAGCAAGTGTCACATAGACCATTGCCGAGAAGCTCGGCCCCACAACCGTATAGCTGTAAAAAATATTACCGTTGCTGTCTTGCGTCATGCGCTCGCCGCTCACCGACCCCTCGAGTGTGATACCTCCCAAGCCGTTGGGCGAATATACATTGCTGTTGTCGAAAGCCGTCTGCACCGTACCTTGTCCGTTATTTATGGAAACAAAATTAGTGCTTTCGGTAACGAAACGGGTCACCCCGTTATTAAACGTGACATTAGATGCTTCAAGAGCCCACGAGCCGCTTCGCAGCGCCTCTACCGCCTGCACAAAGGCTGTTGAGTCTTGTGCATGCTCGCGCGCCTCCTCAGCGGCCTTTTTTCGCAAACGTTCGGCACGCCACGCAGCTTCGCGCTCGGCCTTTGTCATTTTTCTGTTTTGTGCAACAGCGGTCATCTGCCATCCTAACGTAAACAGTACGACCAATAATAAAAACTTTTTCATACAAATAAAATTTAAATAGAAAAAACACCGATACAACGGTTTTCTCCGATAAAACAAAGAAATAAGCACATCTGCCCTCTAAAATCATGTAATATTTCATAAAACCGTTCGTCGTTTACATAAAATTATATATCTTTGCAGTAACCGCGAAGATATATACACCCGTTGCACTATGGTCGTTTAAGACATTGATAATATAGAATCATACTCGTTTGTATATATTTTCCATAGAGTGTAATCCGCACATAATGACGATAAAGAAATTTTTAATATATATAGCTGCAATAATGTTGATTGCATCGTGTGGCAACAACCGCCAAGGCGAGGAGCAGTGGAAACTGCGCACTCCCGACGGCGCACCTGCACTCACGTTGTCTATCGACAGCATGAATATTGCCAACCCCTTTATCTATCTCGACAAGAAGAATCTCATTTATTATATGACGGGCGACGGCGGTCATGTCTGGACAAGCAAAAATCTGCGACAATGGACAGGTCCCTATAACGTATTACAATTAAATGAGGAGCAGTGGATGGGAACATCGCCCATTATAACAGCCCCCGAGATACATTATCATAAAGGGAAATATTACTATGTTGCCACATTTACATGTGAAGATGTCACAATAGACAATGTAGATGGAAAGGATATTCCGCGTCGCTCCTGCCAACTGCTTGTTGCCGACAGCATACAAGGCCCATACAGCCCCGTAATATCTGAAACACCATTGTTGCGTGCCGACAGAGCCTGTTGCGGAGCCACATTCATTACAGATGAGTATGATACAGGATTTCTTATTTTTTCACACGATTATATTCAGAGCCGAGAGGGTAGTACAGAGATAATTATGCTGACCAAAGATTTATCACAGCAGATTGGAGAGCCGTATATAATGTTTTCTGCATCGGAGAATCCTTGGTCGGGCAAGAGTGAGATAAATGGCAAAAGAGAATGGTCGCCTCTGATGGACGGTGCATTCCTCTTTGACACAGAGGGCATGGAACTTGGCATATTGTTTACCACCGAGATTGATGGAGCGACGGCATTGGGCGTAGCATATACCGAAAAAAATCACGGTTTAAACGGACCTTGGCACATCGAGCCTGAGCCTATGCTGACAGGAGGCTACGGACAGGCAATGCTTTTCAACGACTTTGACGGTTCATTGGTGATGGTGCTGCACAAAGAGATTAACACCGATGGAAAAATAAGATATATCCCGCAACTTATAGAAATGGATTCACAATTCGATAAGTTAAAGATAAAAGGAAAATACATTTATTAAAGATAAACCTTTAAATTCAACAAATTATGCGTTTAATCATCGAACCTAACTACCAACAGTTATCAAGTTGGGCAGCGTCTTACGTTGCAAAAAGAATCAACGAATTTAATCCCACAGAGGATAAGCCTTTCGTGCTTGGCCTTCCCACCGGTTCTACTCCGCTCGGAACATACAAAGAACTTATCAATCTCTACAATAAGGGCGTGGTGAGCTTTAAAAATGTTGTTACATTCAATATGGACGAGTACGTTGGTCTTCCCGAGGAGCACCCCGAAAGCTACCACTCGTTTATGTGGAACAACTTCTTCAGCCATGTGGATGTAAAGAAAGAAAATGTAAACATTCTCAACGGCAATGCAGCAGACCTTGATGCCGAATGTAAACGTTACGAAGAGAAAATAGCCTCTTACGGTGGTATACATCTGTTCTTAGGCGGAATAGGCCCCGACGGACACATTGCATTCAACGAGCCGGGCTCTTCACTCACATCGCGTACACGTATCAAAACCCTTACAACTGATACTATAATCGCAAATTCACGTTTCTTTGATAATGACGTAAACAAAGTGCCCAAGACATCTCTTACAGTAGGTGTAGGCACAGTGATGGATGCAAAAGAGGTGCTGATATTGGTAAACGGCCATAACAAAGCACAGGCACTCTACCACGCAGTGGAGGGAAGCATCACACAGATGTGGACTATCAGCGTGCTTCAGATGCATCAGCATGGCATCATTGTTTGTGACGATGCAGCAACTGCCGAACTTAAAGTTGGCACCGTAAATTATTTCAAGGATATTGAAAAGGATAATATCGACCCTGCATCTAACTTGAAATAAACATATACAATCTGTTTTAAATAACATCAAAAGAGGTACGCTTGTGGGCGTACCTCTTTTGATGCTTTATATCCGAGAGCATTGTTATTTCATGCCGCTGCTCAGAAACTTTCGTTTCGCATCCACCCTCAACTTATAATTAGAAATATCGAGTATTATATTAACTATTATCACTATGCTCATACACAAAAGAGCCGATAGCAGTATCGAAAAAACAGCGTGGGTGTTTGCCGATATTATACCAAAAAGATGGAACTGTGGAGCCATACCAAACAGCAGTTCTTCGTCGGAGATATTAAGTATGCAGGTGAGTAATATCACTCCTGCAACAAGACCTACAATGAATGTAAAAAGCACAACACGCTTGTGTCGGAGAATCTGCTGTTGCTGTACCGTTTTAATGTACTCCACTGTTTCGAGCCTGCGAGTAAGACGCGACATAAAAATCCCATCATCACTCATTGGTGGGTTGTAAGCATCGAAAAGTTCTGCAATTTGTTTATCTTTCTCCATTTTTCAATATTTTTTTCAATTCTTCACGGCCGCGAGAAAGTTGCTTGCGCACAGCATCGTCGCTACATTCTACAATGGCCGAAATTTCTTTTACGGAATAACCGTTTATATAAAAAAGCAGAAGTGCCGACCGTTCTTTTGCTGAAATGGCATCGAGTGCCATGTATAGGTCTTGATACTCAAAAGCCCCATCGGCAGCACGTGTGGTATCGGGAATTTGTACGATTTCGTCAATTGGCTGCAACGTGTCTCTTTTTCTTGCATAATCCAAGAATGTATTGTGTGCAATCTTATAGAGCCATGAGCGAAATTTGCCTTTTGCAACATAATCCCCCAACGAAAGATAGGCTTTGACAAGAGTTTCCTGTGCTATATCATCGGCATCGTCGCTGTTTCCGCGGCAGAGAGCGAGCAAGAAGCGTCTCAACTGCCTCTGCTCGCTACTTACCAATTCTATAAATTCGTCTTTTGTCACTTATTTTTCTTTCTCTTTTGATTCAATTTCAATCTCTTTTTCAAGCATTCTTCTACCGATGAAAAAGTTTATCATATAGGCAAAACCAACAGACAAACCTACTATTGAGGCTGTGTAGAAGGTAACCAGATACTCCTCATCGTGGGATGGGAATTTATTTTCCATATAGATGATAAAGCATAATAATGCTATTCCTAAAACCGTAAACATTACTCCTATAAGCAATTTCTTGAGCAGTTTCTCTTTAAGGAGTTTTTGCTGCGGATTCATTTGTTTGAAGAATGCCTCTACATCAATCTCGGAATTTTTTTCCAATGCCGCCAAAGCAATCTCGGTGCGTTTGTTTGTGTCGTTTGTCTTTTTACGCATCACAAGCCAAACTATAAGAACCGGAAGCACCACACATATTCCTATGGGGATAAGACTGTCTACCAAATCTGATAGTGCATAAGATAATTGTTCCATAATTAAAATTTATTTAAGTTATACAATTTTTGTTTTTATCGAGCTGCTCACAATAATAACGAATATCATATCCGAATTGTGACACTAAGCAGAAAAAATTTTTGAAAGTATAAAAGCAAACAGAAGCAGCCTGTTTGGCTATGTGAAAGATATGAATTATCTTCGCAAAGAAGAATTACAAAAAAATAAATAAGAATATGTTTTCAGGAATAGTAGAGGAATTTGCAACAGTAACCAAACTTGTCAAAGAGCAAGAGAATATACATTTTACACTCACATGCTCTTTTGTGGATGAATTGAAAATAGACCAAAGTATTGCACATAACGGAGTGTGTCTCACAGTTGTGGCAATTGAGAATAACACCTACACGGTGACAGCTATGCGCGAAACGCTTGAACGCTCCAATTTGGGCACACTGCATGTAGGCGACAAGGTAAATGTGGAGCGCAGCATGATTATGAACGGACGTCTGGACGGACACATCGTGCAAGGACACGTCGACCAAACTGCCGAATGTATAGAGGTGCGCGATGCCGAAGGCAGTTGGTACTACACATTCCGTTACAAGCACGATGCGGAGATGGCAGCCAAGGGTTATCTCACCGTTGACAAAGGCTCGGTGTGCGTGAATGGTGTAAGCCTGACGGTGTGCAACCCCACAGACGACTCTTTCACTGTTGCCATTATACCTTATACATACGAGCACACAAATTTTCATACGATAGAGGTTGGTACACTTGTGAACATCGAGTTTGATATTATTGGAAAATATATTGCAAGAATAGCAAAAAACGCATGAAAAACTTCTTGGAATTGGCACAGGCACGTCAGAGTGACAGAGCTTTTGAACCGGGCAGACGCATAGAGAGTGAGAAGCTCGACCGTATATTGGAGGCATCGCGCCTTGCTCCCTCGGCATGCAACGGACAACCATGGCACTTCACTGTGATTACGGATGAGGAGCTTCTGCCGCAGGTGGGACGTGCGACATCGAGCCTTGGAATGAACAAATTCGTTAAGGATGCTTCGGCATTGGTACTTATTACTCACGAACCTACAAACATCACATCTAAGCTCGGCAGCGGAATAAAGGATAAGGATTTTCCCATGATGGATATAGGCATTGCATCGGCGTATATGACACTTGCAGCCGAGGACGAAGGAATAGGCTCGTGCATACTCGGATGGTTCGATGAAAAGAAGATAAAGGAACTCACGGGTATACCGCAAAAAAAGCGCCTTATGTTGATTATAGCTCTCGGCTACGCGACAAAGCCCAAACGTA
Source organism: Bacteroidaceae bacterium (assembly GCA_017442185.1). Taxonomy (GTDB): domain Bacteria; phylum Bacteroidota; class Bacteroidia; order Bacteroidales; family Bacteroidaceae; genus HGM04593. The sequence goes on from JAFSAT010000019.1 coordinate 34,801, forward strand.
AAAAGATACGTAAGGAGTGGGAGAGGGTTGTCTCTTTCAATAAGTATTAGAAAGTTAATAAGAAACTGTTTAAATTCATATTGTCTCTCTTTTCATGGAGCAGACACAGGTTATTTTACCATTTACCATGAGTATATAACGTGATGTTAAAAAAACGCTTCACAAAAACAGTATTAATATAAGTTTAAACAGTTTCTTAATCTGTGACACACAGCTGTTTGTCAGCATATTGCATCAATGCTTGGAACATAACTGCGCTGTATGGCCTCGGCAATAGCATTGGCAACCTCAATCTCGCTGAATCCTATGCTGTCGCCGAATTTATAGAGAAATTCTATCTCTTCGTTGTTGATTGTTTTGTCTGACAAGACGATATTGATGACATAGGTCAGCATGCCGTCGCGCATCCCCGGATTTATTTTGAGAATATTCTCAACTGCATCGTTGAAGATGGCACCTATATCTCCCTCGGATATTTCGTCGAGAAAGCGACGGGGGAAGATTTTCAGTGCTGCAAGGGATTCTATTATCTGCATTATCTCATCCTCGTTTATTTTGCGGTCGCAACCGGCTACGATAAGCCCGGCCGAGGCAATAAAACGTGCTGTGTGTTCATCAAGTTCGCAGTCGCCCACCTTCAATAATATGGATATAAGTTCGTCCATTCCCTCCTGTAAATCTTTTTCGTTCTTTGCTGTTGCAAATAAATTAAGGGCCTGTATGCGTATGGGGTTAACGGGATGCGATGCACGACTCATACCCTTGTCGTTAAGAAAATATTCGAGACGGCGATTATTGTCGGCAATAAGAGCATCTATGCTGACATTCATCTTTGCAAGGTCGAGCCCGGATGCCATCTTGAAGAATGCAGTAACACACACACCAAGATTTTCTGTTGCTATATATCCGTATCTGTCGGCTACAAGCTCGGCCAGTTGTTCGTGCAGACGTATTTTATATTGCAGGCTCACAGGAACGGCCGATTCGGGAGGGAACACAAAATGTATCAGTCGCACCAAGGCTGTGTCTCTGTTTATAAGATGTCCTAATTCGTGGCCTATCACAAATTTAAGTTCGTCGCGTGTCATAAGATCAAACAGGGCCGAATTTATGTTCACTATATGAGGCTCGCCATCATCCTCGGCTGCAAGAGAGAATGCGTTAACATCGGAATTTCCGGTTATGTAAAAGTCTACTTTTTCGTTGAAGTTGAGTTTTTTCTTTATATCGTAACATAGGTTGTAAAGGTCGGGCAGAAGCTCTTTGTCTATCTTAAGGCTGTGCCCCTCCATACTGCTGCGCCAATAGGCATCGAGGCTCGACACTTTTGTCTTACGCAACACCTCTTCAACGATATTCCCCTGCAAAGCGTTGTAAATCTGCTCGCCTATCTGTCGTTCAAGTTCTATCGTGGGATTGAGCTGGTTGGCACTCTTTGCGGTTGCAGTCTCTTCGGTCAATTGTTTGAACCAATTGCAAAGTCCTTTTTTTGTTTCCATCTGATGTAGGTTGTTTTGCTATTTTTGCAATATTACAAAAAAAAATGAATTTAGATTATATTTTAATTATTTATTCGATGATTTAAATGATTTTATTCTGTATTTTTGGAATAATCTCATAATCCGCTAAGAATAAAAAGTTTATGCGGAAAGTTCAAGAACGAGGTAATGAGTTGGCAACTGTTCTGATTTCTACATACTTGCATGATTTGCATTGATGTACAACTCATCTTAGAACAAA
>JAFSAT010000020.1 GCA_017442185.1 Bacteroidaceae bacterium
CGACCTTTCCAACGATACTCGTTATATACGAAGTCGGTATACTCTTTTGCCGATGCTCCTGCATAGTCGTTCTCATAACCTGATGCATTCGCCGATACAGTAGTATCGTTCTTCCAAATCTCGTGTAGCCGTTCAAATTCCACATTGATATGCTGCATCACTTCGGTGCTGCCGCCTTTGTCGGGGTGATTCTCTAATGCCAATCAACGGTACTCCTTCTTGAGTTCTGCCAATGAATGTATATTCTTAAAGTTTTATCACCTAATAAAATGGTAATTTTGGCAAAAAAACAAAATAAAATTGCAATATTTGTTTATCATTCGGTGATGGGTGTAGCATTTTTTGTGAATCTATATTATATGAGAATCAAAATTGAAGAAAAAAATGAAGATAAGATATGCAATAAGTAGGTAAGGCAGGTCACAGTTCAAATAACGAAGACTATGTCATGGTTATTCGGAATGATTATATCTGACAAAGAAGAAGCGGAAGAATATGGAATCATTACTCTGCAACACCATATAGATGAGACGAATGAGATGATGTTTGCCAAACTTCGGAGATTGTTGGACGATGAAGTACCGCTTCACGAAATCCCGGAACGAATGAAAGCCTTGAATGACCGACCATCTTGGCTTACAAACTTCAATTACGAGAATTTTTATTATTTGTAGTACAAAAAAAGTTTTTACAAGATGTAAGGTAATTATATAGAGTCTCCTATAAATGGCTGTGAAATGAATGGGGTTTCTGGAATGATATGCAGTAGTATGGAAGAATTTCTTCTGTCGTTGTAGCAGAAGGAGCTTGGTAAATTGCGTCAGATATGCAGCATGGGTGGAGGTAATGTCCGTAAGATGAGATTTGATTAGAGACGCATAAAAATGTGAGAGTGGTTAAATTGAATAATAATTTAAGAATATGATGATGTCAAGAACTACACTTGATATAAATAGAATACTTGCGACCGGGATTCCGGATATTGCACCTGTCTATGGAGGCGTTAGAGGGCGTACCATGTCCTCACGCCACCAAAGCTACGCATGGCCTATTATTAGTGATGCCGGGATTCATACTATTATCGACCTACGTGAAGAGAGTCTGCAATCGACTATGCAAGAAAAGTGTAAACAATTTGGGATGAGGTATTTCTACTATCCTGTGGACAATAAGTGTGAACATGTGGAGAGTATGGTCAGATTGTTACCTGAACTTTGTCGTCACATCGACGAGGGCAACTTTTACATTGCATGTGCCATGGGACTGCATCGCACCGATATTGCTCTATGTATTTATTGGGTATTTTATGCGGCTGATAAAGGTATAATGCCACCGCTGATGCGTGGCTACAATGAGGCTTCCGGCCATAATTCGAGCAAGATAATGCGTGTGTTGAATGGTATTTATTCATATATGACAGAGCATAATGGGAATGAACCTATGCCGTTGCCTGAATTCAAGCGCCGTAAAGATATAATCAATAAACAGAGTAAACAGTCAGAGCCATGAATAACATTAATTATAGAATCTGTTTCGTCAGCACAACTAGTCCTGCTGTGGAAACTGAATATTCATAGTTCTGAAATTCTCTAAGATATTGGAAATTTAAACAGTTTCTTATCCATTGTCAGAAAAATCTAACCGGTAAGGGATTTTTTTTATTTTTCATTGATAGTTTTGGATACTTTTTACTATCTATATTCATATACGATAAAAAGGAGGTATAAGAAGAGTATTACAATAGCGGAAATAGTATCATAGTACAAGAAACGAACCTATTAATTAAAATAATCAAGAAAGGAGAAAATATGATGAGCACAAGTGCAATTGAATTTAAAATTATGGGAAAAAAGGTGTCAATATCGGGTTATCCTGAACTGGAGAATTGTATCGGCACTCTTGACAGGGATGGTATGGCTTTTTTCTTCGGAGATAATGGAGGATTGCATATCGCCAACACAACAACCGGAAAGATTCGCAAATTCTCATCCGGAAATTGTCTGCTGGTGGATGATTGCGACATTGACTATGATGCCATAGAAAAGGAATGTGCCAACGGTATTCACAACGCCAAAAACAAAACAATCCGTTATGCAAAGCTCAATCGTTGGGATGGTTTTAAGGATGGTCTTTGTGCTATTTCGTGGATGCTGTATCCCGATGGACAATATTTCGCCGATAGCGACGGCTTTGGAATGAAAGACAATGATGAAGAGGAGGTATATGCTATCGTTGATACAAATATTGATATAATTGAGCCTTTTCGACCAATAAAGGATGTAGCAGCACACCTGAAAACATTGAGAAAAAAAGAAATCTGAAACAATTGTTGCCTAATCGCAGAGAGATAAATAATGATGGTTTTGAAGCCACTTGGAGTGTGTCGAGCTTTAACAGTTCCGGCTATTACGATATGGGTGTCAAGTTTGTAGATCCTGCCAACCCTTATCTGCAGTCGATGCGTTCGGCAAAGTATGGAATGCTCATTATCATTCTTGTATTTGTGGCAAGTTTGTTTGTCGAGTTCCTGACTCGTAGGGGGATTAATCCTATTCAGTATGTCGTAATCGGTCTGTCGTCAGTTTTGTTCTATTCATTGCTGGTTGCCGGTTCATTAGTGCTATTTGTGCTCCTTTGCATGGTGATGTTTCTTACAGCCGACATAGAAAATGCCAGGGTTATTACTAAAACGAAATGACGGTGAAACGAGTGACTTTCTGAGGGTTTATAACTGATATCAAATATCGGTATCAAAGAGAGGGAATTTTTACGGAGCCGGAGGAAAAGACAAAGTGATTTATTATGACATGAACCCCGAAAGTTTTTTGTCTAACTTTCGGGGTTCATGTCATTTTAGTCAGCCTCTTTTTCACATTATTGCTTGTGTGTAGGTAATCTAAATTCCAATTTTCATTAAGATACAATCTGTTGTGGTTTGTTGTTTAATGGGGTTTATGGCACTTCTATTGTATCTTTGTTTTTTATATGTTGGCAATTCTCATAATGTCTGCAAATACTCCTGCGGCAGTAACGCTTGCTCCTGCACCGTAGCCTTTTATCAGCATGGGGTATTCTTTGTAGCGTTCTGTGGTGAGCAGTACTATGTTGTTGCTGCCTTCGAGATTGTAGAATGGATGGTGTCTGTCGACCTTGCATAGTGATACGCTTCCTTTGTTGTCTTGGAATTTTGCAATAAAGCGCCAGTGTTTATTTTCGGCCTCAAGTTGCTTGCGTTTGTTCTCAAAGTCTGCATCAAGCTCGGGGAGTTTTTCCCAGAAATTCTCTAATGTTCCGTCGAATAGCTCATCGGGGATGAACAGGTTTGCTTCTACGTCGCTTTGTTCTATTGTGTAACCGGCTTCGCGTGCTAAGATAACTAATTTGCGTATGACGTCTTTTCCGCTGAGGTCGATGCGTGGATCGGGCTCGCTGTAACCTTTTTCTTGTGCAAGGCGAACGGTGCGGCTCATTGATACCTCTTCGCTCAGCATATTAAAGATAAAATTCAGTGTGCCGCTGAGCACAGCCTCTATCTTTAGTATTTTGTCGCCGCTGTTAATAAGGTCGTTAATGGTGTTTATGATGGGGAGCCCGGCGCCTACATTTGTTTCAAACAGGAATTTTATGTTGCGTCGGCGTGCTATGTGCTTAAGTCGGTTGTATGTTGCATAGTCTGATGAGGCTGCAATTTTGTTTGCTGCAACTACCGATATGTTGTGTTCGAGGAGGTCGGCGTATAGGGCTGCAACGTCGGCGTTGGCTGTGCAGTCTACAAATACGGGGTTGAAGATGTTCATCTTCAGTATCTCTTTGTGCATGCGTTCTATGTCGCAATCGGGGCTTTCGTTGAGTGCGGTACGGTAGTTGATAAGGTCGAGGCCCTCGCGGTCGAAAATGGCGTGGCGGCTGTTGGCTATGCCCACTACATTGAGCTTTAAGCCGTGTTCGCTCATTAGTTGTTGGCGTTGTGATGATATCTGTTCTATGAGGCTTCCGCCGACGGTTCCGGTTCCGCATATGAATAGGTTGAGCACCTTGTACTCGGAGAGGAAGAAGGAGTCGTGTATTACGTTAAGTGTCTTGCGGAGTAATTTTGATTTTACAACAAAGGATATGTTGGTCTCTTGTCCGCCTTGCGCACATGCTGTGACGCTAATGCCGTTGCGTCCCAATGTGTGAAAGAGCTTGCCTATTATTCCTGCGTTCATGCGCATGTTTTCACCTACTATGGCTACTGTTGAGAGGTCGCTTACGGCTGTAACCTCTTCCATCAGTCCCATTGATATCTCTTTGGCAAATTCGGCGTTTAGGGCTTCGCAGGCTTTGGACGTGTCGACATGTCGCAATCCAAGTGAGGTGCTGTTTTCTGAGGATGCTTGGGCTACCAGAAATACGCTGATGTCTGCATCGGCAAGTGCACGGAATATGCGATGGTTTACTCCTACTACTCCCACCATGCCTAATCCTTGAACGGTTAGCAGGGAGGTGTCGTTGATGCTTGATATTCCTTTTATCAATCGTCCCTCTGATGTACTTTCACTGCTTATGATGGTTCCCTCGCCTTCGGGGTTGAACGTGTTTTTTATGGCTATGGGTATGTTGGCCTTGAACACGGGATATATGGTAGGGGGATATACAACTTTTGCGCCGAAATTGCAAAGTTCGGTGGCTTCTACGTAGCTTAGGTGTTTTATTGTGTAGGCGTTGTTTATTACTTTGGGGTCGGCGGTCATGAAGCCGTCTACGTCTGTCCAGATTTCCAATATATCGGCTTTGAGTGCTGCTGCCAGTATGGCGGCTGTGTAGTCGCTGCCGCCGCGCCCGAGGTTTGTTATTTCGCCGCTATCTTTGTCGGAGGCTATAAAGCCCGGCACAATGGTGATGCGTGCGCTGTTGTCGGCGAATGTCTTGTGTATGAGCTTATCGGTCAGCTCGCTGTCGAGGATATATTTGTTGTGTTTGGTCTCTGTCTTAATGAATGTGCGGGCGTCTATGCGTGCAGCATCTTTTATGAGGGCTTCTACTATGCGGCTTGACAGGCGCTCACCATAACTTACTATGGTTGCTTCGGATTTTGGTGTCAGATTGTTTATGAGTGCCAAACCTTGATATATGTTGTGTAGTTCGTTAAGCAGACGACTTACCTCTTGCATGAGGGTATCACGAACTTTGCCCTCGGGTATTATGTCGTATATTAGATTGTGGTGACGGGATACTATCTCTTGAAATTCGGTGTTATATGCACTGTCGCCGCTCACTGCCATCTGTGATGTCTTTATCAGTTTGTCTGTGATGCCTCCGAGTGCAGATACTACAACTATTACCGAATCTTTTTCGTTTTCGACAATTTTTTTTAGGTTTAATATGCTGTTTGCGGAACCAACGGATGTCCCGCCGAATTTCATTACTTTCATCGTTGTTTCTTACGTTTTTTCTTATAATTTGCAAATTTACTAACTTTATGGCGATTAAGCAATATGTATATAGTGACAAACCCAAAAGTTTTTACAAAAACTTTTGGGTTTGTCACTATATATTGATTTTATGAATTATTCGACAACGATTTCGTCGACAAAGAGGAAGGCGGGGCGGCCTTTTCCGCCGTGCCATGCGGGGATGCTCTCTTCGGATGTTGCTTTTATTTTTATGTAGCGTGTTTTTACGGGGCTGAAGGTGTATTGATGGTTGTAAATCTTATTTGGCTGACTCTCTTGCATCGAGGGAATGTCGGTGTGCATTATCTCGGTGAATGTCTCTTTGTCGTCCGAGATGGATAGGGTGACGCTGCGTGCATCGAATATCCATGCTCCTTTTTCTACGCAGGTGTTGAAGCGTACCGATGATATTTCGGTATCTTCGCCAAGGTCTATCACTGCCTCCAACGGGCCGCGGTAGAAGCCTATCCATCGCCCTGCCTGATAGTTTGTGTCGGGTGCTTTAAGTCCGTCGACGAGTGCTACTGCTCCGCTGAATTCGTATTGTTTGCTTATCGGGCTTAGCATCTCTATGGGGCATCCTGTGGCTTTGTTGAATGTGAAGCTCTCTTCGAGGATGCGTCCGCGCTCGGTGGGATTGCCTTGCTCGTCACTTCTTATTGCTGCTGCTTTCAGTGTGCAGGTCTCATTGATGGTTATTTTGCCGTTGTATCTCTTGGATTTGGTGGTGGGTTCTGTTCCGTCGAGTGTGTAGTATATATCGGCGTTGTCTATTGTGGTGAATTCGGCGGTGATGCTGCGGCTTTGTGTGTCGGCGGCAAAGTCGGCTTTAATGTCGTAGACGTGTGTTGCATAGTTGTGACCTAACTTCTTGTATATGTTGAGCATGTGTGGCAGACGTCCGGTGAAGCAGTTGTAATTTTTCTTTTCGGCGAGGCTCCACTGTACTTCGCAAAGGGCTGCCATGCGTGGCAGTTCCATATATTCCAACTGTGCAAAGTTGGGAATATATTCTGTCCACAGGTTGGCTTGTACGCCTATAATGTATTTGGCCTCTTCGGGGCTTAGGCTCGATGGTATTGGTTCGTAGTTGTATACTGTCTCTACGGGCAGATAGCCGCCTATTGCTTCGGGCTCGTTCTCTTTATCTTTTGTTTGGTAATAGTCGAAATAGAGATAGGTGTTGGGGGTCATTATGACGTCGTGGTGCTGGCGTGCTGCTTCAATGCCGCCGCCTTCGCCGCGCCATGACATTACGGTTGCATTGGGGGCAAGGCCGCCTTCGAGTGTCTCGTCCCATCCTATCATTTGGCGTCCGAGTGAGTTCAGATGTTTTTCGGCGAGGTTTATCACGTAGCTTTGCAGGCGTTCTTCGGCTGTGTGTTTGCCGTCGGCTTTAAGGTTTTCTTTCTTTATGCGTGCTTGGCATTTGGGGCACTCTTGCCAACGTATTTTGGGACATTCGTCGCCGCCAACGTGTATATACTCTGAGGGGAATAGTTCCACTACTTCGGTAAGCACGTCTTTTATGAATTGCATTGTTTGGTCGTTGCCTGCGCATAGTACGTTTTCTGACACGCCCCACATTTTCCAAACTTCGTATGGGCCGCCTGTGCATCCAAGGTGGGGGTAGGCTGCAAGGGCTGCCTGCATGTGCCCGGGAAGGTCTATCTCGGGGATTATGGTAATGTGTCGCTCGGCTGCATAGTCTATTATGGAGCGTATTTCGTCTTGTGTGTAGTAGCCGTCGTGGGGAATACCGTCATATTCACCGGTGTTATGTCCTATGACTGTCTCGGGACGATAGGCGCCCACAGTGGTTAGCTTGGGGTATTTTTTTATCTCGATGCGCCAACCTTGGTCGTCGGTGAGATGCCAATGGAAGCGGTTGATGTTGTGAAGTGCGAGTATGTCGATGAAGCGACGTACTGAATCGCTATTTACAAAGTGACGCGATACGTCGAGGTGTGCGCCGCGATATGCGAAGCGTGGGGCATCGTTTATCTCTGTTGCGGGTATAATGATGCTCTCTTTTTTGCTTATTGGCAGCGACTTGCGCAGTGTTTGCACTCCGTAGAAGGCTCCGGCTGCCGATGCGCCTTGTATGGTTATACCATCTGCCGATACGCTTAGCTTATAGGCTTCGGGGTTTTTGTTGTCGAGGCCTTCGGAGAGGATGATGGCATTGTTGCTCTCTCCTTCGATACATTGCAGCTTGTGTCCTGTGATTTGCTCGATGTATTGTGATAGAAACTCGGCGTTACGTTTCAATTGTGCATTGCCCGCAGGATAGCAGATGGGGGTGTTTGCGTCCATAATGAACGCCTCTCCTTCTACTGCGGTTATCTCCATTGGAATAGGGATAATGTTAAAATCGGCTTTTGCCGGGTCTGATTGACAACTTGTGACTGTGAACAGCATGGCGCATGATGCGGCTGCGATGAATAGTTTTTTTAGCATAATGTAGTGTTTATTATTGAGTTTTCTGATGTTCGCTTTGTGCATTTGCTGTAAAGGTAATTACTTTTATATTAAGTAGCTTTATTCTTAGGAACAATTTTTATAATTTTGTGGGCAAATGTTGTGCTATGGCAAAGGAAAAGAGTGTATTTGTGTGTAATGAGTGTGGATATGAGTCGCCTAAGTGGGCAGGTAAGTGTCCCGGATGTGGCGCATGGAACAGTTTTGTCGAGCGTGTGGTGCGTGTAGCCTCCGGTCGTTCATGCTCGGCTGTCGAAGAGAGGGGCAGTTTGGCTCCTTTGTTGATTGATGATGTATCGGCCGATGAACTTCCACGCATGAATATGGGTGATGATGAACTGAACAGGGTACTTGGCGGCGGGCTTGTTCCGGGCTCTTTGGTGCTTCTGGGTGGTGAGCCGGGAATAGGAAAGTCTACTCTTGTTTTGCAAACTGTGTTGAGATTGACTGATAGAAAGGTGCTGTATGTATCGGGTGAAGAGAGTGTGCAGCAGATTAAATTGCGTGCCGACCGAATAACGCACCCTCGCAGCAATTGTATGATTGTGTGCGAAACAGTGCTCGAAACAATATTCACGCATATAAAAAATATTACACCCGAACTTGTGGTGATAGACTCGATACAGACAATGTGTTCTGAGGCTGTGGACTCTTCGCCGGGAAGCATGACGCAGGTGCGTGAGTGTACGGCACGACTCTTGAAATATGCCAAGGAGAATCATGTCCCGGTGATTCTTATAGGACATATCACCAAGGACGGTGCCATTGCAGGCCCCAAGGTATTGGAGCATATTGTGGATGTTGTGATTCAGTTTGAGGGCGACCAACATCATATCTATCGTGTGTTGCGCTCGATAAAGAATCGCTTCGGAAGCACGGCCGAATTGGGAATTTATGAGATGAGACGCGAGGGGTTGCGTCAGGTAAGTAATCCATCGGAATTGCTTTTGGGCGAGCGTTGCAGCGGCATGAGCGGCGTTACCATTGCATCGGCCATCGAGGGGGTGAGCCCCTTCCTTATAGAGGTGCAGTCGCTTGTGAGCAGTGCCGTATATGGTACTCCGCAGCGTTCGGCAACAGGGTTTGATACGCGACGTATGAATATGTTGTTGGCGGTGCTTGAGAAGCGTGTCGGTTTTAAATTGGCTCAAAAGGATGTGTATCTGAATATTGCCGGTGGTTTGCGTGTGAATGACCCGGCAATTGACCTTGCGGTGATATGTGCCATATTGTCGAGTAATATGGATGTTGAAATAGAGGCGGCTGTCTGCATGGCCGGCGAGGTGGGGCTGTCGGGTGAGATTCGCCCTGTTAATCGAATAGAGCAGCGTATTGCCGAGGCTGCCAAATTGGGATTTAAAGAGATTATAGTTCCAAAGGCCAACGTCAAGCGTCTTGATTTGTCGAGCTTTGGCATAGCTGTGCATCCTGTGGGCAAGGTGGATGAGGCTTTCAGACTTGTTTTCGGATAGTTTAAGGATTTAATTTATTGGAAAAATGATTTTTGATTATCAGATAAGGGTGTTGCCGCAGGTGGCAGCAAATGAGCATGCCATAATGGAGTATCTTGCGCGTGAGAAGGGGCACGACATACGTTCTATGAATGCTGTAAGAGTGTTGCGACGCAGCATCGATGCGCGTCAGCGCACAATATTCATGAATCTTACGGTACGTCTTTTTGTCAATGAACTGCCGCCGACCGACGATTTTATATGCAGAGAGTATCGCAACGTAGAGGGTAGGCCTCCTGCAATTGTGGTGGGTGCAGGCCCTGCCGGCCTGTTCGCCGCTCTTAAATTAATAGAGAAAGGCATACGTCCTATTGTGGTGGAGCGCGGCAAGGATGTGCGCAGCCGCAAGGTGGATGTTGCCAATATTGCACGCACACACACCGTCGACCCCGAGTCAAACTACTGTTTCGGAGAGGGTGGTGCAGGTGCCTATTCTGATGGCAAACTGTATACGCGCAGCAAAAAACGCGGAAGTATCGAGGGGGTGCTCAATCTCTTTTGTCAGCATGGGGCAAGTGCTTCTATTCTTGCCGATGCGCACCCTCATCTTGGAACGGATAAACTTCCGCGTATTATCGAGAATATGAGAAAGACCATTCTTGTGTGTGGCGGCGAGGTGCATTTTAACACTCGCATGGATGAGATACTAATTAAGAACGGTAGGGTTTGCGGAATTGCCACATCTCGTGGAGAGATATTGGCGGATGCTGTGATTCTTGCCACAGGACATTCTGCAAAGGATGTCTATCGTAAACTGTATGCCGGCGGTGTTGCGCTGGAGTCCAAAGGTATTGCCGTTGGTGTTCGCTTGGAGCATCCGTCGCAACTGATTGACTGTATAAGGTATCATAATCCGATGGGAAGGGGTAAATATCTGCCTGCCGCGGAGTATAGCTTTACAACGCAGGTCGATGGGCGCGGTGTATACAGTTTTTGCATGTGTCCGGGTGGAGTGGTTGTTCCTTCGGCATCGGGCAGTGAGGAGCTTTTGGTGAATGGCATGTCGCCTTCGCATCGTGGCGGACGATGGAGTAATTCGGGAATGGTGGTGCAGGTTAATGTCGAGGATGTGGCCCATCCGGATATGCAGATGGAGGTTGATGGAATAGAGGGTGAGGATTTCTCCTCGCCTCTTGCTGTGCTTAATTTTCAAGAGCGTCTCGAACGTCTATGTTGGCTTATGGGTAATCGCCGACAGACAGCACCCGCACAGCGTATGACTGATTTTGTTAATTCCAAACTCAGTTACGACTTGCCGGATAGTTCATACGCTCCGGGGCTTATATCTTCTCCCATGCATTTTTGGATGCCACGTTTTATAAGCAGCAGGTTGCAAAGGGGATTTGAACTGTTCGGACGAAGCAGTAGGGGATTCCTCACTCGCGAGGCAACGGTTATAGGTATGGAGACTCGAACATCGTCGCCGATACGAATAGTGAGAGACGCCGACACACTGCAACATACACAGATTGGGGGATTGTTCCCATGTGGTGAGGGTGCAGGCTACGCAGGCGGTATAGTGTCGGCAGCCGTTGATGGCGAGCGATGTGCTGTTTCGGCGGCAGAGTATATCGACGCATTTCACGTCAGATGAGTGGTCTTATGTATATTAAATATAAAGAGTAATTATCAATGATATAATAAGATATAATAATTATGAAGAGGTTGATTCTTACATTATGGATATATTTCTGCTGTTTCTCATTTAGCTATGCTCAAACTCCTGATGAGAAAATTGCCGAGGCAATGAATAATTCCGATTGGTTTGCATTGGATTCTTTATACCGTAGTGAACCTAAAGATTCTATGAGCCAATTTCTTGAAATCTTTTCTCGTTGTCTTATTGGAAACAGGCTGAACCGTCCGGATGTTTCTATCCCTGCTTTTGCGGAATTATTCGACACTCAATCGGAAAACCTCGACCTTGGCAATCTGCTCAATTCATCTATGATGTTTGCTATGGACTTAAGCAGGATTGGAGATAATAAGGCAGCAGTAAAAATGTTATCTTCAATTCTCAGCTCGATACGCACCCATCTTGACAGTGCAACCATAGCAGGTATTCAGCAATATATTAATCAATACGAAGCACTATCTGAATACAATCCTTATAAAATTACATTTGAAAATTCGTCAGGAACTGTTCCTTTTGAAATTGTACCTCTTGACTCACAAAAGAATAAATCTGTATTAATACATCTGAGAAACACTTCGATTAATGGCATCGACGCTGATGTTACCTTTGATACAGGAGCCGGAGTAAATATTATTTCAGAGTCTTTAGCTCTTAAATATAATTTAATTCCACTTGATGCTTTAACTACTGTTGGAGGATTCGCCGGTATACAGAATGGAAGCTATGCTATTGCAAAGGAATTAAAAATAGGAGATATGATTGTTGCCGATGTGCCTTTCTATGTCATAAACATATCAACCAATAACGATGAGGCTGACAAATATGTCGAATATTTTAATATTGTTGTCGGTAGTGAACTGATGTTACAACTTAAAGACCTTACTTTGGATTTTGTCAATAATAAAATTACAGTTCCATCAGTTGCTCCAAAAAGAAGTCAGGCATCTCCAAATATCTGCTTCTCTTCTCACATGAATTTATTGGGAAAAGTAATTGTGCAAGAGAATCCCGTTTTAATGAATATTGATACCGGAGATGCCTCTTATGGCTCGTTAGGATGTGGTTTTTTTGAGAACAACAAAGAGTATATTATTACTCATTCTAAGTTAGATACCATACGTACGGCAGGTGTCGGTGGGGTACAAATATCGGAAAGTTATCGTGTACCCAACATCCCGATAGTATTTGGAAACGAACAAGTTATTGTGCCTGAAGTGGTTGTTAAAACAGGAGATGCTGCTGATGCTGTTGTTGAATATGAAGGTAATTTGGGCTTGAAATCTTTGATGCTTTTCGGCAAAGTACGATTTAATTTGGTGGATTTTATATTAACCACATCAAAATAGGGCCGGATTATTTTGTTTATCTCTGCAAACAAACAAGAAGCTGTTTGAATTTATATAGTCAATTTTTTAGAAATTCAAACAGCTTCTAAAATCCTCAATGATAATTCTATCTTTTTTGATGGAATTTCATTGAGGAGTAATTTATATTTACTTTCTTATAGAACAGCCACGTATGGAACTGTTGTTTACACTCGGCTTGTAAGGATTGTCATTTTTCCATTTGGTACTATGTCGAGCTTGGTAACTGTAGCAGGAACAAGGATGGATTCACCTTGGCGTATGCTCATAGTCTCACCGCAGCAGTCGGTAATTGTACCCTCACCCTCGGTGCATATTACAATGACAAAGGAGTCGAGTGTGGCGAGGTCTATCGTGTGTTCTTTGGTGAGTTTGTAGAGCGAAGTGGTGAAGTAGGGACACGATACCAGCTCTACGCACTTGTCATCGGCTGCTTCGTAGTGTGTGCGGTAGTTGGGGAGCACGTTATAATCTATCACAGCCTTGCTCTGCTCGGTGTGAAGCTCGCGGGGGTTGCCGTTTGCATCTACACGGTTAAAGTCATATATGCGGTAGGTTATGTTTGAGGTTTGCTGAATCTCGGCAATGAAGGCTCCTGCGCCTATGGAATGTATACGTCCGGCGGGGAGGAAGAAGAGGTCGCCTGCGTGTATGTCATACTCTGCCAGCAGGTCGGTTATTGTGTTGTCGGCAATGCTTGCTTCGTACTCTTCGGGCGTTACCTGTTTGGAGAATCCCGAGCGCAGGCGGCTGCCGGGGTCGGCATCTACTACGTACCACATTTCGGTCTTACCTTTTGATTGGTGACGCTCCCATGCTTGCTCGTCGTTGGGATGAACTTGTATAGAGAGGTCTTGACGGGCGTCGATGAATTTTATGAGTAGGGGAAACTCTTCGCCGAAGCGTTCGTAGTTGGCCTTGCCAAGCAGTTTGGCTCCGTCGCGGGCAATTAGCTGAGGAAGGGTCATACCGGTGTCGGCTCCTCCGTCTACAACAGATTCGTTATCTTTAACTCCTGATATTTCCCAGCTTTCGCCTACCTGTTTTTGTTCGGAGATGATTCCTTTGTAGGGGAGAATTTTTTCGCCGCCCCACAGCATGCTTTTTAAAATGGGTTTGAATTTGTACATAGGTTGTTTTATTTAGATGTTCTTTTTTCTTTTTAGTGAGGTGTGTATGTTTGCAAACCTACATATTTTTTTCGGTTTTTATCTTCTTTTGGGTGTTTTTTTGGTTTTATTGTTTGAATTTATTGCCGTCCCACTTATAGTGCAGGGTACGGAGCAAAGGGGAAATGGCGACGGAGTCTTCTTTGTTCATGTATGAGGGCATTGTGTATTCGGCACTCAGGCTGTCGGAGGTTGCCGAGAGGGTGAGCTTTACAAGGTGAATATCGGCAATTTTAATGTATTTGCATATACTGTCGATGTTAATGAAAAAATCTTTTATGGTGGGTTTTGTGTATATCTCCTCGCATGGAAGATTTTCCCACAGCTTGTTGTAGAATGATATGCGGCTGTCACATGCTTCGGCGCACACAGTGTTTATGATACATATTATGCTGTCGCCCGAGGGGGTGTGTGGCAGAAGTTTTATCTGCATGGAGGAACTTTGCGAGGTTTGCAGATGCAGGTAGTCTTTGGTAATTACTTTTAGTTCGCTTTTACCATCGAGACGGTTTGTGATGCTTGCACGCATCCCGGCATCTACAAAGTCGATACAGTCGCGACGGTCATTCTCTGTCATGAGGGGTGTCATTTGGGCAGGCATCTCAATAAAGAGCTTGCGCATATCTTGCGCCGTTGCTTTGCCGATAATGGCGGCAAGCATTGTCAGGGTGATTATGAACTTTTTCATTTTGAACCAAGATAAAGAAAGAATAATCCTATTAATATGAGTAGTATGTCGATGGCTTTGCTTTTGAGATTTTTTTCGTGCAGGAGCAGTGCTCCAAAGATAAAGGTGACAATTACATTGCCGCGTCTTATCATGGATACTACGGCAATGAGTGCTCCCTCTTGTGCCAATGCGCTGAAATAGCAAAAGTCGGCAAGGGCAAGGAATATTGATATCATGGGGATGCTTGAACGCCATGTGAAGCGTTTCCTGCGTTGGGTGGGCGAGAGGGTGTTAAGAATTGTTGCTATTAACCCCATAAGTATGCACTGATATACGTTGAACCACGATTGCACAAGCATGGGTTGAAGGTTGCGCATAAGAAATTTATCGTACAATGCGCTCACTGCACCAAGGATGGCTGCCATTATAACAAAGAGAATCCAACGGTTGTGTGCAAAGTTTATCCCTTCGCGTTTGCCGCTTCTGCTAAGCAGGCAGAATGATACAATGGCTATCATCACTCCTATCCATTGATAGGTGTTCAGCTGTTCACCAAAAATCATAAGGGCGCCCAAAAGCACAAGCACGGGGCGGGTCGACTGTATCGGTGATACTATGGTGATGGGCAGATGTTTTATTCCTATGTAGCCGCAGAGCCATGAGCTTAGTACTATGACGGCCTTCAGAATGAGCAGTATGTGTGTGTGAATGTCGGCATGCGGTACGTGCAACACTCCTTCGGTTATTATGCCTGTGTGTGATAGTATTATGAATGGTGCAAATATGAGTGTCGAAAAGAGGGTGTTCAGGAATAGTACGGCGAGCACGGAATTATCCTTCAAGGATATTTTCTTGAAGAAGTCGTAGCAACCTAACAGTGCTGCCGATATAAATGCAAGTGCAGCCCACATCATAGATATATCTCTTCGGGATATTTCACTTCGGTTAGGAAGAGGGCTTCGGCAATGGCCGAGTCGCCGGCTGCGCAGCGCTCTTTTTGTTCTATTATATGGCGGAAGTGCTCTATGTCTGTTTTTCCGCGTCCTACAAGGAGCAGTGTTCCTACTATGGCGCGTACCATGTTGCGCAAGAAACGGTCGGCTTCAATCTCGAATACCCAATGGTCGGGACTTATTTGTCGCCACGCGGCATGTGTTATTTTGCAGTTATTTGTCTTTACATCGGTGTGTAGTTTGCTGAAACTTGTAAAGTCGGTATATTCTTTTAAAATGGCAGCAGCGCGGTTCATTGCTTCAAAATCGGTGTCGGCCGATATTCGGCAACTGTATCGGCGGGCAAATGGTGTTTTTACTGTGCTGACGTAGTAGCTGTATCGGCGGGCGATGGCGTCGAAACGGGCGTGGGCGTCGTTTCTCACAGGGCGTATTGCTTGTATTGCAATATCTTGCGGAAGTATTCTGTTGAGGCGGTATATGAGCCGGGTGATGTCGGTGTTGTCGGGGAGGTCGGCGTGGGCTGTCATTCGGGTGGCGTTTACTCCGCTGTCGGTGCGTCCGGCACCTGTGAGGGGGATGTGTGTGCGCACTATTGTGGCAAGTGCCTCTTCGAGCGTCTGTTGCACGGTGCGGGCGTTGGGCTGTATCTGCCATCCGTGATATGCGGCGCCGTCGTATGAGAATTGTATGAAGTAGCGTTGCATCAGATTTCGTTCTTCAGATTGAAAATGTGGCAGGCTGCAAGGCCTGCGGTCTCGGTTCTCAGACGTGAATTGCCCAGGCTTATGGGAATGAACCCTGCGGCTGTTGCTGCTTCTACCTCTTCGGGGCTGAAATCGCCTTCGGGGCCAATCAGAATTGTGGCATCTTCGCTTTTTATGAGTATCTCTTTGAGGGCTTTTCGCTCGCTGTCGTAACAGTGGGCAATGTATTTGGCGCCGTTACGTGGAATACTGATGAATTTTTTGAAGTCTGTTATTTCGTTTATGATTGTTCGGTGGGGTTTGAGTGATTGTTTCATTGCCGATATTGCTATGCGTTCTATGCGGTCGTTTTTTATTACTTTGCGTTCCGAGAATCGGCAATTGAGAAAGGTTAGCTCGTCGAGTCCTATTTCTACGGCTTTTTCCACCATCCACTCTATGCGGTCTATATTCTTTGTGGGGGCTATGGCTATGTGTATGTTGCCTTGCCATCCTTTGGGCATTGTGCGTCGCAGGGTGGATTCCACGTGACAATGTTTGCCGTTTATGGAGGATATTATTGCTTCGTGAAAGGTGCCTTTGCCGTCTGTTATTTCTATTGTGCTGCCTACTCCGAGGCGTAGCACGCGCAGGCAATGGGTGGCTTCTTCCTCGGGAAGCTCCCATGTGGTTTCTATGTCGGGGGCGTAGAATAGTGCCATGTCGTGTTTCTGTTTCTTATTACAGTTTGTTGTTTTCTTCGGGGGTGTCGTTTTGTGTATTGCGAGAGTCTATCTCTTCTTTTATCTTCATTGCAAGTTCGTAGTTCTCTTCTTTGATTGCTTTATCGAGAACGTTGCGCAGTGTTTCGTTGTCGGCTATGGTAATGGGTATTGATACTGCGCCGTTGAATTCGTCGTGTATGGCTGTGCGTTTCAGCAGCTCCTCTTCTATATATATAGGTGCACCGAAGCGTAGGGCTACTGCTACGGCGTCTGATGTGCGGGCATCTATTTCGCGTAGCTCGTCATTTATTCTGAACATAAGTGTCGAATAGAATGTGCCATCGTCTATTTTGCTTATGGTGGCGCATTGCATGGTGGCACCTACTGATTCGGCAAAGTTGTGAAAGAGGTCGTGTGTTATTGGACGTTTCGTGACTATGCCTTTCAGGGCAAAGGCTATTGCTTGTGCTTCGGCGTATCCTATCACTACCATTATTTTTCGATGGCCGTTAAGCTCTTTGAGCATCATTACATAGGCGCGTTCGTCTGATGTCTTGCAAAGAATGTCTGAAACTACAAGTTCTATCATTGTGGTATGGGTTTGTAATGCTTTTTACTTGTTCTCTTTGAAAAGTATTGCGAATAGGATGCCTAAAAGGAGTGCATAACCTGCAAAAATGTACCATGCGATGCTCCAACCCTCGATGCTTGTTGCGTAGTGGTTTACTACTTCTTGTGCGGCTATCACTCCTATGGATGCGCCAAGTCCGTTTGTCATCAGCATGAAGAGTCCTTGTGCACTGGAGCGCATCTGTTCGGGAACTTCTTTGTCCACGAATAGCGAACCCGATATGTTGAAGAAGTCGAATGCTACTCCGTATACTATCATGGACAGGATAAAGAGCCATACTCCGTCGCCGGGATTGCCAAGACCGAAGAATGCGAAACGGAATACCCACGCGAACATTGCCATGAGCATTACACGTTTAATTCCGAAACGGCTCAAGAAGAAGGGAATGAGCAGTATGCACAATGTCTCGCTTATTTGGGATAGAGATATTATTATGTTGGTGTGCTCTACTGCAAATGTACCTGCATAGGCGGGGTCTTCGCTGAAGCCGGCTATGAATCCGTTTGCATAGCCGTTGGAGATTTGAAGTGCTCCTCCTAAAAGCATCGAGAAGATGAAGAATGTTGCCATCTTTCTCTGCTTGAAAAGTTTGAATGCGTCCAGCCCGAGTGCCGATGCTATGGATTTCTTGTTGCCGGCAGCGCTGACAGGGCAGTCGGGCATTGTCAGGGAGTAGAGAGCCAACACTGCTCCCCACACTGCTGAGGTGAAGAATTGGTTGTAGTTGTCTTGAAAACCCATAATGTCGACAAGCCACATTGATACGATGAAGCCTATGGTGCCGAATACACGTATCGGGGGAAATGCTTTTACCGTGTCGAGGCCCTCTTTTTCGAGAACGGTGTATGATACTGAATTAGAGAGTGCCAATGTGGGCATATAGAAAGCAACGCCGGCCGAGTAGCTCCAGAAGAGATTGTTGAAACTGACATCGGCGCCTTGTGTATAGCCCATGTATGCGGTTATTGCCATGAACAGGGCTGCTGTTGCGTGGCAGAATGCAAGCAGTTTTTGTGCCGGAACAAAACGGTCGGCTATAATGCCCATTAGGGCCGGCATGAATATTGATACTATGCCTTGAACTGCATAGAACCATCCTATGTGCTCGCCTAAGCCTGAATTGCCCAGATAGCGTCCCATTGAGGTCAGATAGGCCCCCCAAACTGCAAATTGCAGAAAACTTAATATTATAAGCCTTGATTTGATACTTGAATTCTTCATATTCTATTGTTTTTAACGTTTATCTGAATATAATGTTCGTTATTACTTGTGCTTTTACGTGGGCATTGAGGCGTTGTACCAGGGAGCGACGATTCATCATAAGTTCGTGGCGAAGCACAGATGAGGTTAGCGTTACGTATAGTATTTGGTTCTTGATGCTCAAATCTTTTGTGTATGTTTGTACGCCACTGCCCAGAACCTGCTTCCATGCTTGTATCAGCCTGTATTCGTTTAGAGGGGTTTCGATTCCCTCTTCGCGACAGGTTTCGCGCACCAGCTCTGAGATGGACTTCATGCTGCCTCTTTTCATTTTTCTTTTATGATTTCTGTTTTTCCGTTTTTTACTTCAAATAGTTTGTATTCTCTGTCGACATAATCCAAAATGTTGTCGATGTGCTCGCGGTTTACGTCGGTGATGAATATTTGTCCGAATCTGTCGCCCGATACAAGGTCTATTATTTTTTCTACACGTTTGGAGTCGAGCTTGTCGAATATGTCGTCAAGCAGAAGCAGGGGTGTTTCGCCGCCTTTGCGTCGCAGAAAATCGAATTGTGCGAGCTTTAGGGATATAAGGTAGCTCTTGTTTTGTCCTTGGGAGCCTTCGCGCCTTATCGGGTAGCCGTCGAGTTGCATGATAAGCTCGTCGCGGTGGATGCCTTTGGTGGTGTGTCCCAGACGGCGGTCGTCGCTGCGTGATGCGCTCAGTATCTCTTCGAGATTGTTCTCTTCGAGGTGTGACCGGTAGCGCAGTGTCACATTTTCGTTGCCACTTGTTATGTGTTTGTGAAATTCTTTGAATATCGGTATCAGCTCATCTATGAATTTGCTGCGTCCTTCGTAGATGCGACGGGCTTCTGCTGACATCATCTCTTCTATGAGGGTTAGCATCTCGGTGTCCGGCTCATGTTCGCTTCGAAGCATGACGTTGCGTTGTTGTAATGCTCTGTTGTAACGTATGAGGGCACTGAGATACTCTCTATTGTATTGTGATATTACCACATCCATGAAGCGACGACGCTCTTCGCTGCCGCCGGCTATAAGCTCGTTGTCTGCCGGGGATACCATAACCAATGGAATGGAGCCTATGTGGTCGGAGAAGCGTTCGTAGTTCTTTTTGTTTTTCTTGAATTGCTTCTTCTCGCCACGCTTCATTCCGCACGAAATTTCTTCGGTGATGCCGCTGTCGCTACGGTAGTTGCCTTGTATCATGAAGAATGGTGCATCGTGCATTATGTTGTTGCCATCGCTGCTGTTTATCGCACTTTTGCAAAAAGATAGATAGTATATGGCATCAAGCAGGTTGGTTTTTCCCATCCCGTTGCTGCCTATGAAACAATTTATCTTATCGGAGAGTGTTATTTCTGTTTCGGCAAGATTTCTGTAACCTATTATTGATATACTGTCAAGTAACATATATTCGCAATAATAAGAAGCTGTCTGATTTTTTATCAAATTTATTTTTATAAAGCGGTGTTATTGTGATTGTTATCATCTGCTTTTATATTCAAAAATGATAAAACAATTTGTATTACTCTATAAAAAAACTGTATTGATATAAATTCAAGCAGTTTCTTAAATAACTTTTGAATTTATAGTGTAAAAGTAGTGCGAAGATAGTGAATTTTGCTCTCTTATTTACTATGTTTATAGAGATATTTTAGCTGATGATGCAAAAAAAGGATGTATAATTTTCTAACTACGAAAATTTTGATTAATTTCGCGCTTGTTTTAAAAACTGTGTGTAAATAATAAAAAATCAAGATAAAGAAAGATGAGCACAAAAAAGACAGAGCAGGCACCTGTTGCAGTAGAAGAGGTGCTGAGTAAATCTGAGGCTTTCGTCCTCGAATACAAGAAGAAACTTATTGCAGCCGTTGTAGCTGTTGTGGTAATTGTGGCAGGTTGTATTGTTTATAACAATTATGTTGTTGTTCCTGCCGAGAAAGAGGCTGCTGAAGCTCTTTTTCCTGCAGAAATGCTCTTCAAGGCCAATTCTTACCAAGAGGCTCTTGACGGTGATGGTGTGAATCTCGGTCTTATTGCAGTAGCCGAAGAGTATGGCAACACAGCTGCCGGTAATCTTGCAAATGCTTATGCGGGTATGGCATTGGCACAATTAGGGCGTTATGAGGATGCTATTCCCTATTTGAAAGATTTCAGTGGTGACGACCAAATGGTAGCACCCGCTGTGCTTGGTACTTTGGGAAATTGCTATGCTCAGACAGGAGATAACAAATCTGCAATAGAATATTTGCTTAAGGCTGCGGCTGAGGCAAACAATAACACACTGAGTCCCTACTACTTGTTGCAGGCTGCAATTATGCACGAGCAGGCAGGTGAGAGAGGTGAGGCACTCGACCTTTATGAGGAGATAAAGTCTGATTATCCTACATCTGTTTATGCAATGGATATTGACAAATATATCAATAGAGTAAAATAAAGATATTTCGATATTTGAGGTGAACCTCGAACATAAGATGGTACTCGCTGCAAAATAATAAAGCAGGTTTTATTTATTTCGCTCGTTTGTTTTAAAATTAAAAAAAATCGACAGACCGAAAAGTCTGTCGATTTTTTTTTCTATTCTATAAAACTTTTTTCTCCGTTGCGTGTTATATAAAGTAAAGACAGTGATAGACACTTTCTACTAAAGATTACTTTTTCTTAATCATTCAATTCCCCCGTGACAGTCCTCCGTAGTGATACGCAGGGCTGTTGTCTTTATATCAGGAAAGAGGTTAAAGCCGGGTTCGGAGGGATGCTTGAAAATTGAGCAAAAATAGCATAAGTTAGTGCTTTTGTACTCCTCATTGTCATGTTGCAATGCTATAAATTTGATGACACACAGGTGATAAAAGGAATGCAGACAAAAGAGAATGGCGATAATTTTCTTTTAAGGTGCAAATCTTTTTTGTTTGAGTGGCAAAGATATCATTACATCTGACTGTTCTCAGAAATTCTATAATAAATTCTCTGAGTCGTTTGAGGTTATCTTCTCGGCAAAAATCCGAGCAGCATAACTCTCGGGGATTAGAATTTTCTTAATATCCATAGCCCTAAGAATTGAGGAGTGCGTTGTATCGAGTGCGCGTGCTATGATATTCTTCACCTTTAGTTCCTTTAATGACGCTACCGCTCTTAATGAGCTATCCATACTTTGCCCGATGGCGACTATAACACAATCTATCTCATCCAAAGGCAGGCTTCGTAGTGACACTCTTTCGGTTGCGTCCATAATATATACTAAGTCTATTCTCTCTTTAATCTCCTCGATGCAATGTTCGTTGCTATCAACTCCAATGACAGAGTGCCCCATGTCGGTGAGTGTAACGGCAAGAGTACTTCCAAAATTTCCCAATCCTATTACAAGGTATTTCATACGTATTCGTTTAATTAGTTTATTATTATATCTTCTTTGGGCAAACGGTATTTGGGCTGTTCTTTTTGTGGTAAAATACTCATGAGTACGGTAATAAAACCTACGCGCCCCAAGAACATAAGCACCACTAACAGAATTTTACTGATATTGCCTAAAAGTGGTGTGATTCCCAAACTGGAGCCGACAGTGGAGAATGCCGACACACATTCAAACAGTAAGTCGATTGATGGTATGCTCGGCTCCAACAGTAAGAGTGCAACATAAAAGAGTGCAATGGTACATATTGAGCCAAATACAACCACCAATGTCCTTCGTATCGAACTATATGTAATTTCACGATTAAAAAGCGTTGTGGAGTGTTCACCTTTTATCAGCGATTTTAACGAGGCGAGAGCCACTGCAAATGTATTTACCTTGATACCGCCTGCTGTGGATTGCGAACCACCGCCTATCCACATCAGCACCAAATATAGTATGATGGTTACTCTCGTAAAATCACTTGGTGCAACGCTGTTAAAACCCGCCGTTCGCGGTGCTACGGCATTAAACAGTGATTGCACAATCTTTTCATCGGCTGAGAATGAACTGAACGCACCATTCCACTCAAATAGCGCAATGCCAATAGTTCCGAGAAGTATCAGGTAGATAGATGAATATAGAACAATCTTAGTGTTGATATCGGCAATGTGCATATAACGTGGTCGCTGCTCGTTCTTTCTGAACGTTTTATGCAATAAATCTGAACTGTAATATAAGAGAATCTTTTTTAAACTCATAAGTATAGGAAAACCGATACCTCCCAAAACTATTAGAAGCGAGATTATCAGATAGAAAATGTTATGATTGTATAATATCAAATCATTCCCGAGATTCCCTTCCAACGTGGAGAATCCTGCATTGCAGAATGCTGATATAGAGTGAAAAAGAGAAAAGAATATCTCATCATCCAGGAGCATCCCCATGGTTGAATGAATACTAAACCATATCAAAATAGCTCCAATTATCTCTATCACGAAAGTGAATCCCAAAACATTTGTCAATACAGATTTTAGTGAATCGGAACTTGACGCTATCATATTCTTCAGTGAAAATTGAGAATATAATCCTATACCATCCATGAAGAAGAGGGCAAAAAAACTCGTTATTGTCATAATGCCTAATCCGCCAATCTGAATCAACAGAGCTATGATTATTTGCCCCTCCATGGTAAATGTGTTTGCAATCTCTACTGTGCTTAATCCGGTAACACAAACCGCACTTGTTGATATGAAAAGTGCATCCACAATAGGTAGTCTGATGTGCTCCAATGTGGAGCGAGGAAGTAAAAGTAACAGAGCACCAATGGCTATTACCGTAATAAAACAGATTACAATTAAAAGTGCAGGATTTGTTCTTTTGTTTACAAAGTTTACTATCCATTGCGATATTGTAATCAATGACAACAGGCCTATAATACTTATAATAAAGTATTTATGAATCATGAAAGACCATAGGACTGTGAGAATCTGACTATCTACGGGTGTATTAAAGAACTTCGGCAATGCAGAGGCACAAAGCATAATGCCTAAAATAAGGGTAAATGATATACCTTTACGCCAAACCTCGCTCCAATGAACAACAACCTTATAAACAAATGATATGAAATAGATCCACCAAGCGGCGTTATATACCAACATGATGAACGACATCTCATCGGTATCAAGTTTAAAACCATAATCAACTATTACGGCTGCGACAACAAATATAGATGTTACTATTGCAACAGTCTTTATAATATAGTCGATTCTCGAAATGATAATTTTAAGATTATTCATTATTGTATAAGGTTGGTAAACAATATCCGTTCTATTTCATTTGTTTTAAATATTTTTTATCAAATATGGTATAATACTATGCAAAAATAGTAAAAACAGATGTTAACTGCAATACAGTGCACATTATGATACCGATTTTGTGGTAGGTGCCGGTGCCGCATACGGAGAAGAGGCTCTTCAAGTAGCACCTGTTTTCGGGTAACAATTAGGTTATTCTTCCGATTTTGGTTGATTATTCCGGCGTTTTTCACTATGTTTGTATTGTCATTATGGGTAAGTCCTTTGTATATATTGCACTTTTGATAATGTGCACGACACTGTCCGTGACTGTGTCGTGCAGGGATGTCACCGATGATGGTGATGTTGAGCACCTTATGGATGATATGTGTGCAGATTTGCAGATGTATCGTTATAAGAGTGTGGCTATATTGGCCGAAAAGGCTTCCGACTTGTCAAAAACGGAAAATCTGACAAACGAACAGCGTGCTGTGCTTTTGAATTCATTGGCTTATGCTCGTTTCATGCAGATGGATTATATCGAGGCTGCTGCTCTCTATGGCGAAGTGATGCAGATGGCGCGATGCGAGATTGAGCGTTTGGTTGCCGAGGTGGGCATGATGCACCTGTGCTATCGAACATCGGCCAATCGTGAATTTTTTGATTATCGTTCGAGTGCACTGCGCAGAGTGCGGCGTATAAATGAAGA
This sequence comes from Bacteroidaceae bacterium, assembly GCA_017442185.1. Taxonomy (GTDB): domain Bacteria; phylum Bacteroidota; class Bacteroidia; order Bacteroidales; family Bacteroidaceae; genus HGM04593. Next base: position 24,382 of record JAFSAT010000020.1, read on the forward strand.
GGCCGATGAATTGTCTGATGAAGACCGTGAGCGCTTTCATACTGCACGCATCGAAATGGCTGTTGTGTCGCTCTGTTATTTTGCTAATCTGGGAATGGAGCATGAGGCTGTGCGTGCAGCGCAGCGTATTGAACGTGAACTTGAAAGTGCCGGTAGTGCTTTACAGCGTATATACGCGCGGCTTATGCTTAATTACAGGGATAATCTTTCGGCTGCTGAGCGTGCACGAAACCTTTTCCGATTGTTGGAGCGTGCCAAATTCTCGCAGCAGACTTGGCTCGAGGCTAATTGTAAGCTGATGCTCTCTGTGCTATTGCGGAATGATGAGGTGAGACGTGTTGTTGAAGACTCTGTGCCTGAACTTGCAGTGTCGATGGAGGTGGCCGGTGCTCTTACCGATGAATTGCCGCTTCGTCTTGCGCTGGCAGCCGTGGACGACTTTAATGTGTATGGCGATGAGTATATGATGATTGAAGCGCTCACTGTGAGTGCATCATGTTATACTCAGAGTGGGAATTTCGATGCGGCATTGGGGGCCTTGGGTGATGCAATGTCACGTATAAATAATTATTATACCCGTGTTGATAGCACACTCGAACCGTTCGACCTTTATGAGGTTGATGATGAACGGGAATTGCAACGCATGGAGAGTGCAGACGTTATTAACATCTATGAGTGTCTGTTGAGTGTGCGACGTGAGGCGGGATGTGCATACGCCGGTCTTGGCGATAAGTCTGCCTCGGACATGAACCGCAACAGTTATCTTGACCTTTTGCGCACCACACGTCTTAACAAACAAATGGAGAGCCGTGTGCAGGCTGCCGAAGAGAGTGCTTCGCGCCTGTACCGTTGGTTTGTGGCTGTGTTTGTTGTGCTGTCGGTGGTGGTTGTGGCTATGGTGTTGTTAAATGTGCGTTGGCGCAGGCGAAATGTGGCTTACGCTGCCGACCTTAATAATCTTTTGAAACTTTGCCGACAGCTTATGTCTTCTCTGCCTCAGGAAATATCTGATGAGGATGAGGTGCGCAGGGTTGTATGTGAAATTATCGAGAGGAATATCGGCAACTTCTCGGGTAAGATGACGTTTAAGATACTTTCAAAAGATGACTCTCTCTGCATTGATGATTCTGGTTACAGCTTCGCTCTTGTTCAGATGGATGGAAATTGTGCAGGGGTGTTGCATGTGACGGCCGAAAAACCGCTTACCGAGGAGAAAATGTCTATGTTGAGGGTTGTGCTTCCATACATTGCCGTTGCTGTTGAAGAGGGGCGTCGTATTGCCGACATTGGTGATGAAAGGTTGCGTATGGAGCAGCAATATTCTTCTTATACTCTTTATCTTAAAGAACACAAGCGTGAGAATGTGCTCAAAAGGGTGTTGCTGTCGGTGGCCGACGGGATGCGTCCATATATGAATCGTATGCTTTACGAACTGCGGCATCTTGCTGATGTGTCGCGGCCGGGTGATAATGAATTGCGTCGTCTCGAATATATTGCGGAATTGACCGAGATTATAGATAAACATAATGATGTGCTTGGCAGATGGATAAAGATGCGTAGGGGTGAGCCGGGGCTGATGATTGAGAGCTTCTGCCTGGACGAACTGATGAGAATCATTGCCAAGAGCAGTCAGGCATTTGCTCTAAAGAATATCGAATTGTGCGTGAAAGAGTGCAGGGCTGTCGTGAAAGCCGACAAGGCGCTCACCTTGTTTATGATAAACACGCTTGCCGATAATGCCGGCAAATTTACAGAGCCGGGAGGAAAGGTAACAGTGGAGGCTGTTGAGGGGGATGACTTTGTGGAGATTGCAGTCAGCGATACGGGAGTGGGATTATCGCCTGATGAGGTTGCAAAAATTCTCAACGAGAAGGTTTACGATGCTGCTACCATAGGGTGTGCCACCAAGCATAGGGATAAAAAGGGTGGTGGATTCGGTCTTATGAACTGCAAAGGTATTATTGAGAAGTATAAAAAGACAGACGAACTTTTTGCTGTGTGTCGAATGGATATATCGAGTGTGCAGGGCAAGGGTAGCAGATTTTCGTTCCGTCTGCCTAAGGGAGCAGTGCGATTGCTCGTTCTTGTGTTTATGTTGTTTCTACCTTGGAACGTATCTGCCGACGATGAACCTCTTTTCCGAACGGTGGAACTTGCCGACTCTGTTTATACTTGCAATATCGAAGGACGTTATACCGATGCTCTTGTGTATGCACAAGAGGCGCTCGATAATTTGAACGAATTTTATGTGCAGACTGTCGGTGGAACGGATACTCTTTTGCTTGCTTCGGGCGGAGTGTCGGAACTGCATTGGTGGCGTGATAATGTTTTTGCCGATTCTCTTACCGAGGATATTTATTATAATCTGCTTGACATTCGTAATGAGGCGGCGGTGGCAGCTCTTGCCTTGAAGCGCTGGGATATATATCGTTATAATAATTCTATATATACGCAGCTTTATCGTTTGGTGCACGAGGATGACGAACTTGCCGGACACTATGAGAGGATGCGGAGTGTGGCCAATTATCGGCAGGCTGCAGTGGTGCTGTGTGTGACGTTGCTGTTGGTGCTTATTGTGGTGTATGTTGTTACGTATATGCGTCATGTGGTGATGGAGCGTGTCAACAGTGGTTTGTTGCTTGATATTAATGCCAGGATGTTGCGTATAGCAGGCAGAGGCAGGGAGGCTTCGGAGATGTTGGCCTCGGATATTGCTGCGGAGATATACGACGGTATGCACGAGCGATTGCGTGTGACACGTGTCTCGCTTCTTTTACGCGAGGGTGCAGTGTCGCAAATGGCTTTTATGCCCGATGTGAAGGATGAGCGTATGGCTGCGTTATTGGAGCGTATAATGGAAAGTGGCAGGGTGTATGTTCAAAATGATGGGCTGATGCGTGCGTTGCCGCTTGTGGTGGTCTCTTCGGGGAACAGAATGGTGATTGGCGTGCTTGCTGTGGAAACGGGGCATCAACTGAACGACAGTGAAAATACTGTTCTCGACCTTGTGGCCGGTTATGTTGCCTCGGCTGCTTATTATTGCATGGTGCATCTTGCACAAAAGTATCGCGACCTTGATATTGTAGAGGAGGAGATGGAGCGTGTCAAGTATGAAGAGAATCTGCTTCATGTGCGGAATCTTGTGATGGATAATTGTCTCTCGGTGATTAAGCATGAGACGATATATTATCCGAGCCGTATACGTGCTCTGGTTCAGCAGTTGATTGCGGCAGACGTGCCCGATGATATGTGGTCGGGGAGGGTGGCTGCCATAAGCGAGCTTATGGATTATTACAATTCGGTGTTCGGGGTGCTTAGTGCTTGTGCCGGACGCCAGATAGACGAGACGGCCTTCCGCATGTCGCATATTAATATGCAGGATGTGGCTGCTCGCATGGTTCGCTTTGTGGAAAAACGCTCGTCGAGGCACGGTATCTCAGTGAAATTGCAGTGTGAATGTGAATCGGTTGTGATTAATGGTGATGTCGACCTTATTGATTTTCTTTTTGAGGCGCTTTTTGAAGCGTTGTTATCTCATGTATGCAGTGGCTCTATGAGGATGAGTGCTGTCAGGAGGGATGGTGCTGTGTGGATTGAGATTTTGGATTCTCGCAGACATTTGAGCGAGAATGAACTTGCCGAGATGTTTGTTCCTACGGGAGATATCTCTTCCGGCGGAATCATGGGGTTCATGGTGGCTAAGGAGATTGTAAGAATACATGATGAATGTATGGGACGCAGGGGCGGACGTATCGAGGCACGTGACAGTGAACAGGGTTTGGTGATTGCATTGTCGCTTATTGTTTAATTTGTAACTGCTCTTGGCTGTTGTTTGATGTAATTTAAAACTTTTGATTATGGAGAAAAAATTCAGTGTAATTATAGTTGAAGATGCTAAACTTGAATTGAAGGGTACGGAAGAGATTTTTCGCACTGAAATTCCCGAGGCTGATATTATAGGTGTGGCAATGAATGAGACGGAATTGTATGCTTTGCTTGATAATAAGGTTCCCGAACTTTTGTTGCTCGACTTGGGTCTTGGCGGTTCAACTACGTTGGGCGTGGATATTTGTTGCAGAGTGAAACGCGATTTTCCGCAGATGAGGGTGCTTATATTTACCGGTGAATTGTTGAACGAGAAACTTTGGGTGGATGTGCTTGATGCAGGCGCCGATGGCATTGTGCTTAAGACCGGTGAGCTGCTTACAAAATATGAGATATGCAGTGTGATGGCGGGTAAACGCTTTGTATTTAATCAGCCGATGCTGGAAAAGGTAACAGCCCGATTCAGAGAGGCGGTGATGCGTGATGCTGCGCATCGCAAAGCTGTGATTGAGTATGAGATAGACAGATATGACGAGTGTTTCTTGCGACATTTGGCACTCGGATATACGAAGGATATGATTGCTAATTTAAGGACAATGCCTTTTGGGGTTAAGTCTCTCGAAAAACGTCAGTCCGACCTTGTATCGCGTCTCTTCCCCGAAGGTGAACAGCGTGGTGTCAACGTGACACGTCTTGTGGTGCGTGCAATAGAATTACATATAATTGATGTTGAAAATATTGAGGCTGATGAATAAGGTAGCGCTTGCTTATTATCCTGTGTATGTGTATACGTTGCTTTTGTTGGCAGTGTGGCTGTTGTCGTGGTTTGCCGGTGTTGCGGGGGTGTTTGTCTCGGGTGAGGTGCTTGTTGAGAATCTTGTATCTGCCGAGGGGGTACGATGGGCATTGCGCTCGGCTTCTCATTCGCTTGAGGCGGCTCCTTGGGGCGTGGCAGTGTTGTGTGTTGTGTGTGTAGGGCTTATTGTCGGGTCGGGCTTGTTACATACCGTGTGCGAGGTGTTGAGGGGCAGAGGGCTTGTTTATCATAGGCGTAAGGCCGGGTCGGCTGCGCTTGTCGTGTTTTTGTTGTGTGTGATTTTGATTTTCTTGTGTACTGTGTCGCCGTGGCATTTGTTGATGGGGGTTAGCGGCGACTTCTCCTCATCGCCGCTTGCAAAGGGGTGGTTGTTGGTGTTGTTTATCGTGGTGCTGGCTGTGTCGGCAATACATGGTGCTGTGTGTGGAAATTATCGTATGCTTTCTGATGTTGTACGTGGAGTGTGCGATGTGTTTGTTATGTTTGCTCCGGCATTTGTGGCTATGGTGCCTGCATCGGGTTTGGTTGCTTGCTTGGATTATGTGGGATTGTTGGCAGGCGATGATTATGTGAGCCACTTTGTGGCTGCGTTGCTCTATTTGTCTCCCTTTTTGTATGTGGCTGTATTGAGGGGGCGTGACTTTTTGCTTCTCGATGGTGGTCAATAGGGGGTCTTATCCTCTTTGATGCTCCATTTTTGGAAGGCTTTGAGTGCTTCGTTACGCATGATATTTTGGCTTTTTATATCGCGTTTGTTGTTGGGAAGCTGTATTTGGTCGTAAATATAGGAGTCGTCGAAGTCTATTGATTTTGCATCGTCTTTGGTGTTTCCGTAGCAGATTCGTTTTATTCCTGCCCAATAGATTGCACTAAGGCACATGGGACAAGGTTCGCACGATGTGTATATTGTGCATTCGTCGAGCCTGAAAGTTTTTAGTTTGTTGCATGCTTCTCTTATGGCCATTATTTCGGCGTGAGCGGTGGGGTCGTTGTTTGGAACTACGCGATTGGTGCCGCCGGCTATTATTTGTCCGTTGCGCACGATGACGGCTCCAAAGGGGCCTCCGCCGAGGTCGATGTTCTCTGCTGACAGCCTTATTGCTTCTTCCATGAACATGGTATCATCGCTTGATGTTTCGATGTGCCGGGCCTGTTTGTCGGTATGCACACAGGGCTGTTGTCTCTCTTTTTTCATATTCTTTTTGTTTTGAATTTATCCTTGATTTGTGGGGTGAACCAATAGTGCGAATATAGAAATATTCTATAAGAAGCTGTTTAAATTTTATTGGAAATGTTTTCTGAATTTGAGATATATCTCGAATATAAGTCTGCACTCGCTGCAAAACAACAAGGAAAACCTGCTCTAAAACAGTTCTCAAATAATTCCGAAATAAAATTTAAACAGCTTCTAATAAATTCAAAACAATTTCTTTATTGATAAAGGTATCTTTTTATGCTTTTTTTAGGAGTTTTTTCAAATTCTTCTTGCATGATGCGCATTTCGGCAATGTGCTCGTATGCAGGTATCTCTTTGTTGAGCATTTTGCGTATCTCTTCCATCTTTGCGGGAATGTCTGTTATTCCGGCTTCTTGCAGTGCATCGTGGTCGGGATATACAAGGCCGATGAATTTCTCGCCCTCTTGCTTTACGAGTGACTCTGCTACGAAAGGCATTTCGTTGAGGCGTGCTTCAATCTCCTCGGGGTATATATTTTGGCCGTTGGCTCCCAGAAGCATATTTTTGCTTCGTCCTTTTATAAATAGGAAACCTTCTTTGTCCATAATGCCGAGGTCGCCAGTGTGGTACCAACCCTCTTTGTCTAATGCTTGCTCTGTTGCTTCGGGATTTTTGTAGTAGCCGAGCATTACATTGGGGCCTCGTACTATTATTTCGCCGGGGGTGTTATGAGGGTCGTTGCTGAGTATTTTTATTTCCATGCCTTTTGCGGCTCGTCCGCAACTGCCTATCTTTGTCTCTTTCCAATCGGAGTATGAGATTATGGGGGCACATTCTGTTGCACCATAGCCTACTGTGTAGGGGAATTTCATTCGATGCAGAAGTTTATCGATGTCGGGGCTGAAGGCTGCACCGCCGATTATTACCTCTTGCACGTTGCCGCCAAATGCTCGAAGCATTCTGTTGCGTATCTTGCGGTAGATGATGTTGTTTACCCCGGGGATTCGTGTTGCTATTCGCATGTAGGGCTTTTGCAATTTGGGGAGCACGCTTTTGCGTATAATCTTTTCGATAATCAGGGGTACTGAAATTACTAATGTAGGGCGCACTTTGCTGAATGCGTCGAATATTATACGTGGGCTGGGGGTGCGGGTTAGGAAGTATACTTGTACGCCGCAGGTGAGCTCGTAGAGGAACTCAAATGCCATTCCATACATGTGTGCCATGGGGAGTATGGAGAGCATGTTCATCCCGGGACGCATGTGAAGCACTCCTCTGCCGAACATCATGTTGTTATACAGGGCGCGGTAGGGGATGAGTACTCCTTTTGAAAAGCCGCTTGTTCCGGATGTGTAGTTGATTATTGCAAGTTCCTCAGGGCTGTCTTTGTGGTAGTTTATGTCGGCTGATGTGTAGCCCTTGGGATAGGTGCGGGCAAATGTCTCGTCGATACAGGCATGAGCTGTGGTGAATTGTTCGTTGCGGCTCATGTCGAGAGAGAAATCTTCAATGCGTATAATGCCTTCGAGGTTGGGCATTTGGTTGTAGTCGAGCTGCTCGCGGTTGGAGTCGCCGGCAAATAGCAGACGTGCGTCTGAGTCTGTTACTATGTGGTGCACATTGTCGGCCTTAAAATCGTGAAGGATGGGGACAGCCACTGCACCGTAGGTGATTATTGATAGGAATGATATTCCCCAACGTGAACTGTTCCTGCCGCAGATGGCGATGTGGTCGCCGGGCTTTATTCCGCTTTTCTGATAGAATATGTGCAACTTTGCTATGTGTGTGGCTACATCGCTGTATGTGTATGACACTCCTTTGTAATCGGTTAGGGCGCTGTGCAGCCAATTCTCTTTGAATGAGGTTGCATATAGCTCTATCAGGCTTTCTTTATTTGCCATAATAGGTTTGTTTTGTAGATTGTTAATTTATTGTTGACTGATGCAAAGTTAGCAATAAAATTATAAGTACCTACAAATTTTAGATTAAAAAATTGCACAATTTTCGTTTTTTGTGCAAAATTAGATTTCAGGTTCTCCAAAAATGGTTGAGCCTATGCGTATGTGGGTGCTGCCGGCTGCTATGGCAAGCGGATAGTCGTCGCTCATTCCGGCTGAGATTATGTTGAAGTGGGGTGCGTTTGAAAAGTGTTTGGAGCGTATTTCGTCGAAGAGTGCCCGGGCTGTGGCAAATTCTTTTTCAATTTGTGATGTATCGTCGGTGTTGCTGGACATGCACATTATGCCTCTCAATTGTATGTTGTGCAGTGTGTGCCATGTGCCTTCGTCGAGCAGGGCGCGACACTCTTGGGGGGTGAGACCGAATTTTGTCTCTTCTTGTGCTATGTGAATTTGCAACAGGCAGGGGATTACGCGCTCTGCTTTTGCTGCATGTTTATTCACCTCTTGCAGCAGGCGCAGACTGTCGATGCTGTGTATCAGGTGTATGTATGGTGCTATGTATTTTATTTTATTGCTTTGCAGATGGCCGATGAAGTGCCATCGTATGTCTTGCGGCAGTTGTTGTTGCTTTACTCTCAGGTCTTGGGCTTTGCTCTCGCCGAAGTCGCGTTGTCCTGCTGCGTATGCTGCCTCGATGGCTTCGGCCGGATGGTATTTTGATACGGCTATGAGCGTCACCCCGTCGGGCAGGGTGGCGCGTAGTTTTCTTATGTTATTTGCTATTGTTTCAGGCTTCATAGCGGAATATGTCCACAATGGAACTTTCGTTGACGGCTGCAAGGTCGTAGTTCATCACTGAGTCTTCCATGTGTTTGGTAAGGTTTTTTACTGCTCCTGCTACGTCTTCGGCTTTGACGAGTATCACTACCGATGTCTTCTTCTCTTTTGCGCTTACTTCGTCTATGGTGAGCATTACTATTTTACATTTGAACCATTTGTCGGCATTTTCCTCGGTGCTGTCTACAAGTTCGTTGTATTTGGTGCGTTCCATCTTCATTATGTCGAATGTGCCTGTCACCATGGGTTGCAGCTCTGCTGTGAGGCGTTTCTCTATCTCTGTGAATGTGAATCCTTGTGTCAGGTATACTTCGTTTACTTTTGTGTTAAGGCCTTTCTCGCCTGCGCGTTCGTATGTTACTTTACATTCAAACCAACTGAGTGTCATTGTTTTTTCTTGTTTTTGGGGTTTATGTTGTTTATTGTTCTACAAAGTTAAGGTAAAAATGTTCAGTTTGCAAATTTTGATTTGTGCATTTGGGTTTTTTATGGATGGGTGTCTGTATAATATAATAAAGCGTGTATGAACAATCATACACGCTTTATTATATATATGGTTAGAGGAATCAATTATCCTTCTATTGCAGCCTGTGCAGCAGCAAGTCGTGCGATGGGCACGCGGAAAGGTGAGCAGCTTACGTAGTTAAGACCTGTTCTGTGGCAGAACTTAACTGACTCGGGCTCGCCGCCGTGTTCGCCGCAAATACCGCATTTGAGGTTTGCGTTTACTGAGCGTCCCTTGTTTGTTGCCATTTCCACAAGTTGGCCGACACCTGTCTGGTCGAGTACCTGGAACGGGTCGTTCTTCAGAATCTTCTTCTTCAAGTAGATGGGAAGGAATGAGTTTACGTCGTCACGAGAGTAACCGAAGGTCATCGGTGTGAGGTCGTTTGTTCCGAATGAGAAGAACTCGGCCTGTTGAGCAATCTGGTCGGCTGTGAGGGCTGCGCGAGGAATCTCAATCATTGTACCTATCTTGTATTCTACGCTGTCGCCTTCTTCTGCGAAGAGTGCATTGGCTGCCTCTACGATGGCTTTCTTCTGCTCTTCAAACTCGGTGATGATACCTACAAGGGGTACCATAATCTCGGGATATACTGAGATTCCTTCTTTCTTAAGCTCGAGTGCTGCACCAAGGATTGCGCGTGTCTGCATCTTGGTAATCTCGGGATATGTGTTACCCAAACGGCAACCGCGATGGCCGAGCATGGGGTTGAACTCCTCAAGGGCTTTAACACGACGTTGAACAGATTCTACTGTCTTGCCCATTGCTTCGGCGAGCATCTGCTGACCTTTTGCCTCGTGGGGTACAAATTCGTGGAGAGGGGGATCGAGAAGACGGACTGTCACGGGCAGGCCTGCCATTGCGCGGAAGATGCCCACAAAGTCGGCTTTCTGGTAAGGAAGCAGTTTGTCGAGTGCTACCTGACGCTCTTTGAGTGTCTCGGCAAGAATCATCTCGCGCATTGCTTTAATCTTTTCACCCTCGAAGAACATGTGCTCGGTACGGCAGAGACCGATACCTGTTGCACCGAAGTTGCGTGCTACTTCTGCATCGCGAGGTGTGTCGGCGTTTGTGCGTACTGCAAGGCGTGCATATTTGTCGCAGATTGTCATAAGTTCTGCAAAGTCGCCGCTGAGCTCGGGAGCTTTTGTCTCTACTTTTCCTTCGATAACCTGTCCGGTTGAACCGTTCAATGATATGTAATCGCCCTCGTTCAATACAAGGTTGTCAACTGTTACTGTGCGTTTCTTGTAGTCGATGGACAGGGTTCCTGCACCTGATACGCAGCATTTGCCCATACCGCGTGCAACTACGGCTGCGTGTGAAGTCATACCACCACGTGCGGTGAGGATTCCTTGAGCTGCTGCCATACCTGCAAGGTCTTCGGGTGATGTTTCGATACGTACAAGTACTACTTTCTCGCCATCCTCGGCCCATTTTGCTGCATCCTCGGCAAAGAATACGATGCGACCGGTTGCTGCACCGGGTGATGCGGGCAGACCGTTTGCTATAACTTTTGCTTTTGCAAGGGCTGCTGTGTCAAATACGGGGTGTAGAAGCTCGTTCAACTTCTCGGGCTCCATACGGGTAAGTGCGGTCTTGTCGTCGATGATACCGTCGCGATAGAGATCCATTGCTATCTTAACCATGGCTGCACCGGTGCGCTTGCCGTTACGTGTTTGCAGGAACCATAGTTTGCCCTCTTGTACGGTGAACTCCATATCCTGCATATCTTTGTAGTGGTCTTCGAGACGTGTCTGGATTGCGTCCAGCTCTTTGTATATCTCGGGCATAGCCTCTTCCATTGAAGGATACTTGCTTGCACGCTCTTCTTCGCTGATATTCTGAAGAGCTGCCCAACGTTGTGAACCGATTTTTGTGATTTGTTGAGGTGTGCGGATACCTGCTACTACGTCCTCGCCCTGTGCATTGATAAGGTACTCTCCATTGAAGAGATTTTCGCCGGTGGCTGCATCGCGAGAGAAGCATACACCTGTTGCTGATGTCTCGCCCATGTTACCGAATACCATTGCTTGCACTGATACGGCTGTTCCCCACTCATCGGGAATTTTCTCCATGCGACGGTAGAGGATGGCGCGCTCGTTGTTCCATGACTCGAACACTGCGCAGATGGCACCCCAAAGTTGCTCGTAAGCGTCGGTGGGGAAGTCTTTGCCTGTTTGTGCCTTGACTGCTGCCTTGAACTCGGCTACAAGACGTTTGAGAGCGTCTACGCTGAGGTCTTTGTCAAGAACAACGCCCTCTTCGTGCTTAACCTTCTCGATTATTGCTTCAAAGGGGTCAATCTCTTCTTTGCTTGTGGGCTTCATGCCAAGTACTACGTCGCCATACATCTGTACGAAACGACGGTAAGAGTCCCATGCGAACTTGGGGTTGCCTGTTTTTTCGGTAAGACCCTCGACAACTATGTCGTTAAGACCAAGGTTGAGGATGGTGTCCATCATACCGGGCATTGATGCACGTGCACCCGAACGTACCGATACCAAAAGGGGATTCTTGGGGTCACCGAATGTAGAATTCATCAGCTTCTCTACGTGTTGTACGGCTGCTGTAACTTCGGCTTTCAAAAGTTCGATAACCTGCTCACGACCAAGTTTGTAATATTCGTTACAAACCTCTGTTGTTATGGTGAATCCGGGAGGAACGGGGATACCGATAAGGTTCATCTCCGCAAGGTTGGCTCCTTTACCTCCTAACAAATTCCTCATTGTTGCGTTACCCTCGGCGTTTCCATTGCCAAAGGTGTAGACTCTTTTGTCTGTCATAAATCTTTGAGTTTATTATGTTATTGAAAGTTAAAAGTTTGCATAAATGCTTACAATAAAAACATGCTGTTGTTTGTGAAACTGCCTGTTTCCTAGGACGCAAATTTAAGAAAAAAACTTTGGATTATAAAGCATGTTACAAAAAATATCAGTGCTATTTCTTAAAATATCGAAGATATTAACTTAAATATGTCGATAATCGGGATTTTAGATGTAAATTTGCAATGGTAAAAAGGTTCCTGTTGATGATTAAAAGCTGTTTTATACTTTTTTGGGTTTTATAAAAAACAAACGCTATTTCTCAAATGCAGATAAGAAGAGATTTAAAATTGCCTTATATGAAAATATTCAGCGAGGTTTGAATGTGTTTCTAAACAGGGGGCCGGATATTTTGAATTTATTGAATGGTAAAGAATATGGCTAAAAAGAAAAAAACATTACCGCTGCTTGAGCGGATTGAAATAACCGGGGTGGCTGCCGAGGGAAAAGCGCTTGCACGTGTGGATGACCTTGTTGTTTTTGTTCCATTTGTGGTGCCCGGCGACGTGGTGGATTTGCAGGTGCGTCGAAAAAAACATAGTTATGCCGAGGCCGAAGCTGTTAAGTTCCACAACTATTCGACAGAGCGTGCCGAGCCTTTCTGTAAGCACTACGGTGTGTGCGGCGGATGCAAATGGCAGTGTTTGGCCTACGAACATCAATTGAAGTATAAGCAGCAGCAGGTGGTGGATGCACTCACTCGCATAGGCAAGATAGAACTACCCGATGTTATGCCTATTTTGGGTTCGGAACAAACCCGGGCTTATCGCAATAAGTTGGAATTTACATTCAGCAACAAAAGGTGGCTCACATGGGAAGAGGTTGAAAAGCATATCTCGTATGAACACATGAATGCGCTTGGCTTTCATATTCCCGGAGCATTCGACAAGGTGCTCGACATTGAAGAGTGTGCCTTGATGCCGTCGCTTAACAATGAAATTCGTAATGCTATAAGGGAATATGCCGTGCGCGAGGGGATTCCTTTCTTCGATTTGCGCTCGCAAACGGGAGTGCTGCGCAATATGATGCTGCGCACCTCGACAACGGGCGAGGTGATGCTTCTTATCCAGGCAAAGGTCGAGGATGATGCGCAAATGGCGATGCTGCAAAGAGTGCTGCAATTTGTGGCCGATAGCTTCAGACAGATAACCTCGCTCCTTTATGTGATTAACAACAAATGCAACGATACTTTCGGCGACCTTCCAGTACATACTTTCAAGGGTACGGATGTTATTTTTGAGGAGATGGAGGGATTGCGTTTTAAAGTGGGGCCGAAATCTTTTTATCAGACTAACAGCCGTCAGGCTTATAATTTATATAAGGTTGCACGTGAATTTGCTGCACTTACAGGCAATGAGGTTGTATATGACCTTTACACAGGCACAGGAACCATTGCCAACTTTGTGGCACGCAAGGCACGCAAGGTGGTGGGAATAGAGTATGTCGAGGATGCTGTGATTGATGCACGCGAAAATTCGCGTCTCAACGGACTCGATAATCTGATTTTCTTTGCCGGAGACATGAAGGATATTCTCACACGCGACTTTATCGAGGAGCACGGAAGGCCCGATGTGATAATCACCGACCCCCCGCGTGCGGGAATGCACAACGACGTTATTGATACGATTCTTTTTGCTGCTCCGCGTCGCATTGTCTATGTGAGCTGTAACCCGGCGACACAGGCACGCGACCTTGCTATGCTCGACAAGGATTATCGTGTGGCGGCTGTGCAGCCAGTGGATATGTTCCCCCATACGCATCACGTCGAGAATGTGGTGTTGCTTGAGAGAAGGGATAACGACTGACAATAAATTTAAACAGCTTCTTGAAATATGCGAAAAAAAATAAGCAATATGCTCACTTTCAAAGTGACAGAACCCATGCAGCTGCTTCCATTCATAATGCTTAAAATGTACGGAATCAGCCGTAACAGAGCCAAGGCTCTGATTACAAACAGAGTGGTTCTTGTAGATAATAAGATTACTACCTATCCGCTGACGGAATTGCATCCCGGAGAGACGGTGCAGATTGACCGCAGCAAACACAAGATGTCGTTTCACAGTAACGACCTTGATATTGTATATGAGGATGCTTATCTGCTTGTTATTGACAAGCGTCCGGGATTGCTCTCGATGAGTAATAATACACGCCAAGAGACTGTGCAGACGGTGCTGAATCGCTATTTGGAGAAAGGTGGCGGGCGTTGTACTTCGCATGTGGTGCATCGTCTCGACCGCGATACGTCGGGACTTATGCTATATGCAAAGGATGTGCAGACACAGCAGTCTTTTGTAAAGGGGTGGCAGGAGCTTGTTGCCGACCGACGATATGTGGCTCTTGTGTCGGGTGAGGTTGAACAGGATGATGGAACCATACGTTCGTGGCTTACCGAGGATAAGCATTTTGTGACACACTCGAGTCCGGTTGACAATGGCGGAAAATATGCTGTCACACATTTCAGAGTGTTGCGCCGAGGTGGCGGATATTCGTTGCTTGAACTTGAGCTTGAGACGGGGCGTAAGAATCAGATACGTGTGCACATGGCCGGAATGGGGCATCCTGTGGTTGGCGATCGCAAATATGGCAGCAATGATGATAGTATGCGTCGTTTGGGATTACATGCTTATATACTCTGTTTCCGCCATCCGGTTACGGGTAAGGTGCTGCGTTTCGAGACTGTGATTCCGCAACCTTTTGAAAGGTGTCTCAATGGCGAATAAAATTATCTTAGGAGCGTTGTTTGCTATGTTGTTGCTGTTGCCATGCTCGGCATCGGCTCAGTTTTATCGCAGTAAAGCAACAACTGCCGATATAATACGGCGCGGAATTGTTATGCCGTCATCAGCCGAATCAAAAACAGTGAAGGGGCGCGACGTTGCCGATAGCGGTAAAAAGAGTGCAAAAAAATCAAAAAAAGCATCCGCAAAAAAGAGCGGCGCAAAGGCAAAAAGCAAAGCTAAGCCCAAGAGTGCAGCCAAGGTGAAATACGAGGTAAAGAGATATAAACTTGGCGATAGGGTGATAATGCAGGGCGATTCGGGGACAGATGTAAAGACGCTTGCCGGTATCCTTGTGAAAAAACTATATCTCGACGAGAATGATATTATATATGCTGCGGATGGCACCGTACTCTATGATGGTGAGATATTGAGGGCTTTGCGTACATTTCAAAAAGTGTCGGGAATATATAGCGATGGTATTGTGGGGTCGACAACAGTAAAGGCACTTCGCAAACGCAAGTGATAGAGGATTCAGGCTGCGCAAGGATAGCATAAAAATCCTTGCGCAGCCTGAGATTATTGCGTGACTACATTTCAATTTCAGATACAATCTCACCGTCGAAGAGATTCACTATACGTTCGGCATAATTTGCGTCGTGCTGTGAGTGTGTCACCATTATGATGGTTGTACCCTCTTTATGCAGTTCTCTGAGAAGCTCCATAACCTCGGCTCCGTGTTTGGAGTCGAGATTACCGGTTGGTTCGTCGGCCAATATTATGGCCGGGTGTGATATTACCGCACGGGCAATGGCCACACGCTGTTGCTGTCCGCCCGATAGCTGCGCCGGAAAATGTTTGGCGCGATGTGTCATTGCAACACGTTCAATAACATTGGCTGTCTTTTGGCGGCGCTCCTTTTTGGGATAGTTCATATAGAGCAAAGGCAGCTCCACATTCTCTGTCACATTAAGTTCGTCGATAAGGTTGAAACTCTGAAAGATAAAGCCCAACAGACCTTTTCTGATGTCGGTGCGTGTATCTTCGTCGATGCTGCTTATATCTTTTCCGTCTAACAGATATGTTCCCTCTGTTGGAGTGTCGAGCAGTCCGAGGATATTCAGCAGTGTGGACTTTCCGCATCCGCTGGGGCCCATGATGGCTACAAATTCTCCTTTTTTTATTTCGAGGTTTACATTTTGCAGTGCCCATGTTTCAACCTCTTCGGTTTTAAAGATTTTCTTGATATTTTTGAGTGTAATCATAACTTTTTTCGTTTTTTATTGTTATTTGAATTTTTGCTCCGTGAAAAATGACGATATATATTTAACGGTTTCTTTGTGTGAGATTCTTTTATGGCTCGGTTTATGTTTACTCTTTTTTTATTATATCGGCCGCTTTAATTCTACTTATTTTATATATTTTGTGGCCTATGGTGGCAAGGGTTACAAATGTCACAATGAATGTGGACAATAGAAAGGAGATTATTGTAAATGTCCAATGCTCCGACTCAAAGTCGAAACTGTATTGATTCAGTATTGCAACTATTGCCGCTTCGATGATGAATACAAATGTAGCAGCGATAAGCAGCAGACGTATATAGTATTTACCAAACAGGTGCATTATGTCGCGTCTTTTAGCTCCGTGAATCTTGCGTAGCGCAACCTCTTTCTCTCGTGCACGGCTTTCGAGTGAGATATTTGAATAGAGGCTTGAAACAATGCAGAGTATCGACACGAACACAAGCAGAAAGCCGAGGTTGCTAAACATTTCCATGAGTTTCATCGTATCAAACCACGCTTCGTAGAGACTGTTTATCATAATGTCGTTCATGTCGAATGGCTGCGCCTCTTTGTATAGAGCAATGATGCTCTCTTTGCCTTTCTCTGTTTTTCCTTTTTTGGGGAATATTATGTATTGTGGCTTTATGTGGAATGTGGTTATTCCTCCGGATAGGTTTGTGTTCATTGGGTTGGCTTTGTTGTCTACTATCCAAAGAACGGGAGCATAATTGCGGCGGGAATGAGAATGGTAGTAGGGCAGAGGCTTGGTGTATCCTATGAGTGTGTAGCTACGGTTATTATAGATGTTTGTGGTACGAATGTCTGAAGTGGGGGAGAGCTTCCATTTATCGCGCAGGCGTTTGACATCCTCGGTGGGCACGTATACTGCCGTGATGCGTGCCATTTGCTGTTCGTCGGTGGGGCTGAACGGCGTAATCTCAATATCGAGCCTGTCGAATATCTCTTCGTCGGAAATTGTGAAAAAATAGTTGTGCTCGGTCACTGTGCCATTTTCATCTTTATACTCTATGGTGCGTGGCACAAGATTGGTGTCTACAATTGTTGACTTGCAACTTACGTCGAATAAATTGCTTATATGTTCAATCTCTTCGGTTTGTATCAGTCTGTTGTAAAAGTCGGGGATTTTGCCATCCATTAAACCTTTGTCGAGAATAAGGGCACGACGATAGGGGGATAGATTTTCCGGTAATCTGTCTGATTGCTGTATGACGGTATCGTATATAAGATAGAAGAGACCGAGCATTGCAAGAATAAGTATCATGCTCACTGCAAGTTGAACGCTCAGTATAAGACTTTGTCCCACAGTGCGCGGATGTCCGCTGCGTCCTATGCGCATTCCCACCGGCACGCGCAGTTGCTTGTAAACTATTATAGTGGCGGCGAGCATTGTAATGGATAGAGTGATTAATATAATCCATATTTGAAGGTTGTAGATTGCATCGATGTTTATGGCGAGCTTTTGGTGTATGTTACTCATTATGGGTAGTGCATAATCGGCCAAAAATGCTGTTATGCAGAATGAGATAACTGTTGCTGATATGAAGATTATGATAATTTCCATAATCAACAGCGTCACAAGCTGACGGGGGTGTGCGCCCATAGTGCGGCGTAGTGCAAGCTCGCGCGAACGAAGCGAGAATAGTTGCACCTGCATTTTAAAATATCCGGTTATTGCAATGAGCAACACGCTGCATCCTAAGAATAGAATGGCTGTTATAAATGTAACGAAGAGAATGCCCTCGTCGCTCCAGTCAAAGTCGTTTATAGTGTAGGTGAAGTAGTATTCGGGCATTGCTCGTGTAAGCTCTTTTTGTAATTGTTGAGGGGTTGTTCCCCGGGCAAGTTCTATACTCAATCTATAAAAACGGAAATTGTGGCTTGGCAGGCTGTCGACATAAAAAACCGTACCCATATACAAGTCTCCTAAACGTTCCGAGGTTTTTACAACGTCGCGGATGGTTTGTGGGTTGCCATTCTGGGGATTATATACTATGCAGCCGCGTGGGTCGGCTCCTTTTCCATAGATTTTATCGCGAACATCGTCGCTGATGAGAATGTCACCTTGGCGAAGCTCGGGGATTCTCTCTGAGGTTATTGCGGAATAATATCTGTAATAGTGAAAATGGCGTGGCGAGCATCGTGCGATATATGTTTGCAATGTTTTTTTGTTGCCGTTTTCTGCTTCGTATCTGACGTCGCATTTCATTTGATAAGACATGAATAGAACCTCGCGCATGGATGGCAGGTGATGTGAGTAGAGACGTTTTACAAAATTTGCGTCCAACGTCTCCTCGCCTGCGTGTTGTATGTCTGCAAAATTATCATCCAATGTCTTTCGATTCTTATATTGCTCTTCGGTCATTTTATATACATTTACACTTGCTGTGCCTCTGTCTATCTCTTGAAAATAGATGTCGGCAATTACGCTTTTCATGGCTTGCAGGGTTATTGCAAAGCACACTGTGCCCACTGCGATGCTCAGTATCGAGATTATATTCTGTGTTTTATATTTTATGAGGTTTCGCCAAGCGATTTTTAAATAGTGTATCAACATGATGGGTCTTGTTTCTTGTGTTTATTATTTAACGGTTATTTTTGATATATATTTGATTGTTGTGTTCATGGACATTATGGCTCGATTATAATCTCCTCGGCGTTACCTGTTTGGTTGTAACCGGTTGTAATTACACGGTCGCCGGGCTTAAGCCCTTTTATTACTTCAAATTGTTCGGGGTTCTGACGGCCAAGTTCAATTTCGGTACGTCGGGCTATGTTGGTGCCCTCTTGGAGGCGGAAAATCCACAGGCCGTTGCTCTTTGCGTAAAAGTCGCCTCGCGGAATTACAATCGTCTGCTCGGGTTGTGCAAGTTCTATTTTCACAAGGTAGCTTTTCCCGAGGCGTATATTGTGGGGTGTGGAGTCGTTGAATAAAAGGTCTACGGCGAATTTACGCTCTTTAACCTCGGGCATCACGCGGCTGACGTGCAGATTGAATGTATCCTCTCTTTGTATTATTGTTGCCGGCTGACCGGGGAATATTCGTTCGATAAAATATTCGCTCAGCTGTGTGCTTACTTTATATTGATTCATTATTTTAAGTTCACCTACTTTGTTTCCTGCTGCTATCTGCTGTCCGATGATTAGGTTCAAGTGTCCCAACTGTCCGTCGCAGGGTGCTCTTATGACAAGCCTCTCGGTTCTTTTTGTTGCATTTTGCAGTCGGCGCAGGGCAGCTTTATGCTCGGCTTCGATAATTTCGCGGCGCAGGGCTGTGGTTGCCGAATCGTGCCTGAGGCTTTGTATCTGCAGTGTAAGTCTTTTGTGCAGATATTCATTCTCGGCCTCCACAATGTTAAGTTCGGCTCGGCTTTTTATGCCCATTGAGTACTCTTCGCGGCTTTGTGTGAGTTTGCGCTTGAGGGTGTTTATCTGATACTCTTGTTCGAGGGTTTGTATTCTTAGGTTAATGCTTCTTTGTTCCATCTCTATTTTTTGCTCGTGCAGGCTGCGTTTGCTTTTTTCCCACTCTTGGCGCTCTTCGTCGATGGAGCGCAGAAGCTCGGGATTGTTGAGTATAAGTATTGTATCGCCTTGATGGAGCATTGCTCCCTCTTCGCAGGCTATTTGTTCGACATAACCGCTCTCGGAGGCGTTCAGTTGTATTGTTTTTATTGGCTGAATCACCCCTTCGGACTCTACAAATTCTATAAAGGCTGTCTCCTTGACCTCGGCTATTCTCACACGCTCGCTGTCTATAATCATTTGACGGGGCGAGAGGGCCACGTATATTGTGTAGATGATAATTGCTGCGAGTAGGAGTGTGGCTGATATTTGTGTGCTGTACTTTTTGTACCACGGGCGTGGCGCTCTTTTAATGTCCATGTTTTTTTATTTTATTGGTAGTTGTTCGGTTATTTCGCATTGTTTGTAGAAGTCGTATCCGGTGATGCTGCGGAGTGTGTAGTAGAGGCCCCAAAAGGTGTTCATTGCATTAAGATAGGAGCGGCGGGCTGAATCTCTTTCGGCGACGGCATCGTTGAGGTCGAGAAGAGTGTTTTGTCCCATTATGTAGAGACGCATGGCCACAGTGTGGCGATGGTCGGCTCGCTTCTCTGTCAAGCGGGCTATGTGTACTTTGCGTGCCTGCATGTTGAATTGTGATACGAGCTTCAGCACATTCTGTCTGAAGTCTTCCATTCCTTGTTCCGCTTGGATGTTTGTAAGTTCTTGTTGTGAGCGTGCCACATGTATTTTGCCTTTTCCGCGTCCCCAATCGAGTATGGGCAGGGTGATTGAGATGCTTCCATACTCTTGCGTCATCGGTAGGTTGTAGGCGTTGCCAAGAGTGGTTCCCGTTTGTGATAGCCCGAATTGCAGATAAATGTCGGCCTTTAGTCTTGCATCGGCCTTTGCTGCGGCAAGGTTGCTGCGTGCCTCGCGACGCATGCGTTCATAATATACGGGGGTGGGGCTTTTTTGTATTGCCCGGCTGAGTGCTTCGTGAGCAGGGACGCTGAATTGCGGCACGCTGTCGGGCAGAATCAGGTGTATTGAGGTCTCTTGCGACAATCCCAAAAAAGAGCGAAAATTTTGTAATTCTTCCTCTTTTGTTATTTGTGCATCCATTGCATTTGTCTCCTCTGCAAGGCGGCGTATCTCGAGTTGCAGCATCTCATTCTCGGTGATTGTTCCTAATTTGTATCGTCCTTGTGCCATGCGATAAAGGGTGTCGGCGTTTGCGAAATTTGCTTGCGTCGTTTGGGCTGTGCTGATGGCTGTTGCAAGGCCGAAAAAATAGCGGCATGCCTGCACGGACACAAGTTCCAATGCTTCGGAATAGTTCTTTTTGGCCTCGGCAAAGCGAAGCGGTTCGATGCGTCTGCTCCATTTGAGGGAATTGTAACCGAGGATGGTTTGTGTGTAGCCTATGCTTATGGGTATTGTGCTGAACATATTCATTTTATTCTCCATCTCGCGCAGATAGTTGATGTTGCTTTTCATAAAGAGTGTGCCGCCCGTAATGGCTATATTTTGGCTGATGTTTATGGATATATCGCCACCAAATTGACTTTGGCTGATGAAACGCGATGTGCCGTCGCCTTGCGTGATTTTATTTATTTCATTATTTATATATGGCATTGATGATATATTTACCGATGGCAGATAGTTGGCACGATGGGAGCGATGGTTCCAATATTGTAAAAGATATGTGTGGCGTGCACTGCGCACCATTGCCGACTGCTTTTGGGCCAATGCAATCGTTTGTCGGAGGTCTAATATCAATGTGTCGCAGGCAAGCGAATATATCGGCAAGGATATAATTTGCAATAATATGATTGAAATAGTTCTCATCTGTAAATGGGGTTATGTTCGTAAAAATGGTTTTTATGTAGAGTGCCTTTGGGCGGTGCGCTCAATTTATATAATACAAAAACTGTACCAATGGGTGCATTGTGTTGATAAAGAGTGGTTTATGTGATGTCGGGCCGGCGCTTGGAAAGTGCGATTGCGCACACCACGTGTGCGCAATCGCACATACGCACATAGTGTTTATGCACAAACTGCGGAGCTTGCTCCAAATATTTGAAGAGCGTATTTATTATTTTTAGAAAAAGTTTTATATTCGCATTGTTGTTTCAGACTTAGACGCTGTTTAAATTTATATCGTTATATTTTGAACATAAAAAAATAACGAAACAGCTTTTACCTTTTGGTGTTTGTTTGGATTAACTTTGAATGCTGATATACTCGATTCTTATCATAGACAATGGAATGTAAAGGTAAAATTCTGATAGTGGACGACAACGAAGATATTCTGTTGTCGCTGAATATGCTTTTGCGCCCGTGGACAGATGCCGTTCGTGCAATCAGAGGCCCGGAGCGTATAATAGAATTTATGGATTATTTTCATCCGGATGTTATTCTGCTGGATATGAATTTCAAGCGCGACAGTATGAGCGGCGAAGAGGGTTATGAATGGCTCACTCGTATTCTTGAACACGACCCCACAAGTGTGGTTATTTTTATGACGGCATACGTGAGCACCGAAAAGACTGTAAGGGCTATAAAGGCCGGCGCGGTGGATTTTATCCCTAAACCTTGGGAGAATAAAAGATTGCTCGAAACGATACATGCAGCGGTTGATTTGAAGCGGAGCAGGGTGGCAATGCAAAATTCAAAAGCATACGAAACGGATGCTGTTATTCCTGATGATAATATCGAGGGGGTGAATTTCATTGGAGAATCGCAACCGATGAGGGAGCTGAGGTGTCGCATGATGCGCGTGGCATCCACCGATGCAAATATTTTACTTACAGGTGAGAATGGCTCGGGAAAGGATGTTGCCGCACACGAGATTCATCGTATGTCGGCACGTTGCAAAAAGCCTTTTGTGTCAATTGATTTAGGATGTATTCCCGAAAGCCTTTTTGAGAGTGAAATATTCGGATACGAGAAGGGGGCTTTTACGGGGGCTTCATCGGCAAAAGCCGGAAGAGTAGAACTTGCCGACGGTGGTACGCTTTTTCTGGATGAGATTGGCAATCTGTCGCTCGCCATGCAACAGAAACTGCTCACGGTGATAGATAAACGAGAGGTATCGCGTGTGGGTTCAACCAAGGTGCGTAAGGTGGACATACGTATTATAGCTGCCACAAATGCCAATCTTGCCGATTATGTGGCAAAGGGCTGTTTCCGCGAGGATTTGCTCTATCGTTTGAATACTATCGAAATACATTTGCCGCCTTTGCGTGAACGTGGCAAAGATATTCTTTTGTTGGCGCGACACTTTTTGAATATGTATGCCAAAAAGTATAAGGTGGATGTTAAAGATTTATCAGAAGATGAGGAGAGGCGCCTTTTGGGATATACTTTTCCCGGCAATGTGCGCGAACTGCAACATTGTATGGAGCGGTGGGTGATAGACCCGGGCTCTCCGTTTCCTTCGGAAGAAAGCATGCACAGACAGCAAGATGTATTAAAAGAGACACTCAATTTAGAGCAGTTGGAGTGCAATGCTATACGCAGGGCGCTGGAACAGTGCAACGGAAATATGTCGATGGCTGCCGAACTTCTGGGAATAACACGTTACGCATTATACAGAAAAATTGATAAACACGGTATCTGATGGGTTTTTTGCAAAATATATTCTATAATAAAAGCATCCGCAGATTAAGACAGATGCTTGAAGCGGTTCGTGTGGGTGATTTCAGTTTGCAATATTCATTGGATAAGTTAAGCGGCGAGGAGCGCCGAATGGCCGAGGAGA
Organism: Bacteroidaceae bacterium; assembly: GCA_017442185.1. GTDB lineage: Bacteria > Bacteroidota > Bacteroidia > Bacteroidales > Bacteroidaceae > HGM04593. The sequence goes on from JAFSAT010000020.1 coordinate 47,557, forward strand.
TAAACGCTGTCATTCGCGAATTTCGCGAGAGTGAACACCGACACGAGGGAGAGACGCATTTTTATGATGCTCTTCTCTCTAAAGTGGATTCTGTTTTAATAGCCACAGATGCCGATGACCGTGTCCGTTGGATGAACAGGGCTGCTGTCGAGGGACTGTGCGGATTCAGATTCGGGACAATTGAAGAGCTTGCAGTGTTGCATCCGTCGTTGCCTTTACAATTAAAGGAACTTAGAAGGGGTAGCAACGCTCTTGTCTCTTTTACTATGCACAATGGCGAGGAGCGACAGTATGCTGCCTCACTCACAAATATCTTTGTCCGTGGTATTTGTTATAAATTATACAGTTTGCAAAGTGTTGTCTCTATCCTCAAGCAGAGTGAGATTGATGCACAGCAGCGCCTGATAAGGGTGCTGACACACGAGATTATGAATTCACTAACTCCCGTTGTCTCTCTCTCTGATATGTTGGCCGAAAATATTATGCAGGGTGTAGAGGATAATGTGACGCAAGAGGATGTGCGCACTGCAATAATGGCAATAAGTCGCAGAGCCAACGGCCTTATGCAATTTGTTCAAAGGTATCGCCGGCTGTCGGGGATTGCTGCACCTGTGGTTCAGACGGTGCGTGCGGATGATTTTTTCAGGGGGGTGCTGAAACTTTTTTCCTCACGACAGAATTGTTCGCGAGAGGTTGTTTATGATATTGATTGTCGAGATATTATGTTGCATATTGATATTACGCAAATGGAGCAGGTTTTTATTAATTTGCTGAAGAATGCCTTTGACACAGATGCTGCATTGATAAGAATGAAGGTTGCCGTTTCGGATGATAAACGATGGTTGGTTTCTGCGGTTGAGGATAACGGAGGTGGTTTTCTGCCCGAGGTGGCTGAGAATCTCTTTACGCCTTTCTTTACGACCAAACAAAATGGTGAGGGGATTGGTCTTGCTGTGTGTCGTCAGATTGTGTGCAATCATGGTGGATTAATCTCTGCCGAGTGTGTGGATGATGGCGGTGGGGCACGCTTCACTGTGCGTTTGCCGCTGAACAGATTCTAAATGTATATGAAAATGGTATATTGTTTTTTATTGATATTATCGGTTTTTCTGATTGTAGCATTTGCGTGTGTTGCAGGATATGGATTGTGGGGTGCCAAAGGTCTTACGTCTGCCGAACTTGATGGCTTGTGTGTGGTTGCTCACAGGGGGGGAGTATGTGCAGATTTGCCCGAAAATTCGTTGGCTTGTATAGCCCGGGCGGTAGAGGATGGTGCGGTAGTGATTGAGGCTGATGTGCGCATTACCAAGGATGGAGAGCTTGTTGTGTTTCACGATGAGGCTGTTGATGATAAAACTGATGGCAGTGGGCGCGTGTGTGATATGCTGCTCGGTGATTTGCGCTCTCTAAGGCTTAAAAACAGGGCGGGGATGTTAACCGATGAGTGTGTGCCGACATTGGGCGATGTGTTGTGGCTTGTGAATGGAAGATGTCGTTTGTTGATAGATGCCAAATGCACTGCTGCCGATGATGCTGAACGCTTTGCTAAGGCGTTGATAAATGAGGTGGCGCTGTATAATGCGGCCGATTGGGTGTCGGTGCAATCGTTTAGCGATGGTGTGCTTGAGAATTTGCATCGTCTGGGGCATCCTTTTCCGCTTGAGAAATTGTTGCTGTTTAAATTCCCGGGATTGCCATTGGCTTTTGACAGAGGGGTTGTTTTTTTTAGTTTTATGAAATATGATTATATCTCCTCTTTTAATTTCTTTTATCGCACTTTGCCTCCTTCGCTTGTGGATGTTTTTCATAAAAATGGTAAGAGGGTGAAAGTGTGGACGCCTGCCACTCCCGAGGATATGCCCCGACTGAATGTCGATGGTGTTATCACCGATTTTCCGTCACAATGGTAATGTGCTGAGGCTTGTTGTATTACAATCCTCGCCACTGTGTGATGCTGTATTGTCGTTCTACGGTGTTTTCTAATTTGTCGGGCAGGTTGCAGAAGAAGTCTATGCCTGTTTTTTCTTCTAAATCGTCTATTGTCACAATGTAGTCGGTGAGTGTTCCGCTAAGGGTGTTTTTGTGTTCAAAGATAAAACCTATTGCTTTGAATGTGTCTTTGTATCTGCACAGGAGTGCCATAAAGTAGTGGTTGGGAATGGTTTTGCAGGTAAGGTTATTGTCGTTTGTGGTGCTTTTGTATTCTCCTTCTCTTATGGTGCCTCCTTTTACAATGTAAAGTGTATCGCAGAATTCTTTGTTTCGTCCCCAGCCTTGAACAAGTTGTTCGAGGTCGCTCCATTTACCTGTGTTAAAGCGACTGAGCATTGGGGATATGTTGGAGTAGTAGAAGGTTTGTTCGTTGGCTTCTTTTGAATATACGCGGTCGTATGATGCTACTAAGTGACCACGTACATATCCGTTGTGGTTTATTTCGTTTTTTGTGAATACAAAATTGTCGGGCATTTGGGGGTCGGGTTGAAAGGGGTCGCCTCCCCATTCGGTGTTCTCCCAATTGTCGCGCTTCCATTTTATGGCGCGGTTGCTTGCATCGAATGTGAATGCTACCCAACGGCAGTGTTTGCGTTCGGGGTTATGGGAAATGGTGTATGTGATGTTCTCTTTGCCGTTTACAGTGGTGCTGTGTGCTATGAAGATGTCATCGTCGTTTATTGAGGGTACTTCGGTGCGTTTGCTGTTTTTGTCGCCTCCGATGTTTGCATTTATGTTTGAGGAGTCTATATATGGTGGTAGGTTGTCGTCGTTGCTGTTGCACGCAACCAAAAGGAGTGTGATTATTATATACAGGTGTTTTTTCATCTTTTCCGGAATGTTGGTTTATGGCTGTTTAATTATTTTTCAGTTTATATATAATAAGGTGTGTATTTTTAATTTGTTACGATATTCTGCTTGGATGGAATAAAAAAGGGTGTACCGGAAATATTCCCTGATACACCCTGCATTTTTGTGTCGTTTGAAGTGTTATTTCTTCATTGTCTTGCCGTAGCGGCTGAGGAACTTGTCCACGCGACCTGCGGTGTCGACGAGCTTTGCCTTACCTGTATAGAAAGGGTGAGATGTGTTAGAGATTTCGAGCTTGATAAGAGGGTATGTCTCACCTTCAAATTCTATTGTCTCCTTGGTGTTGCAGGTTGACTGCGAAAGGAAGCAATCTCCGTTTGACATGTCCTTGAAAACTACGGGACGGTATCCTGCGGGATGGATGTCTTTTTTCATTGTGGTATGTTTTTTAAATTTTTACTTTGCTGGTAACAAAATGTAGTGTAATGGCTTTCGAGGTGCAAAGGTAGCGCTTATTTGCTTAATGGCAAAATATTTTCTGTGTTTTTTTGTTTAGAAGCCTAAACAAAGCCATATATATAGAAAACTTTTCCAATTAAATATAATCAGCTTCTTATAATTATTCAACATATAGCACTAATCCTTTGAGATATTCTCCTTCGGGGTGATAGATGTTTACGGGGTGGTCGGCAGGTTGTGTCAGTTGGTGGAGTATGCGCACATTGCGCTTTGCCATTGCTGCTGCTGTGAACACTGCTGTACGGAAGTTCTCTTTGCTTACGACTTGTGAACATGAGAATGTGAAAATTATTCCGCCGGGTTGTATCTTTTCTATTGCTTTTGCGTTTAGACGGCGGTAGCCTACAAGGGCGTTGCGCAGGCTGTCGCGATGTTTGGCAAAGGCTGGTGGGTCTAGTATTATAAGGTCGTAGTTGTTGCCCATGCGCTCTAAGTAGTCGAAAGCGTCCTCTGCGTAGGCTGCATGGCGTGTGTCGTTGGGAAAGTTTATTGCGACGTTGGCGTTCGTAAGGTCGATTGCTTTTGATGAGCTGTCGACGGAGTGCACTAATTCGGCACCGCCGCGCAGGGCGTATATTGAAAAACCGCCTGTGTAGCAGAACATGTTGAGGAGCTTGCGTCCTTTGGCGTATTTTTCGAGAAGTGAACGATTTTCGCGTTGGTCGACAAAGAATCCTGTTTTTTGTCCGCGTAACCAGTCGATGTGGAATCTCAGACCATTCTCGATGGATATGTTGCTTGCATTGCCGCCTGACAGGTAGTAGTTGCTTTTGTCGATATCGGCCTTGTAGGGCAGGGTTGTGTCTGATTTGTAGTAGATGTTGTTGAGCCTGCTGCCTAAGGTCTCTTTAAGTGCACGGGCTATCTGCTCGCGATTGATGTGCATGCCTACACTGTGTGCCTGCATCACTGCTGTGTCGCCGTATATGTCTACTATGAGGCCGGGAAGATTGTCGCCCTCGCCATGAATCAATCGGTAGGTGTCGTTTGTGGGATTTTCGGCTATTCCTATGCTTGTGCGCAGTTTGTAGGCGATGGATATGCGATTTAGGTAGAAATCGTAGGTTATCGGTTCGTCTTTGAAGGTGAGCACGCGCACGGTTATGCTGCCGGCTTGAATGTGTCCGCGAGCAATGAATCGATGGTCGTTGGTGTAGACTGTGACTGTATCGCCCTCTTCGGGGGAGCCTTCGATGCGTTGTATCGCACCCGAGAATATCCATGGGTGGAAGCGTTGCAGTGATTCTTCTTTTCCTCGCTTTAGTATTACGGCTTTTTCCATTTCTTATTTTTGTTTCTTCAGTGTTTCCAGATGGTTGTATATGGTTAGGCAGGCCCATGCGTCGGTGGCTGCATAGAGCTTTTGTCGGTCGGTGAGTACGTCGGCATCCCAATTTGTGAGCTGCTGGCTTTTTGATATGCGTCGGCCAAATATGATGGCGAATATTTTTTGCAGACTCATCTCTTCGATTCCAAAATCGGTTACATATTTTTGAAGGTCGAGGAAGCTGCCTGCGGTGAATTTCTGTCGCTTGACGAGGGCGTGGTAGTCGTCGTGAAGTGAGAGGCCTACTTTTGTTATATTTTTATCTTCGAGAAGTGATATGACTGACTTGGGCAACCCTATGCGGTTGAGACGGAACAGGAAGCAGGTGTCTGCTGTTGACAGTTGTAGCAATGATACATTGTGGTGTGTGCCTTTACGAAATGTGGGGCGTGTCTCTGTGTCTATTCCAATCAATGGCTCTTTGTACAGGGCGCGTATGGCTTTATCGGCATTTTCGGGGGTGTCGATGGTTATTATCCGGCCTTGAAACAGGATGGTTGGCATTCCGGATATTTCGTTTTTGTCGATATGGCTTTTAAATATCATCTTCGGTAAAGGTGTTTTCGGGGTCGTCGTCGGGACAGTTGTATTTTGACTCGTGCAGGGCACGCAGGGTGTTTACCAATATTTGTCCCCAATATTGACGAAAGTGGCTGTTACATTCTACTATGGCATCGTGCATTGTTTCGTTGATGCCTAAGCGGAAGAGGCTTATGAAGTTTTTTATATCTTGATATATGTCGGCAAGGTCTTCTGAGATGTTTTTTGTGACCGGGGTATCGCTGTATTTCATTTCGGCCACAAAGACGTCGAGGTAGGCGTCTTTTTCGGCTAAAAGTTCGGCGATGGTGATGCGCAGAATCTCGTAACTGTCTTCTGTCACAAAGTCTTGAAGGGTGTCATCCTCGATGCGGTCGTCGTCGGGCAGCATCTGTGCTTTTAAGTATAGGAGGGGTAACAGTTTGAGCATTGTGTCTGTGAAGTCTTTGCGAGTGTGCTCGTTGCAGCGTTCAAGATAGGCGCAGAATTCTGCTGCCACGGTAACAAATTCTATGGTATTGCGCGAAAAAACAATATCTTCTTTTTTTGTCATAATGTTTTTCTGTTTTTAGATGGCCGACGACCTTTTTAATTTGTTGTTGCGTAATTTGCCGCGAAGTTACAAAAAAATAGCATAGTGTAGTTGTTAAGTTATTCATTTTTTTGTTATCTTCGCATTTGCTATTTTGGATGTACTGTGCAAATTTTATCTGTTTGTGCAGTGCTTTTGATATAATATGTGTTTATTTGTTTATACATAATCTGTTATATATGGCTAAGAAAATTGTTGCGAAAGAGCCCGGTGCTTTTCGGAAATTTATATTATTCATGAACGATGCAAACACAAAGTTTGTGCTTGGCATTGTGCTTGCTGCGATTGCTGTTTTTTTATGTTTTTCGTTTTTGTCGTTTTTCTTTTCGGATGGAGCCGATCAAAGTGCTGTTGACGCTGTTAGTGAGGCGGTAGCGGAGGTTGAGAGTACAACGGGCAGGGGTGGTGCCGTGGTGGCCGATTATCTGGTGAACCAATGTTTCGGTTGGGCCAGTGTGCTTATTGTGCCAATGCTTGCTGTGATAGCGTTGCGCTTGATGAATTTGCGCCGTCCTCCGTTGGTTAAATGGCTTATAGCTGTACTCTTTGGGATATTGTGGGGCTCGGTGTTTTTCTCTTTCACGCTTGGTGATGTGTTGGCCGGAAGTTTTATGTCACCCGGCGGAGCGCATGGTGAGATGGTTGTTGAATGGCTGTTGCAACAAACAGGTGTGGTGGGTGTGATGCTTATCCTTGCAGTGACTCTGCTGTTTTTTATGATATATCTGACACGTGAGACTGTGGTGTGGTTGCGCAAGTTATTCTCGTTTGCATTTTTGAAAAAAGATGCAAGAGAGAGTGAAGATAACGAAAGTGTCGAAAATGGAGCAGAGAATGAATCTGTCGCGGACAGTGAAGAGCCATCGGCCTTGTCGGTGGATTTTCAAGTGGAATCCTCCACCGAAGATATTGATAATGATGATAATGCCGAGATGGTCGATAATGATAAGGCGGTTACTTTGGAATATCCCGATGAGTCGGACAAAGAAAATGTTGACACTGTGGCAGAAGAACCCGTTGCTGCGAAAGAAACCGCTGCTGATGATGCAGATATAATAATGGACATCGAACAGCCGGTAGGCGACGATGATACAGGAGGAAATATGAATCGTCCGATAAATCCTAAGGATGAATTAAGCTACTATAAGCCACCAACACTCGACCTTCTTGATAAATATGATACGGCTGTGCAGTCGATAGATATGTATGAACAAAATGTGAAGAAGGATGAGATTGTGGCAACGCTTCGTGAATTTGGAATAGAAATAAGCTCGATAAAGGCAACAGTCGGCCCAACCATCACTCTTTACGAGATAACACCGGCGCCGGGGGTGCGCATCTCAAAAATACGCACTCTCGAGGATGATATTGCAATGAAATTGGCTGCACTCTGCATACGTATCATAGCACCAATCCCCGGCAAAGGTACAATCGGCATAGAGGTTCCAAACGCAAATAAGCAGATTGTTCCGATGATGTCGTTGCTTAACAGCCGTAAGTTTAAAGAAACAGACATGGCGCTTCCGCTTGCCCTTGGAAAAACAATCACAAACGAAGTGTTTATGGTGGATATGGCAAAAATGCCCCACCTGCTTGTGGCGGGTGCAACAGGTATGGGTAAGTCTGTTGGACTTAATGCTATAATAACATCATTGCTATACAAGATGCATCCTGCGTATCTGAAATTTGTGATGATTGACCCCAAGATGGTGGAGCTTAGCCTCTATAATGTAATTGAAAAGCATTTTCTTGCTAAACTAGATGGAGAGGACGACCCTATCATAACGGATGTAACCAAGGTGGTTCGCACTCTGAAATCTCTTTGTACCGAAATGGATAATCGCTACCGTTTGTTGCAAGCGGCAAAGGTGCGTTCTGTGAAAGATTATAATGAGAAGTTCATTAAAAAAGAGTTATTGCCTACAAAAGGTCACCGATTTATGCCTTATATAGTGGTTATAATAGATGAGTATGGCGACCTTATGATGACTGCGGGAAAAGAGGTTGAGATGCCCATTGCGCGTATCGCGCAAAAGGCACGCGCCGTGGGAATACACATGATAATTGCAACGCAACGTCCTACAACAAATATAATAACGGGTACGATAAAAGCGAATTTCCCGGCTCGCATGGCTTTCCGTGTAATATCTCAGGTGGATTCTCGCACTATTCTCGAATGTCCGGGTGCCAATCAGTTGCAGGGGCGCGGAGATATGCTTTTCCTTGCAGGCAACGACCCTGTGCGTGTGCAATGTGCCCTTGTAGAAACGCGCGAAGTAGAGCGCGTGTGCGCCTACATTGCCAAGCAACAAGGTTATCCGTCGGCTTACATTCTTCCCGAGCCGGATGAGAGCAATGGAAGCGATGGCGCTGCAGCTACATCGCGTGGCGATGCGGTTACTTCCGACAAACTCGACCCTATGTTTGCAGAGGTTGCACGGTTTGTGGTGACTAGTCAGCATGGGTCAACCTCGGTGGTGCAGCGAAAATTCAATGTAGGATTTAACCGTGCCGGACGTATAATGGATCAATTGTGCCGAATGGGCATAGTGGGTGAGCAGGATGGCGCAAAGCCGCGTCAGGTTTTATGCCCCGATGAGGCCGACCTTGAATTTCGTCTTAAATCAATTTTAAATAATGACAATTGATATAATGTTAACTGCTTTATGAAAAAACTTTTGCCTTTGCTGTTTTTTGTGCTGTCGCATGCAAATCTTTTTGCCGATGATAGTAAAGATTTTGCAATAAAACTACTCGATAAGGCCGTCGAGAATTTGATGGCTGATGCAGGTGTGCAGATGGAATTTTCATATTCGGTATGTGATGGGAATGGAGATGTTCAGTTTACCGACGAAGGAACTTTTTTAATGGACAGCTGTGCCGATGAAAATAAATTGCAACGGTACAGCTTAAAGATGAATGAGATGCAAGTGTGGTGTGACGGTGAACTTCAGTGGACTTATATGACACAGTCAAATGAAGTGTATGTAACAAAAGCAAACAGCAACGAGATGCAAAATCTATCGCCACTATACTTTATGCAGTTATACAAGAATGGTTACACTTGCTCTGCCGAAGCTCGCTCGGGCAATATGGAGGTAACACTGCGTCCACAGCAAGAGACTGTTGATTTTGATGAGGTGCTCATTATTCTGGATATGAAGACGCTGCGCCCAAAGCGGATATATCTGTATACCAACGTGAGCGATTGTGCAAAAATTTCAATAAACGGATATAAAAGAGAATGCAAATTTGAAAACAGTCAGTTCGTATGCCCCGCAGAACTGCTAAAGAGTGCCGAGGTTATAAATATGTATGATTAATTAATTTAATAAGAAACAGTTTATTTATATCGCTAAATTTTTTATAGAGCAAACAGGATGTTTTTTTTAAGGGCGCATGGCGAGCTATGCAACCGCAAAAAAGAGATAAACAGATATTTTAGAATATAAAAAATGACGAAACAAACAATACAGTTTCTTTTAAGAAAATATTTTTTAGAAATTTAAATAACTTCTAAGTATAAATAATATATTATGAATAAGACAAAATGTTTGATTATCGGTTCGGGCCCGGCAGGTTATACCGCAGCAATTTATGCTTCGCGTGCAAACCTTGCGCCTGTGCTCATCGAAGGAATGCAGCCCGGAGGGCAATTGACAACAACAACGGTGATTGAGAATTTTCCCGGTTTTCCCGATGGCATAACTGGCCCCGAACTTATGGAGAATATGCGCAAGCAGGCTGTTAATGTTGGTGCGGATGTGCGTCAGGGTAGTGTAACCGAGGTTGATTTTGAATCATATCCCTATAAGATAACACTTGACGATGGTAGTGTAATTGATGCTGATACGGTTATTGTAGCCACAGGAGCAACAGCAAAATATTTGGGACTTCCCGATGAGATAAAATACCAAGGTATGGGAGTGAGTGCCTGCGCCACATGCGACGGATTCTTCTATCGCAAAAAGATTGTTGCAGTGGTAGGAGGCGGCGATACCGCTTGCGAAGAGGCCAATTATCTGGCATCGCTTGCAGCAAAGGTATATCTTATTGTGCGCAAACCATACTTGCGTGCATCCAAAGCAATGCAAGAGCGTACAATGTCTAATCCCAAGATTGAGGTGCTGTTTGAACATAATACCGAAGGACTGTATGGCGAGAATGGAGTTGAGGGAGCTCATCTTGTTAAACGAAAAGGCGAGGCAGATGAGAAACACTATGATCTTCCAATCGACGGATTCTTCTTGGCCATCGGACATAAACCCAACTCCGATATATTTAAAAAATATCTTAAAACCGACGAAACAGGTTATTTTGTACCCTCTGATGAAAGTGGAGTGAGAACAATTATTCCCGGTGTTTTTGTGGCAGGTGATGTTGCCGACCCACATTATCGTCAGGCGATAAATGCAGCAGCAAGCGGATGTCGTGCTGCTCTTGAAGCAGAACGATACTTATCGCACAAGTGATAAGTATGAAAATCTGATATTCTCAGGCTGTACATATATATATATATAATGATACAGCCTGAGAATATTTATAGTCCTTAATTCTATACTCATATCTTTTTCAGACAAGATATAAATAATGTCGATTAAATTGTAAATAAGCATATTTGTGCTTTATTTTCGATGAATACCAGACGCTATATATTAAGGAAGGAAATCTGCAATAAAATTTCTCAACTTGTAATTCATTGAAACCCTGTGCGATACAAAAAAGTTCGATTATAGTGATAATTTTTTTTGCATTAAAGTTTGCGTAGTTGAAAAAAAAGGTGTTACTTTGCAAACGTTTTCGGCGCCATTTTGGCGATTCCAAAAGCAATCGTGCATTGACATATTGAGCATCGTTTGAATTTCTTTCGGAAATAAAAATTTTGAAAAAAATCAAAAAAAAGTTGCAAAATATTTTGGTAGGTAAATTTTTTGCCTTACCTTTGCACTCGCTTTCGGGACGGAAGTTAATCTTCTCCGAAGCACGACGATCCTTGACAACA
>JAFSAT010000021.1 GCA_017442185.1 Bacteroidaceae bacterium
AGAGACAGAACAGAGCAACCCTGTCAATCACTCATAAGAGATTCTATAAGCGGTACAAGCACCCTCTTCACAATCTCATCATTAAGACGATGCTCGCCTTTGAACCAAAGACAACGCTCCTCGCCGTAATACTCAGCCATGAGAGGACGAAAATGCACCACCGGGTCTTTATCACCGAAAAGCCCCACCACAAGCCTTTTATCCTCGTCGGTGATACCATCGAACTGCCCACGCTCCATCAGTTTGAAACGCTCAACAACAGCCTTGTCTATACGAAATTCCGTAGCACCATCCTTGCGCTTAGAGGTGTATTTGTTTCGCCCCATCTTCCCAAAAAGAAGCGACCGCGACATCTCAAACGAGGGATTAACAATAATACGCCGTACACCACGCAACTGCTGCACATACATTCCGCCCATGGAAGTTCCCACCACCACAACAGGATTTTCACGCTCAATCGTAGCATGCAACAAGTCCATAGCCTCAAAAGGGTCGACAGGGAGGTCGGGAGCAACAACACGCCACCCCGGAAAATGACGACGTAGAGCCATCACCGTCCCCGAAGAGCCTGAAGAGGCAAAACCGTGAACATACATCATACACTTCCTCGCTTCGTCATTATAATTGTGATACATTTTGTTCTATACTTTCATTGGTAATGGTATAATTTGTAAGACTCCCCGAAAGATATTGGTCATAAGCCGACATATCCATAAGACCGTGCCCCGAAAGGCAGAATAATATAACCTCGGGACTACCGCTCAACTTACAACGTTCAGCCTCACGTATTGCGGCGGCGATGGCATGACAGGATTCGGGAGCAGGCACAATACCCTCGGCCTTGGCAAAAAGAAGTCCGGCCTCAAACGAGGAGAGCTGGCTCACATCCACCGCCTCCATAAGCCCATCCTTGAGAAGCTGCGACACAACAACCCCGGCTCCATGATAGCGCAATCCTCCGGCATGTATGTTGGCAGGTTTGAATTTATGCCCTAAAGTGAACATTGGCATGAGAGGGGTATATCCGGCTTCATCACCATAGTCGTAACAGAATTTTCCACGAGTTAGCTTGGGACACGATTCAGGCTCGGCTGCCACAAAGCGTGTCGACTTGCCGTCGAGAATATTGTGTCGCATAAAAGGAAAAGCTATTCCCGAGAAATTCGACCCGCCGCCGAAGCATCCTATCACAACGTCGGGATACTCGCCGGCCATCTGCATCTGACGCTCAGCTTCAAGGCCAATGACTGTTTGATGCAGACTCACGTGGCTCATCACCGAGCCTAACGAATATTTGCAACCGGGAGTGGTTAGTGCAAGTTCAACAGCCTCGGAGATTGCCGTTCCCAACGAACCTTGATGGTTGGGATACTTTGTAAGTATATCCTTTCCGGCACGTGTAGACATCGAAGGAGAGGGAGTAACCTGCGCTCCAAAGGCCTGCATCACGCTGCGACGATAGGGCTTCTGCTCGTAGCTTATCTTCACCTGATACACAGCACACTCAAGGCCGAACACCTTTGAGGCATAGGAGAGAGCGCACCCCCATTGCCCTGCACCCGTTTCGGTGGTAATATTCGTAGCTCCCTCCTGCTTGCAGTAATAGGCTTGCGGCAGTGCCGAATTGAGCTTATGAGAACCTACCGGACTTACACTCTCGTTCTTGAAATATATGTGCGCCGGCGTTCCAAGCGCCTCTTCAAGAGCATAGGCACGCACTAACGGAGTAGAACGATAATAGCGATACATCTCTAACACCGGCAAAGGAATATCTATCCAGCGGTCAGTGGTATTAAGCTCCTGACATGCAGCCTCACGGGAAATAAGTCTCGCAAGTTCATCTACTGTTATATCCTCGCCTGTATTCGGGCTTTTCATGGGTGCTGCTTTGTTCACCATGTCGGCCTGTATGTTATACCAGCGGGTGGGTATCTCACCCTCACCAAGGAAATAGCGTTTCTGTTCTTTAGTCATATTCTACATACTATTATTATTTGACGAAAAAAGAGCCTGCCACAGTAGTGAGGCAAGCTCTTGTATACGTTTTTCTGCCGAACAAAAAAGAGCAACGTCTCACAACATCTGCCTTGAGCTACGCCACCACCAACTATTGTTCGACATTGTATTCATAAATCTATATATTTAGAAGCTGTTTGAAATTTACACCTAATTGATTCGCAAAAATAGATATTATTTATTATAACGCAAACAAATCAGGCAAAAATACGGTAAAAATATGGCAGATTACTCAAAATAGAAAGAAAGCACTATCATTTTGGCAACGGCTTTATCTACTGATTGTGTAAATTTAAGATAATTCTCGTCGAGGAGGTCGCTGCGGTCTTTCTCGAGAATATCAAGAATGCTGAAGGCAAATTTCAGTTCGGGATTCAACTTAAAGAAAGGAAGATAAAAATCGCAGCCCAACCCAACCTCAAGCATAAGGTCGAAGCTCTTCACAAGCAACGGGCGCTGCTTCTTAACGGTCAGGTCAATCATAGGACTTACACCTGCAATAACGTATGGACGATAGTTATTAAAGCGTTCAGCCGCTATTTTAGCCTCAACAGGCAATGAGATGTACGTGGATTTCACCTGCTGACGCTCCTGCGCTCCACTGTTCTGCTCGCGAAAAATAACGGTCTTATCGCCAAAATGCATTGTGGGTATCGCCCTTAGCGATAAAAAGCTATTGATGCGAAGGTCGGCAAGCACACCTACGCTGAATCCGGGACTGTACGAGGCCACATCGGCATACCATTGCTCACCCTCGGCAGTGGTAAAGCCGTTATTGGTAAATTCAAGATCCTGCATGTGAACACCTATAAAAAAACCATAATGCAAACGACGATAGTCGATATATGGTTTATTCTGCACCTTGCGCTCTTGAGCCGCCATTGTGAGAGGCAACAGCAAGATAAATAATAAAATATTTATAATCCTTTTGATACTCATTTAATAAATACCGCTTATAAGCTGTTTAAATATAACGTTCAATATATAAAGTTATTGCAGGGTAAAGGTAAAAAAGTGAGCCGCAAGGAGATTTAAACTGTAAAATTATGTTAAAAAGGTTATAAAAAATCGGCATATCTGCAAAAAAGAGTATCTTCGCAACGGATAATACAAACTAAACAATTACAATTATGGCTTACGTTATTACAGACAACTGTGTTGCATGCGGTACATGCATCGACGAATGCCCTCAGGGCGCAATCTCAGAAGGCGAGAAGTATTCTATTAACCCCGAATTGTGCATCGACTGTGGTTCATGCGCAGCCGTTTGTCCTTCAGAGGCAATAATAGAGGGCTGATATAACAAACGTCTGTCGGCCATAGTGCCGGAAAATGACAAGGGGTAACACGCTGTTGTTATCCCTTGTTTAATTTCCGAGAAAAGGAGGTTCCACACAAAGATATTATGTAGGAATAGATGAGAGGACGCAGTTTTTAATAGAAATTTAACTTTCTAAAACTGTTTCCAAGAAATAAATGTAAATGTCAACAACCATGAAACAACTGATTCACATTATGGTAAAGAGCATTATACTTACGTTGGTGGGCGTTGCAGTATATATGCTGTATATGTATTTATTCCATTAATTATAAATCACAAAACACCGGCCGAGCCGGTGTTTTGTGATTTATAAAGAAGTTGTCGCTGACAAACAAATGCAATTAATAATTCTCGGGCTTCAGTTGGAAATGAGCTTTGGGATGTGCACACACCGGACACATTTCAGGTGCTGCTTTACCAAAATGCAGATGACCGCAGTTGCGGCACTGCCAAACGCAATCACCGTCGCGGCTGAACACTAAGTTACCCTCTACATTGGCAAGAAATCTTTTGTAACGCTCCTCATGTGCTTTTTCAACCTTTGCCACCATCTCAAAGAGCGCTGCAATCTCCACAAATCCCTCTTCGCGTGCTTCCTTTGCCATTGTGGGGTACATATCTGTCCACTCCTCATACTCACCTGCTGCGGCGTCTACAAGATTCTCGGCTGTACCACTGATGCCATGAACCAACTTGAACCAGATTTTTGCATGTTCTTTCTCTTGGTCGGCTGTTTCCTGGAAGATGGCTGCTATCTGCTCATAACCATCTTTCTTGGCTTTGCTTGCATAATATGTATACTTATTGCGTGCCTGACTCTCACCTGCGAATGCTTTCCAAAGATTAGCTTCGGTCTTTGTTCCTTTCAATGATTTTTCCATAATTCTGATTGATTTTAGTTACCTTTTATACTTTAATATATCTCTCTGATTATTTTTTGCAGTTACATGGACAAACAGGTTTAATCTGTTTGAAGAAGTCGTTACCCTTATCGTCTACCAATATGAACGCGGGGAAGTTCTCTACCTCTATTTTCCATATTGCCTCCATCCCAAGCTCGGGATACTCGACACACTCGATGCTCTTTATATTATTCTGTGCGAGGATTGCTGCAGGGCCGCCTATTGAACCTAAGTAGAAGCCACCATGTTTGCGGCAGGCATCTGTAACCTGCTGCGAGCGGTTGCCCTTGGCAAGCATTATCATGCTGCCGCCATGCTCTTGAAAGAGGTCGACGTATGAGTCCATGCGTCCGGCTGTGGTGGGGCCCATCGAGCCGCAAGGCATTCCTGTCGGTGTTTTTGCAGGGCCTGCATAGTAAATGGGGTGGTCTTTTATATATTGCGGCAGACCTTCGCCCCTGTCTATACGCTCTTTCAGCTTGGCATGTGCTATGTCGCGACCTACGATAATGGTGCCGTTGAGCGAGAGACGTGTAGCCACAGGATATAGTGAAAGTTGTTTGCACACCTCGCTCATGGGGCGGTTAAGGTCGACACTGATAACCTCTCCTTCGCCTGCATTGCGCAGCTCCTCGGGAATAAGTGTTGCAGGAGCGTCGTCGAGCTTCTCAACCCAGATACCGTCCTTGTTTATTTTAGCTTTTATGTTACGGTCGGCCGAACAACTTACGCCCATACCCACCGGACAGCTTGCTCCATGACGGGGCAAACGAATAACGCGTACATCGTGAGCAAGATATTTGCCACCGAATTGTGCTCCAAGACCTATGCGATGCGCCTCTTCCAACAGCTGTTTCTCCAGCTCTACATCGCGGAATGCACGACCTGTCTCATCGCCTGTGGTAGGCAGAGTATCATAATAGTGTGTAGAAGCCAGCTTCACTGTAAGCAGATTCTTCTCGGCTGATGTTCCTCCTATCACAAAAGCAATGTGATATGGCGGACATGCTGCCGTACCAAGGCTCTTCATCTTATCGACAAGGAAGGGGATGAGTGTTGCGGGATTCAACAAGGCTTTGGTCTCTTGATAGAGATAGGTCTTGTTGGCCGAGCCGCCACCTTTGGTGACCATTAGGAATTTATACTCCATGCCCTCGGTTGCCTCGATATCTATCTGTGCCGGAAGGTTACATTTTGTATTTACCTCATCGTACATTGTAAGAGGGGCATTTTGGCTGTATCGAAGATTCTCTTGAGTATATGTGTCATATACGCCGCGTGCCAGAGCCTCCTCGTCGCAAAAGCCTGTCCACACCTGCTGCCCTTTCTCGCCATGAATGATGGCCGTTCCTGTATCCTGACAAAGGGGGAGCTGACCTTTTGCTGCTACCTCGGCATTACGCAGGAATGTGAGTGCAACGTATTTATCATTCTCACTTGCTTCGGGGTCGGCAAGGATGCTCGCAACCTGTTTGTTATGCTCACGACGTAACATAAATGAGACATCGCGGAATGCTGTGCGCGAAAGCAATGTCAATGCTTCGGGAGCGACCTTAAGCACAGGAGTACCCTCAAAATCTCCCACCGACACATGCTCTTTTGTCAAAAGATAGTATTCGGTTGTATCTTTGCCCTGTTGGAACATGTGGGCATACTTAAATTCGGGATGTGTTGCCATAGTTCTGTTATTTTAGGTTTATTGTATTCTTTATATCTGTTCTTCTTCGTCCATAGTGGGATAGAGAAAGTCGTTATAGGGATATTTCTGCACATGTAGTTCGCACACTCGTTTGTATAGCAGTTCTTTGAGTGTATCAATGTTAAGTTTTTCGCGTGCCGAAATAAATATGCAGTTGTCTGTAAGTTTGCTCATCCACGTCTGCTTCAATTCTTCGAGTGTGATATTCTCGCGGGTCTTCGGGGTAAGGTCGTCTTCATCCTTAGGGACGTATGTAAAGGCATCTACTTTGTTGAAGATTACCATCATTGGTTTATCGCCACACTTAAGGTCGGCAAGCGTTTTATTCACAACCTCTATTTGCTCTTCAAAATCGGGATGCGATACGTCAACCACATGCAGCAACAGGTCGGCCTCTCGCACTTCGTCGAGTGTCGATTTAAATGATTCGACAAGGTCGGTTGGAAGTTTGCGTATAAAACCCACCGTATCAGATAGCAAAAATGGCAGATTGCCTATTATCACTTTTCGCACTGTTGTGTCTAACGTTGCAAAGAGTTTATTCTCGGCAAAGACTTCGCTCTTGGCCAACAGATTCATTAGGGTTGATTTTCCTACGTTTGTATATCCCACAAAGGCTACTCGTATCAAACGCCCACGATTTTTGCGCTGGGTTGATTTTTGTCGGTCTATCTGAGCCAACTGCTCTTTGAGCAGCGACATACGCCCGAGGATTATACGGCGGTCCATTTCGAGCTGTGTCTCACCCGGGCCGCGCAATCCCACGCTGCCTCCTTTTCCGCTTCCGCTGCCCGAGCCGCCGCCTTGTCGCTCAAGGTGCGTCCAAAGACGTTGCAGGCGAGGGAGCATATATTTATATTGTGCAAGTTCCACCTGAACCTTTGCGTGTGCTGTTTGTGCACGCATTGCAAAGATATCCAGAATAAGGGAGGTTCTGTCGAGTATCTTGATTTTTAGTTCTTTCTCGATGTTGCGCAATTGCTTTGCCGATAGTTCGTCGTCAAAAATCACCATGCCTATTTCATCGTCGCTATCTTTACGCATCTCGACATACTCGGAAATTTCTTTTAGTTTTCCGCTGCCTACGTATGTTACGGGATGAGGATGATCTATACGCTGTGTAAAACGTGCTACCACCTCGGCTCCGGCAGTATGTGCCAAAAATTCCAATTCATCGAGATACTCATTGGTCTTACGCTCATTCTGCGCAGATGTGATTATCCCGACAAGTATGGCGGTCTCTCTCTTTGTGGTGGATATGACAAATTCTTTCATTCAGTGTAATATCATCTAAATTTCTGCGAAGATAATGAATTTTCCTATATACAAAAATTCTTAGGAGAAAAAAACTGCACGATACCTGCCACCTGCCACTGCTTTTATAAGATTCTTCATCTCCATTTCAAATAGGATGGGCATTATACGGTTTATAGGGATGTCAAGCTCCACAATCAGACTGTTAATCTGCATGCCGTCGGAGTATTTTTTCAGCAGGTTCAGAATACGCTGTTCATCGACAGAGAGTGTCGGGAAGAGGTCGGGCATCACAGGTGTCTTTGCCGGGACTGCTGTGTGCCAATTCATTGCCTCTACAAAGTCTTGTGCCGAGGTTATCAATGCAGCACGATTGCGACTGACTAGTTCGTTGCATCCTGCTGAATTTTTGTCTGTCACTCTGCCCGGAAAAGCAAAACAATCGCGCGCATAGCTCTGTGCCAAGGAGGCTGTAACAAGCGAGCCTCCGTGCGAGGGCGACTCTATGACAACTGTTGCATCGGCCATACCTGCTACTATGCGGTTGCGTTGCAGGAAGTTCTGTTTAAATGGCATGGTGCCGCTCATAAATTCCGTCAACAGACCTCCGTTTGCCAACATATCTTTCGCTACATTGCGGTGCGTTGCAGGATATATGCGGTCGAGCCCGTGTGCCAACACACCCAACGTGGGCAAACCGGCTTTGAGTGCAGAGCGATGGGCGCAAACATCTATCCCAAACGCAAGACCGCTCACTATGAGTGTATCGGGTTGCAGGCGAGCCAATTCTGCCACAAAATTGCTGCATATATCTTTGCCATACTCGGTGGCGTGACGTGTGCCCACAATAGAGACTATGCGACGGGCATTTAAATCGGCATTTCCTAATGTATATATTGCTGCGGGAGCATCTATGCACTCTCGCAACCGAGCGGGGTAGTCATCGTCGGTTATACAATATAGCTTTATATTGTTGCCGGCTATAAATTCCATCTCTTTCTTTGCGTAATCAAAAACAGATTTATCGGATAGTGCCGCAATAAGTTCGGGGGTTACACCCGGTAATATATCGTGTATGGAATCTATATTTGCGAACAGTTCCGAAGCAGTGCCCGCAGCCTCTATAAGTTGTAATATTAAAGTAGCTTTCAGCCCTCGCACACGTGTGAGTGCAAGAACTGAAAGCTGTTCGTTGATGTTACATCCTGCCATCAGGATTTTCTTCAGACTGTTTCTTAATCTAATATTGCCTTAAATGTCTCATTGCCCGCATATTTGGCAAATTCAAGGTCGGCCATTGCTTTTTGTGCGAGTGAGGGGTCGAGTTTCACCGCTGCTTTCAACCCGTCGTATAGGAGTGAAGCATTGTTGGTGCGTGCTCCAAGAAGCGCCTTTATGTAGTGTGTCATTGCATCGGGAGTCTTTATGGACTCTAACGTTGCCTTTGCCGTACTGTAGTCTTTGTTAAGCAGTTGTGCAAGTGCCGCACTGTTGGTGGCCTGTGCACTCAGGCAGTCGGCAGCACGCATATACTGTCCTTGCGCAATATAAAGGTTTCCTAAAGCCTCGTCGCCCACTTTGGCCGATGAGCCTTTTGCCATGAATGTCTCGGCATCTGCCACATTGCCTCGGCACAAGGCCAGATAACCTAAATTCACATTTACCTCGGGGGCAGTGGGTGCCAACGAGACGGCCTTTCTTATATACTCTTCGGCAGCAGCATAGTCGCCTTTGTCAAAAGACAATTTACCCAGATTGTTGTATGCACGATAGTCGTTGGGATAGAGACGTGCGGCGGTTTTATATATCTTCTCTTGCTCGTCGGCATCTTCGCTCACAACCGATGCGTAGAGAATTTCCTCGAGAGAGAGCTCTTTGGGGTCTGACGCAAATTGCTCCATAATCTCACTGTCGCTGCGGCCTATAAGCTGATAGTTCAGTGTGATGCGTGCGCGACGCAGACGAGGCAGAATTTCGTCGGCAAGGTCGCTGTAAACGGTGGATATATTCTTTATTTGAGCCTCGCGCTCCTCAGGCTCATTATACATTGAGAGCACACGCAGAATAATCTCTTTATCGGGGAGATTCGATTGTGATACAAGTTCTCGGAATCCGTCCCAATCCTCTGCGGTGTAGTCTGTATCAAGATAGCTGTCGAGCTTGGCTCTATCCATCTGCTTTTTAACATATTGTGCTGTGTTTTTCTCACGACCGTTGGCTACATCCACATTGAGCAACACTCCACCGTCGGGCGAAGCATAGGCAGCCACTTCGACATTATCCACAATGCGACGTTCAGGGTCGGCTGCCACAGCCTTCATCGAATCGGCAAGAGCTTTCATCTGTTGAGTGTTTATCTCGCTGCCACGCAGATTTGTCTGTTGTATCAGGAACATTATATTAGCCTGCTGTGCCTGCTTTATTACACGCTGGAAGGCATCCTCGCCAACTGCGAGATTTGCACTTTTTACCGTTGAACGATAAAGCTGAGATGTGGCAATGCAACCATCTGCCACTTTAACATCCGGAAGGGTGTAACTTTTGCTGCCTTTTGTGACTGTAAATGTAAGATAGAGCGCCGATTTTATCATCTCGGGAACATAGTCGAAATTCATACGCATTGAAAAGTTCCCACCATTTTCGTATGATACGGTGCGGTTGTTTCCTTTCACCTTCTCGCCTTGAAAAACAACAGGTTCTGCTACAGCCTCGCCACCATCGTAACGAAGCACCGGAGTAATAGAGAGCACAGTCTTTTTATCAAAGAACCTATGGGGGAAGCGTCCATCTATGGTAACAGGAATCTCTGTACCTACAACTTCAAGCACTTGCGGAGTGACAGTGAAATACTCCGGCTTCAGGGCATCCATTTTTGAGCTGCACGATGATACAATAATCATAACAGCCAAAGAGAGCATAAAAGTTAATTTCTTTTGCATTTTTGATATTTTTGTATTATTCTGTGTTTATAATGAAAATTGCATTTATCCTTGTGCAAAGATATAACAAACGAGCGAAATAAAATAAAGCTTGCTTTATTATTTTACAGCGAGTGAATGAGTATTTTCGAGATTTAATCTCAAACATATAACAAAGAGACGAAAGTGAGTGCAAATAGAGGAAAGAACGTCATCTGTCAATGATTAGAATGTGGCAGCCCTATTCACGCACTTAGATTCTGCATCGTTTTTCACTCCGAGGATATGTGCATATTTTGTTTGTATTTGTTGCGCGGATGATGTTCCATAATCTCTTGTCGCAAGCGTTTGCGATCAATGTGAGCATAAATTTCGGTGGTGGATATACTCTCGTGCCCAAGCATAGCCTGTATGACACGCAAATTGGCTCCACCCTCCAAAAGATGGGTGGCAAAGGAGTGGCGAAATGTGTGCGGACTGACATTTTTATTGATGCCTGCCGCCTGCACAAGCCCCTTAATGATACGAAACACAGTGATACGCGAGAGAGGCTTTCGGCGACGTTCACTCACAAACACATAATCCTGAAACCCGGGTTTTATATCTATATAATCGCGGTCGTTGAAATAGAAGTTAAGCTCATTTATCGCACGCTGCGATATTGGCACAAGCCGTTGCTTGTTGCCCTTTCCCGTCACGCGTATAAATTCTTCGCTCAAATAAAGATTCGAGATACGCAGATTGCACAATTCCGACACACGAAGACCGCAACTATACAGCACCTCAATCATGGCTCTGTTACGTTGCCCCTCAAGAAGGTTGGCGTCTATTGCTGCAATTATACGGTCGACCTCTTCGAGTGTAAGCACATCCGGCAGATAACGACCAATCTTGGGAGACCTCAACAACTCCGTAGGGTTATGCTCCATATAACCGTCAATCTTCATAAAACCATAGAATGAGCGCAACGAAGAGATAAGGCGAGCCTGGGTGCGAGGATGAATACCCACATCGTCGAGCATGGCAAGAAACGAGCGAACATCACAGAGTGTAACATCCGTAAGTTCCTTGCCCGATTCTTTCACAAAGGCATCGAACTTTTCCAAATCACTCATATAAGCCTCAAGAGTAAGAGGTGACAAACCTTTCTCTAATCTCAAATAAATCTTATAACGTTCAAACGGAGTATTTCTCTTCTTTGCACACATAATTGTTGTTTAAGCAGTAAAGGTAATAAAAAAGATTCAACTTTGCGTTTTTTTACGTATCTTCGCGAAATAAATGCCACACATCAAACAGTAATGAGTATAGACGAGAGACTCGATGAATATATAGCAGCGCACAGCAGTCCCGAGGGAGAATACCTCTATCGTCTCTATCGTGCAACAAACGTAGAGATATTGAACCCACACATGGCCTCCGGGCACGTACAAGGACGTTTCCTGAAATTACTTGTAAAGATGATACGTCCCAAAAGAATCCTCGAAATAGGAACATACACAGGCTATTCGGCAATATGTATGGCCGAGGGGCTCGACAACGATGGCAAGCTATATACATACGAAGTTGACGACGAATTGGAGGATTTCACACGCAGATGGATAGAAGGCTCTCCTGTGGCAGACAAGATAATATTCACCATAGGAAGTGCCCTGGAAAAAGTTCCCACCCTTGGCGAGACTTTCGACCTTGTATTCATCGACGGAAACAAACGCGAATATATCGACTACTATGAGATGTCGTTACGACACCTCTCAAAAAACGGTTGGATTATTGCCGATAATACATTGTGGGACGGACATATAATAGACCCTACATATAAAGATGCACAAACCAAGGGGCTGCGTGCCTTTAACGATTATGTGCACAATGATAACCGCGTAGAGGAGGTAATACTTCCTTTGCGCGACGGACTTACGATAATAAGAAAAAAATAATTATGGATAGTACAAGACAGAACAAGATTGCACGTCTGATACAGAAAGAACTGAGTGACATCTTTCTGAAGATGGCAAAAGAGACCCGCGGAATAATGGTATCGGTGAGCATTGTACGTGTCAGCCCCGACCTTGGAATAGCCAAAGCCTATTTGAGCATCTTCCCCTCAGAAAGAGGAAATGAGGTTATTGAACATCTCACAAACAACACAAAGGCTATACGCTATGAGCTTGGCAATCGTGTGAGACACCAACTGCGCATAATACCCGAATTGCGTTTCTACCTTGATGATTCACTCGACTACATTGAACATATAGACAATCTGCTCAAATATTAAGAACTTGTTTATAACAAGCCGCACAATGAAGTTTTCACTATACATTGCCAAGCGCTATCTTTTCTCTAAGAAAAGCCATCAAGTGATAAACATCATCTCGGGAGTGGCTGTTGCCGGTGTTGCACTTGCCACGGTGGCAATGGTGTGCACCCTGTCGGTGTTCAACGGATTTCAAGAGCTTGTGGCGATGCAATTTACGGCGTTCGATCCCGAAATTAAAATAACAGCATCGCATGGTAAAAGCATCGACATGCAGGATGCTCGCATTGCACATATTATATCAATGCCGCAAATAGAAATTGCCACCAGGTGCATCGAAGATAAGGCAATGGTGCAGTACAACGGCCGACAAGTGATGGTGACATTAAAAGGCGTTGAGCAGAATTTCAACAACCTGACAAATATTGAGGAGGCACTGATTGGCAATGGAGATTTCATACTAAACGACAACATTGCGCACTATGCCGTTCCCGGAGCCGGACTCACCGCGGCACTCAACTGCGGAATATATTTTGTGTCGCCACTTGAAATATATGCTCCCAAGCGTGGCAGAAAGGTAAACATAAACAATCCGGCAACAAACTTCAATAAAGGCGAGCTACATGCCTCGGGTGTTATATTTGCAGTAAATCAACCAAAATACGACGATAATTACATTCTCACATCCTTTGAATTTGCCCGAAAAATATTCGGACGCGACGAGAACGAGGCCGGCAGCCTTGAAATTCGCCTTTCAAATGGTGCAAACCTCGAAAAGACCCAAAAAGAGATTAAAGAAATTTTAGGCAGCGACTACACCGTACAAAATCGCTACGAACAACAAGCCGACATTTTCAAGATAATGAAAGTGGAAAAAATAATATCATACATTTTTCTCACATTTATTCTTCTTGTAGCATGCTTTAACATAATAGGTTCACTGTCGATGCTCATTCTTGATAAAAAACAAGATATTGAGACACTGCGCAGCATGGGAGCCGACAATAAACTCATTGCAAACATATTCATTGGAGAAGGCTCCATAATATCGGCATTGGGGGCAGCATCAGGTATAGTGATGGGAATTATTTTATGCTTGCTGCAACAATATATCGGATTCCTCACATTGGGCGACGGTAATTTTGTGGTAAACAGCTATCCTGTGAAATTAGAGGGCAATGACATTCTTATTGTTTTTGCCACAGTGCTTGCAGTGGGCTTTTTCTCAGTGGGTATCCCCGTGAGGTTGCTGACGAGGAGAATCTTAAAAACCGTATGAGGAGCCAAGCTTCTGATAACAGGCTGTTAAACCTATTGCAAATATTATGCTCTACATTTTTAGCAAATTATACCTGATTTTTTCGTTCTCTTTTTTGCTACGGCTTTTCCCGGCTATGCACCCTTAAAAAAAAGAAAACAGCTAAGAAGCTGTTTAACTTTTATCCTGCACTCGCCACGAAATAGCAAAGAAAACAGACTTAAAACAGTTCTCAAATAATTCCGAAATAAGATTTAAACAGCTTCTAAAGCAAAAATCAAATAAAACTTTGCAGAATTTCAGACAAGATTTATTCGCTGCACCTTTACCGGATGACACAAAAAGCGCGAAGCCTGCTCGCGGAAGCGTTCGGCCGACTCGGTTGTATAAAAAGTTGCCCCTCCCCCTTTTGTGCATAAATCTTCAATATCCGCATGACGCATCAGATAGTTCTGCAACGATGTTGCAACCGCCTCTCCTTGCGTAATAACCTTCACACCTTTTGGAACAAACTGCTCTATTCTTGGAAGCAGCAGAGGGTAATGTGTGCAACCTAAGATTATAGTGTCAATCTCCGAATCGCGTGCAAGAAGCGCATCAATATCCCTTTTAACAAAGTAGTCGGCACCGGGAGTAAGATGCTCGTCGGCCTCTACCAGCGACGCCCACATGGGGCAGGCCTTTCCTGTTACTTTTATATCGGGGAAGAGTTTCTTTATCTCTAACGGATAGGACATTGACCTTATGGTACCCTCGGTGGCCAACACCCCCACATGACGACTGCATGTAATATCGCCTATACACTCAACCGTTGGGCGTATAATGCCTAAAACGCGACGCGACGGATCCATGGCCGGCAAGTCTATCTGCTGTATATTGCGCAAAGCCTTGGCCGATGCTGTATTACATGCAAGAATAACAAGGCGACAGCCCTGTTTGAAGAGAAACTCTACCGCCTGACGGGTAAATTCATATACAACATCAAAGGAGCGTGTCCCGTAAGGGGCACGCGCATTATCACCTATATACAGATAATCGTACTGCGGCATCAGTTTCTCTATTTCACTGTATATGGTAAGCCCTCCGTAGCCCGAGTCGAACACTCCGATGGGGCCGGGGCCTTGGGGCAGATTCATCATCTCCGACATAGCATTTGTTTCCATACAATATAAAAAGGCTGTTTACTAATGCATTGCTCCTTCGGTAAGAACCTCGTCGGTAGCAGTGGAAGATGCTCCGGCATCTTCAACAGCCTCTTCTTCTGTATCAATAACCTCTTCTTGCTGATGTTTGTTTGCCTCTTGGGGATATGTGTCGGTGGCATTCAGCGTTTGAGGTTCGCCGCTTGCAGATATTGTGGCAAGTATCGTATTTGTAACATCAAATCCATTGGCCGGATTCACAAATACATACCCCGACTTCTCTGTATCTATTATATATGCCAATTTGTTGTGAATACATACACGTGCCGCCGCATCATCAATCGTTGCAAAAAGAGGTGCAAACAGAGAGTCGTGAGCCTCGGTGAGCCATATTTTCACTTGGTCGCGAAATTGTATACTTTCGTCTACCAGGTCTTGCAATTCTTTCTGTCGTTTCCGCAGTATCGGCTCGGGAAAATCGTGTTGCTCATTTAGAAAGGCCACATAGGTACGTGTAAGCTCCTGCTCGTTGCGTTCAATCTCTTTGTCACAACGTGCCAACAGACTGTCAAAATCGGCTTGCACTATCTTGTATTGTGGCAATTTGTGCAGCACTTCGCTATAATTGAAATATCCGAACTTTAACTGAGCCGAAGCCGCCAAAGGAAGGAGCATTAATATCAATACTATTTTACGCATTTTGTTTTTATTATATTGCAAGGGCAATCTTTACGATTAGGAGGGAACCTTCACGGCCCCTCCTACTATTTTGGTTACTGTTTCACATATATTTCAGAGGTTGTTTGAAAAGCGTATCATCAACTGTATGGCTGTTGGACTTTTCTCTTTTTGATTTCTCTGAAATAACCTTACGACTTATTATAGAGCTGCTCCGCAATTGACAGGGATTGTGGTAATACTTTGTCAAACGTCTGATAAGCAGCGCCGTTGTTTTATTCTACTGTTATTTCGCAGGAGCTGTGAGATTAAGCGCAGCTTTCACCTTGTCGGTTACATCCTCGCAGAGTGTCTCACTGATGTAGGGTATTCCGCTTGCAATGTCAAATACGCAAACATATCCGCCCTCACGACCAACCTTTTGTATTGCATCGCTAAGCACCTTGCTGACTTCGGCAAGTTTTTGCTGCTGTGCTTGTGTAAGGTTCTGATAGCTCTCTTGCTCATACTGCTGCATACGGGTATATATCTCTTGAAGTTCGCTCTGACGACGCTGAAGTATGTTTGCGGGCAGAGAGTCTTTTACCTGCTCAAATTCGGTTCCTTTCTTCTCAAGCTCGGTGCGCATGCGCTCATACTCATCGGCATACTGCTTCTGAAGTGTATTAAGGTCGTTTTGTGCTTTTGTAAATTCGGGCATCAGTTGCATTATTGCATTTGCGTTTACAAAGCCGAATTTTTGTGTCTGAGCCGCGATACTCAAAGGAGCTATCATCAGCAATAAAATCAAAATCTTTTTCATACTTTATTTCTTTTAATTATTTAGGAATCTTTTTCATCAATCGTCAAAGCTAACGATATAAACCGAACAACTTTTTAAGTTTTTATTAATTGAAAATCGTCGCGAAGTTAGTGTATTTAATTGGAATAACCAAGTTTGGTAAGCACATCGTTGCTGATGTCTATCTTGGGAGAGGCGTAGATGATACTTGCAGCAGAGGCTCTGTCAATCACCATTGAGTAGCCTTTTGTGTCGCAAATATCTTTTACGGCATTGTATATCTCGTCCTGTATCGGAGCCATGAGACTTTCGCGCTTTTTATACAGCTCGCCATCGGGGCCGAAATAGAGACGTTTCAATTCGCTTGCTTTCTTTTCGGCATTCAGAATCTCCTCTTCGCGCTGCGTGCGCTGTTCGTCGCTTAAGAACATCGACTCGCTCTGATATTTCTTGTAGAGTGTCTGTGCCTCTTCGGTAAGTATGTCAATCTCGCCCTGCCAACGTTTAGACTGTTGGTTGAGCTGCTCGTTGGCACGTTCGTATGCCGGTATATTTTTCAAGATATACTCCATGTCTATAAGAGCATATTTCTGTGCCTGCACTCCAACTGCGGCAATACACATTAAGAATGTTGTTAGCAATATTTTTTTCATAATATTTCTGTTTTTCTGAGACAAGGTAATTGCCTCACAGTTAATCATTTATTAAAATTCCTGACCCAAAATGAAATGGAACTGACTGCCGCCGTACCTCGACGAGCCGAACAGTTTGTCGAATCCGTATGCCCAATCTATACCTATCAGACCTATCATTTGCAGGTATATGCGAACACCCACTCCGGCGCTGCGTTTAAGGTCGAAGAGATTAAATTGGCTCACATCGGTCCATGCGTTTCCACCTTCTACAAATGCAAGACCGTAGATGTTGGTTGTAGTTTGCAACATAAAGGGGAAGCGCAATTCCATGCCCAAGCGTGTGTAGGCATAGCCTTCGTAGCCATAGGGGGTGAGACTTCCGTTGTCGTATCCGCGCAGCGCCACCATATCGGTTGCGTAGTTATATGAATATCCGCTCATGCCGTCTCCTCCCATGTAGAATGTTTCAAATGGCGATTTCTTGTTTTTGTCGTAACTTCCCAAAAGTCCGAACTCGGCACGTGTCATCAGCACAAGATTGTAGTTTCCATCCGTAAGCGAAGTATAAGTTTTGCTCTTGAACTTTATCTTATAATACTCTATCCATTTGTGCTTCTCGCGCAGTTCACTCTTGTAGGTGGAGCTCTTGGGATTTGTTGCCAATTTGGCATAATCTTTTCCATCAAACAGCGAATAGGGAGGTGTGAACGATGCTGTAAGTGAGAATTCCGAGCCTTCGCGAGGGAAGAATGGGTTAACTACGGATTTTCGTGCCAATGTGAGTGAGAGGTTTATGTTGTTGCAATGTCCGTCGGTGATAAGGAAGTATTGCCAATCCTTCAGCGAGTAGAGCTGATAGTTAAGCTCGGCCGAGAAGCTGAAGTAGTCGTCGGGCCAACGCAAACGGCGCCCCCATCCTATTGAGAATCCATACATCTTTATGTATTTATCGGGGTCGTAGTATGACGACATATTATTATATCCGTAGCCATAGTTATTGTAATTACCATAGCCATACAGATAGTTGTAATAGTTATTATAGTAGGCCGAGTTGTAGTAACTGCTTGCCACATCTGTTTGTACCGACATAAAGGCCGACACTGAGAATGAGTTCGGACGTTTGCGACCGAACCAAGGGTCGAAGAACGAGACGCTGTATGCCTGATAGTACTGTCCGTTTGATTGGGCACTTATGGTGAATGTCTGTCCGTCGCCCTGGGGGATTATTCCGCGACGATTGCCGTTCTTGTTGAACAGATTACGCATAGAGAAGTTTGTGAACTTAAGCGAGAGTTTTCCTATCACGCCTGTCTGTCCCCATCCGGCTGAGACCTCTATCTGGTCGCTGCTTTTAGATACAAGTTTCCAATCAATATCTACTGTTCCGTTCTGTTCGTTCGGCACTATGTCGGGATTCATCTGTTCGGCATCGAAATGTCCCATATTGGCAAGTTCCATGAATGAACGTTTGACGGCACTCATCGAGAAGAGGCTGCCGGGCAGTGTATATAGTTCGCGACGCACCACCTCTTCGTATAGTCGGTCGTTTCCGCTTATCTTTACACGATTTATGGTAGCCTGTGTTCCCTCTTGCATACGAATCTCAAGGTCGATGGAGTCATTGTCGACGCTCATCTCAACCGGTACAAGGCGCAGGAACACATATCCATTGTCGTTGTATGTATTTCGCACGGAATTATCATCTTCAAAAAGACGCTCATCGAGATGTTTCTGGTTATATACATCGCCCGGTTTCATACCCAAGAGGTAGTCGAGCTGCGCTGTGGAATAGACACTGTTGCCAACCCAACTTATGTTGCGGACATAATATTTGTCACCCTCGCTTATTTTCAAATATATATCCACATGATTTTCGTCATAGGGAACAACGCTGTCGGAGACTATGTAGGCATCTCGATAACCATGTTCGTTATAAAGGGATATGATATTCTCTTTATCCTCGGAGTAGCGTTCATCGGTAAATTTCTTTGAGCGCAGAAATGTGTGGAAGAAGTTTTTGAGTGTGGTTCCTTCACGTGTCTTTTTCATTGCATAGCGCACCTTTTTGTCACTCAGTTTCTCTACTCCGTCGATATAAATTCGATGTACTTTTATCTTATCTTTTTTATCTATATTTACGTCTACGATGACATTATTCTCGGCATTGACATCAGGGCGTTGCGTGATGTTTACCTCGACATTCTTATAGCCTTTATTTTCAAAATAGCGCTCAATGATACGACGGGCGCGGCTCTCCATATCCGGGGTAATTTGATTGCCTTTTATGAGACCTATCTGCGTCTCAAGATCCTCGCGCTCGCCCTTTTTCACCCCTTTGATGTTTATTTGAGATACGCGCGGACGTTGCTTCAGGTGTATTCCCAAGTAAATCTTATTGCCTATTATACTATCGGCTGTGATGCTGACATCGGAAAAGAGTCCGAACTTCCAATATCGTTTTATGGCAGAGGTTATAGCCTCGCCGGGAACGGTTATCTCGTCGCCAACCGATAAATTGGAGATTCCTATTATCACGTAGGGTTCTTGATTATCTATACCGGTAAGGTTTATTCCGCCTATCTCATATTTACGCGGAGTGCCCGAATAGAGAATTGTGGGGTTTACCACTTTTGCAGCCTGTGCCAAAGCCTCTGTTGTAAATAACACAAGCAACATTGCAATGGCAAACGGTCTTATAAGTGACATGTATCTCATTTTATGTTATTTAATCTTTGAATTATCTGTTTATTATTTGTTCGTCCGTGCTGTCTCGCTTATCTGCTCGCCTGTCTTTCCGTAACGTCGTTGACGTTGTTGGTAATCATATACAGCCTTGCACAGTTCGTTATTGTCAAAATCGGGCCACAGCACTTCGGTAAAGTAAAATTCCGAGTAAGCACATTGCCACAGAAGGAAATTGCTCAAACGTTGCTCTTTCCCTGTGCGTATGAGCAGGTCGGGGTCGGGCATGAAGTTCGTGGTGAGCGATTCATCCAACATCTTATCATCTATATCTTCAATGGCAATGACACCCTCTGTGGCACGTTGTGCAATTGTGCGCACAGCCTCGACTATCTCCCATTTGGAGGAGTAGCTGAGTGCAAGCACCATTGTCATTGCATCGTTTTTTGAGGTACGTTCCTCGCAGGCTCTGAGACGCTCCGACACATTGGACGGCAGTTTATCAATATCACCTATCACACGAAAGCTCACATTGTTTTTCATAAATATCTCCTCTTCGATACTCTCGAAAAGCAATACCATCAACGCGGCAACTTCTGCCTGAGGGCGGTTCCAATTTTCTGTGGAGAAAGTGTAGAGCGTGAGATAGCGAACACCTAATTTAAGGGCATTCTCTACCAATTTACGAACTGTTGCCGCCCCTGCTTGATGCCCTGCACTACGCTCAAGACCGCGTTGTTGCGCCCATCGTCCGTTACCATCCATTATGATGGCTATATGCTGTGGGATGTTACCCTTGTCTATTTTATTGATGTAGTCCATAGTCATTATCTTGTGTCAATTGTTACATTCCCGGTATTTAGGTGATATATCGTATGTAAGAAATATTGCAAAGAACGAGTAGCTGTCTTTGTTTTTTATTCCGCTGCTTTTAATGCCATAAGGGTCATTCAAAATGGGAGCGGCTTTATTGGTTACATCGAGCTTGTCACTGAGAGTGAATCTGAACGAAAGTTCGCAACCCAGATTGATACGCGGAGCAATCTTATATTTAACTCCTGCTCCTATGGGTATATTGGCTGTAAAGACATTATCGACAGGCTCCGGGGCAAATGTAAATCCCAATCCTCCAAACACATAAGGTGTAAGGCGATGTGTTCGTTTGTAACCTCCGCCTATGCCGTAGGCAAAGAAGTTATATTCAAATTGAGCGCCTAAATCATATAATGTACGTGAGAAATCTGTGTCACCTCCCGGGAATTTATTGTCGCCGTCGGCCGTTGCGCCGGAAATTCCGGCTATTGCCAGATTGGCTTTTATTGCCATGCGCAGATTAAGGTTGTAGCGCCACACGGCACCTCCCATAAGGTTCATATTGTTTAAAAATCCCGAGTAGTTGGCATCTCCGTAATAAAAGCTGCCGCCTGTCATGCCTCCTACCTCGTAGCGATATTCTAATTCTTCGGCACACATAGGCCCTGCCAGACATAACATTATGCCTGCCACAAGGGCTTTAATTTTATGAGTGTGTCGTGCCATGCAGATTCTCTCTTTTCTCTTTACTGTCTGTTTTTTCTTATATGATAATGCTTTTTAAAATTAAAAAGCCAATCTGTTTATTATTCCGCGCCACACCGACGGGTTGTCACCTCCTGTCACAATCCAAAGATATTGCTCTGCGTCAACAGCCGAAGCGTAGGGGGCATCAACTCCGCGCAATGCTTCGGGGAGCGCCATCTTACCATTATCATAGGGTTCCCATGTCAGGCCGTTATCTCGTGAAAAATAGAGTACCGAAAAGGCTTTTATTGATGTTCCGTCTGCGTTGCCGGCTCTGCCAAATGCCAGCAGACGATTGTCGTAACGCAACATGCTCAAAGAATGGAGTGCAGGGCAACTGAATTCGGTGCCGCCCGATGGTATAAGCTGCATCCACCCATCTTCGACCGACAAACGGCTCCACACGCATGGCTCTTTACTTTCGATATTGGGATATCCCACCAACACGCTGCGAATTATATTATTGTTTGTAACTATGGGATATACGGCCGAGGTCACATTATGCAAAGGGAAGTCTTTGGGAACATCACCCACTGTCACAAACGAAGTGCCGTCTGTGGTATATGCCAGACATCCATCAACAACAGCCCACATCTTGCCCTCGGCATCCGATGCCGATATAAGTTTCTCTATGTTTCCGGCGAGATTCGCCTTGTTCCAATTTTCGCCGTCGGATGAAGTATATAATGCTCCGGCAGCCGTAACATACAGAGTGTTGCCAAAGTGCTGAACAGCTTCAAGGTCGGCTGTTTCCGGCAGAGATAGAACAACGGTACTGCTCCACTCTATACCCTCTTCGATGGTTGCAAAGGAGGAAGCAGGCGTTCCATCATCCATAAGTCCAAAGAGTAACATCTTACCATCAAAAGGCAATAATCTCTTGGGCTGCACCTGTGGAGCAGGCTGCAATTTCTCCCAATACATCGCATCGGGGTCTACTGTATGAACATTAAGGCTCACGGTATATTCCAAGGCATAGTTTCCATCGGTAGAGGCCACGAGCAATCGACGAGGCGTGGTAAAGTCCAAAGAGTCTGACGAGGAGAGAAGATTATACATCTGTACGCTGTCATTCTCTTCATATATATACGCTATTCCGTCACATGAAACACCGGTTGTCACTTTGCTGACGTCTGTACCCAAAGGCAATGAATCGGGGTTATAAACAACGCGATTCTTTTGGTCTATTGCAAAGGGGTAGAGATTGCCGTTTACGGTGGTGGAAAGCAAAGTGTCCTTTCCTTCGGCAGTAGTTGAGCGGGTATATGCTTTCAGGGAACCTATCGAAAATGATTTTAGAGCCGCATAGGGATATATTACGGTGGTATCGTCGTCGTCGTCGAAACACGATGTGGCCGTTAACGCCACAGTGCATATTGTCAAAAGAGCAGACAAATATCTTTTCATAGATTAAGAAACAGTTTAAATATTACGGAGCTGTCTCATTCTTACCTGTTTGTCTTTCATATTCGCAAAAGCCTGTTTCGGCCTTTTTTTGCTTAATGAAGAAACAAACAACATAGATTAAACAACTTGTAAATTATAAAATAAATACGGTTTGAATTCAAACTGCAAAAGTAGCAACAATTTTTGGGATGATAATTAAAATCGCGCGTTATTTATAATAATTTAGCGATTTTTACTTTGTAAAGGTATATATTTCATTGCCGCAGCACTCTTGGGAGGATGTTTGTGTTGCTCTATGCAGATGGGGAGCAGGAACACCATCGCCTATAAAGAGAGAGGGGTTGCGCTCTACACGTGCCACGTCCCACAAATCCTCGTCGATGAAACTTTGCAACAGTGCTGCCCCACCTTCGACCAACAGGCTGTTTACACCCATTGCAGCCAGATTAACCATAATCTGCCGCAATGTCGAGGATGAAGAATCAAGCAATATCCGTTCGACATTTTTACCAAATTTACCATCCTCTGTACACTCGGTATATACAATCGTCGGCACAGTGCCGTCAAAAAGAGATAAAGAGGAGGGCAACACACTCTTGCGATCTATCACAAGACGCAGGGGAGAGCGTCCGCCCCACTTGCGAACCGTCAACGACGGATTGTCAAGAAGCGCTGTACGTGTGCCCACAAGAATGGCATCTGACTCTGCACGCAGTTTATGAACAGCAGTCATGGAGCAGGTGTTTGATATTGAAAGAGCATTGCCGCCGCTACGTTTATAATCAATAAAACCGTCGGCAGTTTCGGCCCATTTCAATGTCACAAAGGGGCGTTCAGCACGATGAAGAGTAAAGAATTTTTTATTTAGTTCAACAGCCTCATCAGAGAGCACACCCACTGTAACATCTATCCCGGCATCGCGCATACGGGCAATGCCCTGCCCGTTTACTTTGGAATTAAAGTCGGTGGTAGCTATCACTACACGCGGTATTCCGCACGATATTATAAGGTCGCAACAGGGGGGTGTCTTTCCATAGTGCGAGCATGGTTCAAGTGTCACATACATTGTAGAGACACCAAGCAAATGCTTATCACAATTTCTCACCGACCGCACAGCATTAACCTCGGCATGCGGCTCGCCTGCACGTATATGAAACCCCTCACCTATAATGCGCCCATCGGCCACAATCACAGCACCCACCATGGGATTGGGAGAGGTGCTCCCACTGCCGTTACGTGCAAGCTGCAGAGAACGGTGCATGAAAACCTCGTCATTATAATCAATTCCCTTCATGAATTTCAATATTACTTTTATATATACGAAATTTAAAACTGTTTAAGAAACCGTTTGAATTTAAAAAGCTGTTTAAATTTTTCTCCTCTGTTTTTATTGTTCTTTTTTAAACAGCGTCTTATATCTTATGCGATTTTTAAATAAAAATTAAACAGCACCTCACTAAGTTTCTAAAAAACAGCAATAATAATGCGAATATAAAAATATTTTCTTAGATGCCATTTAAATTTAGAAGTTGTTTAAGTTTTATTTCGGAATTATTTGAGAACTGTTTAATAGTAGGTTTTCTTTGTCATATTGCAGGGAATAGCGGGCTGTTTCCAAAAGATAACAAAGAAAAGATGTCTGAAACTGCCTCAAAGAAGCCGAAACAAAGTCGCAAATTTAGGAAACATTACCAATAAATTTAAACAGCTTCTTAAATTCTTTAGTTTTTACAGAGCATATATAAAGTTGTTTTAACATGGAGCAGAAACGAA
This sequence comes from Bacteroidaceae bacterium, assembly GCA_017442185.1. Lineage (GTDB taxonomy): Bacteria > Bacteroidota > Bacteroidia > Bacteroidales > Bacteroidaceae > HGM04593. The sequence goes on from JAFSAT010000021.1 coordinate 24,281, forward strand.
AAAGCATAAAAGAGCCTGCGCATAATATTCTTAACAGAAATTTAACAGCTTATGGATACTTGAAAAAACCTCGATTCACTCCCCTGTTCGCAATGTAATCATCACAATCTCGCTGGGTGCACAAAAGCGTACTCTTCGACGCGATGTACCCACTCCGTTCGTTGTTACCACAGGCACTGCACTATCTGTAAAATTCATGCCGCTTATAAATCGCATGCCGTAACGAGAATTTGTTACAGGGGCGTAAAGGCCGAACAGATTCACCTGTCCGCCATGCGTATGGCCGGCAAGCACAAGGTCGGCCTCTGTGTCAATATCCTGAGCATAATCGGGTGTATGCACCAACAGTATTGTAAAATAATTTTCAAAGATGTCTGCTGCAAGCGAAACAGTGGCAGAATCTGCAGCAAAAGGATTTCCCACCCCAACGAGCGCAATTTTTTCGCCATTATTGGAGAGATACACCGCACTGTCTTTTAACGCAACGACACCCGAGGCATCCATAGCCTCGGTACAAGCCTCCGACCACTTAAAATCGTGATTCCCGGGAACGGCATAAATTCCATGAGCTGTTTCAACTGACGACAGAGAATCAAAAAGTTCGGTATAATGGCGTGCCGAAGTTACATAGTCGCCACCGAGAAGAAAAAGGTCGGGCTCTTCGGAGCGCAGTTTACGCAGCAGTTTACCGAGACGTTTTTTTGTAAACAAGCTCGGATAGTGTGTATCGGATATAAATGCTATTTTAAAACCGTCAAAATTTTTCGGCAGACATTCGCTCACAACATCGTAACGCCTGACACGCCCCACACCCATGCCCGACAGCGTGGCACACGAAGATAGCAGCAACAACACCGCGCAGAAACAGGCCGACACCCCGAGCACACGCACCGCTCTCGGAATCATTTTTCTATAAGAACAACGGCATAGGCCGTGATACCCTCTTTGCGACCCTCAAAGCCCAGCTTTTCGGTTGTGGTAGCCTTTATGGAGAGTGCATCGGCATCAATCCCCAACACTCCGGCCATTGTCTGCTGCATCGACGGAATATAAGGGTTTAACTTAGGTGCTTGGGCAGCTATCGTAGCATCAATGTTACTTATTGCATATCCCTTGCTTTTGATAAGTTCGTTTGTTCGGTGCAATAATATTTTGCTGTCTATATTCAAAAATTCATCGGAATTGTCGGGAAATTGAAAGCCGATGTCGCGTAAATTCGCTGCACCTAACAGAGCATCACATATAGCATGAATAAGTACATCTGCATCAGAATGTCCGTCAAGCCCATACTCATAAGGAATCTTGACACCTCCTATCCACAGGTCGCGCCCTGCAACAAGGCGATGCACATCCATTCCGTAACCTACACGTATCATAACACCATTCTTTTCATATTCAACAATGTAACACTTATTTATCTTCCGAACAGGTCGCGTAAACCATCCATATCAAAAGAGAGCGAGAAGCGCAACGTTTGGTCGAGAGGGTTACTCTGGGCTGCCGATATAAGATAGGCTGCATCGAGCGAAAAGACGCTCATCTTGAAGCCTGCACCCAAAGTATAATATTTTCTGTTACCCTTATATTCATTTTCATAGTGATAGCCACCTCGCAACGAGAATTGTTGATTGTAGCAATACTCCACGCCTATACCTCCATAAATCTCTTTAAGTTCCTCGCTAAAGCCGCCCGGAGCATCACCAAAAGATTTAAATATACCCGAGATTGAAGATATATCGTTATACCCTTCTGACTCCAACCAACCTTGATACTCCGAGTATTTGGAATTATCATCAGCGTCGTAACCCTCCTCTTCGAGAAATTGCGAATATGACGGACGTGTGGGAACCATAAGTTTATTAATATCGGCACTGAACGATATTGTATTATACTCGTCTATCGGAACGAGTATGGATGCGCCCAATCGTAAGTTTGTGGGTATAAATTCATTGGTATTACCACCGTCGTAAGATATTTTACTACCTATATTTGACGCATTGAGGCCGATACCCAGCATACACTCTCTGTTGCCTAACATAATGTAGTTATTATAGTACAAGGCCAAGTCGGCAGCAAAGGCTGTTCCGGCCTCCATATCCTCTTCGTAATCATATTGCAAATCGCTGTATATGAAACGCAGAGCCACCGCAGCCGAGAATGTTTCGGAAAGCATACGCGAATAGGCTACGTCCAATGCAAATTCATAGGGTTTTATGGTATACTCCTCGGCAAGCACCTCGCCCAACGAGAAATATGTAAGCGAACCGCTTATAGCCGAATAGTCACCTATACGATAAAATCCTGTAAGATAGGCAAGGTCTATGTCGCTCACCAACTGACGCAACCACGGAGTGTAGGACATTGAAAGTCCTGCACGAGCTATATTGAAAGGGTATTTGGCCGGGTTCCAATATTGCGAATTTACATCGGGTTCTGTTGCAACACCTACATCTCCCATGGCACCGGCTCGTGCATCGGGTGCAATGGATAGTGATGTTACGCCTGTATGCACGGGATTAAACTGCTCCTTCTGTGCAAGAGCCGGCAACACCATCAGAATCAACATCAGCAGCGATACTATTCTATTCTTTGTCATATTTATCGTTTTTTTATTTATGTGGCTTACGTCGTGCAGTTTAAGAAGCAGTTTTTAACTTCATGGAGATAAATTCAAACAGCGTCTTAAACTGCTTATAAGGTTTTTCTATATTAAAACTTAATTTTGTGTCATTTATTGTTTAATACTATTATTTTTCGAGATTTTGTGCGCTCGGTGCTGCCATCGGCAGATAGTGTCGCTCGATATATATACACTCCTGTTGGCAGCGGTTGCCCGCCCGATGTTGTTACATTCCATTCGATTGTGTATAATGCACTGCCCGAGCCTGAGGATTCACGATGCTTCCACAAAAGCTGCCCTTGACGGTTAAACACCTCCACTGTAATATCAAGTTCACTGTGAGGACGGTTATGTGCAACGGCGAAGAGCGCCTTCTCTCCATATCGCACCGGATTGGGAGCAACCGACACATCCACCAATTCGGGTGCCAGCCCTTTCACCACAGTAAAACGAAGCGTGTCGGTGGAGGAATTGTTAAACAAATCCCACGCACGCAACACAAGTGTGTGCTCTCCCTCGGAAAGCTCATCAATCGGTTGCATGGCAGTACCGCGTCTGTAATCTCCGAGCATCGGCTCAAATATATCGTTGAGATTATATGTACGATTATTATCATTGTCCACCATTGCTATAATATCATGCCCGATGCCTGTTCCGACAGTGTTTATGCCACTCTCATCGAAAATCTCCACAAAAAGACAGGGGGTTGAATTAACCTCGCCGCCATCTTTAAATTCGGGAGTATTCAGATACATTGTAATTTGCGGCCCACTGCCATCATTATCCATGGCAGACGAAGTTCCGCCCACAGTAAAATTCCCATAAGTCCCTTGTGCAGAATTGCCAAGGGTGTCAATAGCAAACAGGTTCAACATCCCTTGCAAATTTCTGTAACTTATATCAAGAGGCACAGGCATGGTAAGAGAGAAACGGCCGTTCTTTACGGAATCTGTACCGGTGAAGAGCCTTTTGCTGTAAGTTGTATAGTTGAAAGGCTCTGTATCGGCCTTTTTGTTGTTGCGCGTGGTGACCTCCTCGACACAGTCGAACAGCGTTGGGGAGACAAAGCCTGTGAATCCCGCATGAAGGGTGCCATCGGGCAATGCAACATATCCCTCGACGGTTACTCTGCCGCCGGCCGACACTTTACCTTCGATTTTGGCATCCTGCCCGTTGAATTTGTCGACCACCACCTTATATTGCGGCATTTTCAAACGCAGTGCCGGGTCGCCGATGAGCACATATTGGAGCTTATTTTCGGATAGGTCGCCTCCAGATGTTATTATATCGCATTTGGCCAGACGCACAGCATCGCCCACTGCAATTTGCTCACCATCGGCAGTGGGCGCCATTAAGCGACGCATGAACTGCTGATTTATTGTTGCATTATAACTTTGCAGCACTGTGCGTGTTGTGGTAAGCAAGCCAATGGCTGCACCATTGGGGTTGAGCATGGCCGTCTCGGCCAACGAATTATCGCCCATGTCGAACGGGCCGATGTCGCACGATGCTGTCACCCAGAAAGGTATGCGAGGCGATGATATAGCAGCCATATCTGCTGCCGACCATGCAAGTTCGTGAGAGAACAAATTGGCGCTTCCATGCCCTGAATAGTTCACAATGAGTGCACCTTCATCAAGACGTTTATATATCGTCTCGGTTACCATGGGATAACTGTCGCCTGTGGCAAGCACTTCCATGGGGTAGTTGTCCCAATATATGCGGTCTATCATATATGAAGGATAGCCCGTCTCAAGAATTTTGGCAACATTTTCGGCATCCTGCATGTGCGAATTTTTATCTCCGTCGTCACCCATTAGAACAATCATATTCTGCCATGAGCCGGCAGCCTTATTCTCCATATAGCCTATAATCTTATCAACCACGGCATTTGCCTCGGATGCGGCCTGAACGGGCAGACGCCCCACTGAGACATCCATTTTATCGCGCAAAAAACTGCTACCCTCATCGTCGTCAAGGAATCCATAATAATCCTCAAGCACATAGGAGCGCACTGCACTCACCGAATTTTCCGATTGATAGGTGAGCAGAAAATCCTCTTGCCTGCGACGCGGATAGGTTATAAGTCTGTTATCTGTCAGTCCATCACCAAAAAGCAACAGATAGCGGGGAGCATCAAGGGGGGATGCGGCACGGTCGTACAGCATCTTCATCAGACGGCGATAGGCTGTTGCATCGGGCGTACCCGAGGAAAATTCATTATAAACCTGCTCGGCTGTAACCACTGCCACGGTAAGAGCGTCGTGCACGCGGTGAGCCTCGGCCAGACGCTCGGCAGCCGAACGCCACTGATTATTAGATGGAATTATTATCACCATGTCTGTCTGTCCCAGTGCATGCAGATTTTGATTGGGCACTTCGCCCAAGACTGTCACCGAGGGGAAGGCGGCACTTACATCTACGGCTACAAGTTCTTCGTTACGCGAAGCAGGAGCCACCACAGTGAGTGTTTCATCGGCGAATGTAGAAACCAATTCCTCTGTTTCCGATGCCTCGGTGACACGCCACACATGTGTATTTGCCGTTGCCGATGCTATTTTAAACGTGGCATTGCCGCCGACGGCATTGCCGCGAAAGTTTGTGCTTGACGAATACAAAGCCAATGAACGTACAAAATTCAAACGTACAAAGTCGAGAAATCCCGAGAGTGAGGTCTCTTGCACCGTGTGCGTGAGCTTTATCGTGGGATTATCGGAAAAGCCCGATGAAACGGCAAACGTACTCTGGGCAATACGCCCATGGTCGGAACTTGACGCCTTGTCGATACTCAACGAACCAACCTGCTCGCCATCCACCTCTACCGCCACACGACTGAACGAGGTTGCATTGCTCCCGAAAGAGATGTCGACGGTGGCACGCTCGGCTGTCATTCCCTCAATATCAAAATTATATTTTGCACTGCGTCCGGTGGCATAATCATAGCCGTCGAGCAGTATTCTGCCGTATGTGCTTAAGGATTTTTGTTCCTTTTCATAAAGAGCATAGTCGGGGTATGTGGTATATACCTGTTCACTTGTCGGACTAACCTCTTTTTTGGGGAAAGGGATAGGGTCGGCATCGCCTTCGTTAAGAAAATAACAAGAGTATTCGGAATAGACATTCTGCCGGTGTACGAAGCGACCTATTTCGTAGCTCCAGCGTATCGTTCCTTCGGCGTAGAAGAGAACGCGGCCGTCGCCGCGCCATAGCGGAACTTCGCAAAGGTCGTCGGGCAGCAGATGAATATTCTTTTCGGGCAATATTCGCCCCCCGTAACCAAACAGTCTGACTTTTGCAGGATTCTTAAAACCCATTTTTCGCAGTTCGGCATCAGTGATTTTGTATACTCCTCGCTCGGGAACGGCTATTTTCACCCAGCGCCCCGTTGATAAAACCGAATTTTTGACAGTTCTATCCGCTGTTGCCACATTTGAGGCTACTCGCTTAATTACGGCATGTATATCGGTGGTGCGCCTTATGGCAAGTTTAAAAGAATTTATTCGTTGGAATTTTCCATCGCGATAAACCACCGGAATGAAATTCACATCCAACTGTCCTCTCTTGGCCGATACGCCAACCGTGGCCTCTGCCTGCGGATAGGAGGGCAATGAGTCTCGCATGCAACCGAGATTGTAACGTCTGACTTCATCGGCACTCATTATTTGAAATTCGGGATATTCAATTGCCACCGTATAGTTATATAAGGCATAGTCATCGCCAAGCTCCACCATCTGAGAGTAGCGTGGGAGCAGCGTATCACTGCAGTATTGCGCCCAATCAATCTCTGTGAATTGTGCTTTTGAGGGCATTATACAGCATAACAAAATTGTCGCAAGTAATATATGTCTGCTATACTTCATTATATTCATCGTACTTGAAATTCAAGAACTTTTTCATCTCCCAGAAATCCTTTGAGACGATCGCCCACTTTCACCTCGGAGACACCTGCGGGAGTTCCCGTAAATATCAGGTCGCCGGTCTTAAGCGTGCAGAAGCGGCTGACATAGGCTATCACCTCGTCCACAGAAAATAGCATTTCAGCACTGTTCCCACGTTGTACCGTTGTACCGTTTATGTCGAGCGAAAATTCTATGTTTTTTATATCAAAACCATCTATGGGACGAAATTCGCCCAATACCGCCGAGCAGTCGAACCCTTTGGAGAGTTCCCACGGAGCGCCCTTCTCTATTAAACGGCGCTGCATGTCGCGTGCGGTAAAATCTATCCCCACCGTCACTGCATCGTAGTATCTATGTGCAAAGCGCTCCGGAATACTGCGCCCCAATTTGTTTATGCGCACCACAATCTCGGCCTCATAGTCGATACGCCCGAGCCAATCGGGCAGATAGAAATGCTTGCCATTCTTCAATATCGAAGAATCGGGCTTCATGAATATCATTGGAGCATCGGGCTTTCCCATTGTACCGTCAAATTCCAATGCGTGCTCTGCATAGTTCTTCCCTACTGCAATTATCTTCATCTTAAAAACTATTATCTTTCAGTAAACTTAAATTCATCTATCGGCAATCGGGCTTGTTTTATAATAATCTTACTCGTCGGCAACGCTGTCGAGGCGGTTGAACATTAGCGACAAATGAGCATACAGCGAGGTATTCTGCACCACAATATCATCGGGCACACGTATGCGCAACGGAGTAAAATTCCATATAGCCTTTATGCCCCATGCCACCATCTTATCGGCCACCTCCTGTGCATTGTCGATAGGAACAGTGAGTATGCCTATCTTTACATTGTATCGGCGCATCTTGGTACCGATGTCGTTTATGTGGTACACAGGAATACCCGAAACACTGTGCCCCACCATTTTGGGATTTGTATCAAAGGCAGCCACCACCTCAAGCCCGAACTGCTTGAGACCTTTATCGTTGAGCAATGCTCCACCCAAACGTCCTGCACCAAAGAGGAAAGCCTTGTGCAGCGTTGTAAAGCCTAAAAACCTTTCAAGAACATCCAACAGATTGTCAATCTCATAGCCCACACGTGTGCGCCCCACTATGTTCACACACGATAAGTCTTTGGCAATTTGCGATGCAACGATATTTGTCTCTTTCGACAAGCGTGTCGATGAAACATACGTCTCGCCGCGCGACTTTAACAAACGACACACCGAAAGATACCACGGCAGACGGCGCAAAGTAGGTTCGGGCACCTTGTCAATCTTATCAGATACATCCATCAGACTCTGTTTTCATTCGTTCTTAAACATGGTGCGCGCAATATACGCGCAATATAATAACGTAGCAAAATTAACCATATTTTGTCATTCTGTAAAATTTGTGGAAAAAAGATTGTATATTCGCAGCAAACATACATCATAGAAACGATGAAGAATAACGATTGGAAAAGCAGGCTTAACATTGTATACTCTACGAATCCCGACTTTCAATACTCGGTAGAGAACGAGGAAAAAGAGACTGAAACCCTGCCCAAACAACAACAGTCGCTGCGTGTGAGCATAGAAAAAAACCACCGCGGAGGAAAAACCGTGACACTTGTAAAAAACTTTATAGGCACCGGAGACGACCTCAAAGATTTGGGACGGCTTTTAAAAACCCGTTGCGGTGTAGGTGGCAGCACAAAAGATGGTGAGATACTTATACAGGGCGATTTTAAAAGTAAAATAATTGACATCTTGAAAAAAGAGGGCTATACACAGACAAAATAACCGTTTTCTTCAAATCCAAATGAAAAATATTCAACAGCATCCAAGAAGCCGTTTAAAATTATATCCTTAAAATTTAACAGCTCTTTTTTTTAGAATGTTTTTTCATTTCATAATCAAGCACAGCAGACTATGCAACCTAAAAAAAGTAGGAACAGGCTGGTAAAATTCATTCATAATGCAAACATAGTATTTGAAAGAAATTTAAGCAGTTTATGAAGATTTGAAAGAAAAAGAAAGCGTTTATAAATACAATTCACTATCTTCGCAAAGATAAACAGACAACAAACCCCAAAAAACAGATACAATGTCAAGCAAGTCAAAAGTAATCATGGCAGCCGAACTGCTGAAAATCAAAGCCGTAAAGTTACAACCGACAGAACCTTTCACATGGGCATCAGGTTGGAAATCACCATTCTACTGCGACAATCGCAAAACCCTCTCATTTCCCGAGCTTCGTACACGTGTAAAACTCGGATTGGCCAACCTCATTCTCGAAGAGTTTCCCGAGGCAGACACCGTGGCCGGTGTTGCCACAGGTGCAATCGCCCAGGGAGCACTTGTAGCCGAAGAGCTGGCAAAGCCATTCGTATATGTACGTCCCAAAGCAAAGGATCACGGCCTTGGCAACCTAATCGAAGGTGATGTGCAACCCGGAGCAAAAGTAGTAGTTGTGGAAGACCTTGTATCAACCGGACTCAGCAGTCTGAAAGCCGTAGACGCCCTGCGAGCAGCCGGAGTGGAAGTTGTGGGAATGGTAGCATCGTTTACATACGGATTCGACGTAGCCAAAGAGGCATTCGACAAAGCCGACGTGAAACTACTGACACTCACCGACTACGAAGCAGTGCTCGAAGCAGCAAAAGAGACAGGATACATCACAGAAGAGGTTATGCCCACACTGCAAGAGTGGCGTGCCAACCCCTCGGAGTGGAGAAACGACCTCAAATAAAAATCATCACAAAAACAGTAAAGCAAAAATGAGCCAATATGAAAGCAGCACAAAGCATATACCCTATCCACAAGAGCGGGTATATGCCAAGCTCGAAGACCTAAACAATCTTGCGGCACTAAGCGGTAAACTCCCCGAAGACAAAGTAAAAGAATTCAGTTTCGACCACGACCAGGCAACCGTAGATGTACCACCGGTGGGCAAAGTAACCATAAGAGTAGTGGAACGCGAAGCGCCAAAATGTATCAAATTTGAAGCAATAGGCTCTCCAATACCAATGAACATGTGGATACAGATAATCCCCAATGGTGATGAAGCCTCAAAAATGCGCGTGGTGGCAAAAGCAGAACTGAACTTTATGTTGCGCAGTATGGTTGAAAAACCCCTGAAAGAGGGACTCGAAAAAATCGCCGACACATTGGCGATGATTCCATACTGACCCCGCAAAACAGATTCTTAAACAGCACGTAAACAGCGTCTCATATTATGGCAAAAAAACTTTGGGAAAAAGCAGGAACCGTAAATCCCGAAATAGAAAAATTCACAGTGGGCAAGGACAGAGAATTAGATCTGATGCTTGCCCCCTATGACATATTAGGTTCAATAGCACACAGCACAATGCTTCGCAGCATAGGCATGCTCACCAACGAAGAGACAGAGAGTCTGCATCGCGAACTACGCGAAATATACACACTCACCGAAAGTGGAGACTTCTGCATAGAAGAGGGGGTAGAAGATGTACATTCACAAGTAGAGCTGATGCTCACCCGCAAGCTGGGCGACACAGGCAAAAAAATACACAGCGGACGCTCGCGAAACGACCAAGTGCTCCTCGACCTCAAGCTGTTCATACGTCACGAATTACAGCAAGTGTGCCATGACACAAAAGAACTTTTCGACCGTCTGATTGAAAAGAGCAATCGCCACCGCAATATTCTGATGCCCGGCTACACACACCTTCAAGTGGCAATGCCATCATCATTCGGACTATGGTTCGGAGCATACGCCGAAAGCCTTACCGACGACATGCTGTTCCTCAAAGCGGCCTACTGCATGTGCAACAGAAATCCCCTGGGGTCGGCAGCCGGATACGGCTCGTCATTCCCACTCGACCGCAGCATGACCACCAATCTGATGGGATTCGACAGCATGAACTACAATGTAGTATACGCACAAATGGGACGCGGCAAATGCGAAAGAAACGTAGCATACGCTCTTGCCGGAGTTGCAGGCACACTTGCCAAAATGGCCTTCGACGCCTGCCTGTTCAATTCACAAAATTTTGGATTCATAAAATTGCCGGCCGAATGCACAACAGGCTCAAGCATAATGCCACATAAAAAGAACCCCGACGTATTTGAGCTATTACGTGCCAAATGCAACCGTCTGCAAGCCATACCCACGGATATTACACTGATAATGAACAATCTGCCCAGCGGATATTTCCGCGACCTTCAGATAATAAAAGAGGTTTTTCTACCTGCATTTGAAGAACTTAAGAATTGCCTGAGCATGGCAGCCTACATAATTGAGCGCATTGAGGTAAACGAACATATCTTGGATGACAGTCGCTACGACCCCATGTTCAGCGTCGAAGAGGTAAACCGCCTTGCAGCAGAAGGCCTACCTTTCCGCGATGCGTACAAAAAGGTGGGGCTCGACATTGAAGCAGGAACCTTTATTGCCGATAAAGAGATACACCACACACACGAAGGCAGCATCGGCAACCTATGCAACGACAGTATCTCGACGCTCATGCAAAGTATATACGACTCAATGAACTTTGAAAAGGCCATAACCGCCGAAAAAGCATTGTTAGGGCGCATATAAGACCAGAATAAGGGACACACAACAGTCCACACACATTGAAAAGCACGAGAAAAACATCTTTTTAAGAATTTACAACGCAAGGCAAGCAATAGCAACTGCATCCTTGCGTTGTATTATCAGAAAGAGGGAACAGCCCTGCGCAAAAAACAGAAAAGAAACAAAAAAGTCAATGAAAAGAAGCCTTCTTATAATATTGCTGCTAACCACAGGAATTGTATCGTGCGATACCGAATCACCCTACTCGGGATATTCGGTATTTTTCACATGCGATGCCGCATTTCATCCATTTAATCAGATAAACAGCTTCGGACAGTTCGTCACCGTAAGACGTAAAAATTCAACATCATACGAGGTGACAGACGCAATGGGAAATACAGAGATTCGCCAACTAACCGAACAGGAGGCAAGACAACAGTTCTACTATGGTCTTGGCGGACTGATTATAGGCACTCCATCCCTGGAAGATGGCACCATAAAAGCATACGACCTTGCCTGTCCCAACTGCGACATGGCACGCCATCGCCTCACTATAAATAATTTAGGATTCGCCATGTGCAACAATTGTGCTGCCAAATTCGATTTAAACAGCGGAGGCATTCCCATCGAAGGAAAATCGCGCACAATGTGGCGCTATCGTGTATTTACAACCGGAACATTTGTCACCGTACAAAATTAAAGTGAAAAGTTTTTTGATATTTTCGCGAAACTGCTTATCTTTGCAACCGTTGTAGCAATCAAGGATTGGAAACAACCTCCTTGGAGCAACAATATTTCATAATGTTAAGGTCGCTCGAATGGTGGAATCGGTAGACACGAAGGACTTAAAATCCTTTGGCATTTAAACGCCGTGCGGGTTCAAGTCCCGCTTCGAGTACTTTCTCAAACGCTAATTGCTTGCACTTCAAACAGTTAGCGTTTTTATTTTATCATTTTTTGTCAACCGTTGTCAACCAAAATAAACTAATATGTTATTTTTGTAGAGTTTAACATTTAATTCTATGAATAAAGAAACAAAGACATCAAAATCATTTTGGGCAACAGCATTTGAAAGTGAAATTTCAACACTTTTTGACGCAAGTGAAAAAAGTAATATCATAACGAATATAGTCGGCATCATAAATAAAAACAACATAGACACAGAATTACTTTATAAAAATTTCTACGATATAATCGTTGTGCTAAAAACACAATACCACGACAATAGGAATTTATACAAAGCGTTTATGAATCACTTACAAGATAGATATGTTGACCACTGGGATTTTACAAACAAATACAAAAAAGAAGATGTGCGAGTAATCTATGAGTCAAGCACCTTAGACGAAAACATTGAATTATTAAACCACCAAGCTACAGCCCCAAGAGACTGCGGCAAGGTGGTTCTTTTTTTGTTCTTTAAAGAGTATTAAGCCTTGAACAAATCGTCAAGTACAACGTTGGAATGAACTATACTTGAATATTTGCCATTTGCAACGCCATAGGTCGTAACGAATGTATTTACAACAGTCTTCTTTGTTCCTGTAACATACTTGAACAGCCCGACCCTCTCTCGTATATGCTTATCGTACTCTTTGGTTATGTGATAAACATCTTGCGAGAACTTCATTTCACACAAATGAATGATTCTGTCTGCACGCTCAATAATCATATCAATCTGAGCACCTTGCGTACTATCTGTTTCATTTGGAAGAACCTGCCAAGTTGATATTTCTGTCGACATACCTCTTATACCCAATGCTTCCTTGATTTGTGCGTGGTGCTTCAAACAAACCAACTCAAAGCTATTACCCATCCACGACTCTATGCTACGTGAATTTAAGTTATTACTCCACCAGTTTGCATCCTTTGAGTGGTTTTGCTCCACAAACTTATAGAAGAACAAGGTATAGAAATCGGTCAAACGATAGACAGTACCACGTTTCTTATTTCCAAACTGACGCCACTGTTCTATAATGTCACTCCTTTCAAGGTTCTTTATTATTGAAGAAATTTTGCCACCGTTGAAGTTCAATGCTTTTGCAATTTCAGCGCAAGTGAGACCTCGTTTATTCTCACTCAGCAGTTTTACCACTGCAAGATATCGGTCGGCGTTATTGAATAGAGCTGTATACAGTTCATCAAACTCAGTCTTTAATGTAGCGTCATTACCGAAGAACAATTCATCGATATTTTGGGCAAGGCTCAATGCCGGTGATAGAAGGCTGTAATAGAACGGCACGCCACCAAGGAGCATATATGCTTGGGTAATATGGTATCTGTCCCATTCGATGTTCCTGCGTTCGAGATACTGTTCTGTTTCTTGAAGCGTAAACGGAGATATATGTATTCTCGCTGTAATACGTGCGTGCAATCCTCCCTTGTTCGCCACAAGTTTATCCCTCATCCAAGAAGTTGCAGAACCTGTTGCTATCAGCATAATATTACGACGAGTCATAGCCCAACCGTTCCAGAAATTCTCCAACGCACTCACAAAGTTTGAACGGCCGGAATCCATCCAAGGCATTTCGTCGATAAAGACAATAAGTTTCCTATCGGTGGGCAATTCTGCAAGATAATCTTCAAGGGCATAGAAAGCCTCATCCCAATCCTTAAAATCATATTTCTGTTTGGAATATGAACCAAGAACGTGAGCGAAGTTGCGAAGCTGACGGCGTGTAGTCATACCGTGAGCACCAACATATCTGAAGTCAAACTGTCTGTTGAAAAACTCCTCTATCAAAAAAGTCTTTCCCACACGACGACGACCATAAACAATAATAAGTTCCGACCTGTCCGATGCAACACACCGGGCAAGTTCAGCACACTCTCTGGTTCTTCCAATCAATTCGTTCATATTGACACAATTTTATCCACCGCAAATATATGCTCTTTCCTTGCCAAAATCAAACTTTTTGACCATAAATCGTGCATTATCTCGCTTTTTTTACCCACATAATGCACTCTGAGTGGTCGAAATTTTCCCCTTTTTCTGTTCCTTAAAAGCCTTATATATGTAATAATCAACAATATAAGAGAAAATAAATAGTAAACAGAGAAAATAGAGAGAAAAACAACAGTAATAAACAATCAAAACAAACAATCAAATGAGCAAATTTTTAAAAGCACTAAGGGTCGCAGGAGATGTGGCCGAAATTATTGTAGCTTCATCAATCGTGGTGGAGTTTATCGAGAGATTCAGGGCAAAGAAGAAAGCCCAAGTACAAACAGTAGAACCGGCAGAAGAGACAGATGACGCGGCTGAAACACAAACAACATAAAACAGGAAAGCCTATGTGAACGAAAAGAAATTAGAAATAGCAATTACAGTCCTTGAAGTAACAATATCTATATTCAAGGGAATAAAAAAGCTAAGAGGGCATTACGACTACCTTGCACGCCTCACCCTCACCGGCAAGAGCAGTGCAGCAGAGTGACTGAAGCAGGAACCATTGCCATAAATGAAAGGTGTTGTGCCGTGGGCACAACACCTTTCATTTATATACCAGCACTCAGTAGATGGAATCATTCCTCCTCAAAGACAATGGTATTGCCCGAAAGCAGTTCTCTCAACGTACACTCGGCGCTGAAGGTCTTGTTGGCAGACCAGCTATAGGAGACTCCGCTCCATAAACCGCCAGACACTTCGGTACACTCCTTGTCGGTAAACTCCAGCCTTACAATGGAATTCTCGTCACATCCCTGCGGAAGTTCACTTGCAATGCCTGTCGTGACACCCGTCTCATCTATTGATATATCACCGACATACACACCGTCCAATGTCACCCTCACAGTCTCCGTACCGTTATCATGCAACTTCTGCGGATAGACATTTACCGTTGTATTTCCACCCCAGGTCCTGTACTCGTATGTATTGTAAGGCACAGTAACCTTATGTCCTGTGGCAATCGACAGTATAAGCCTGTTCTTCAGCTGGTCTATGCCCCTGTCGAAGTAGTCATTGTCCACATACACCATTGTGGCATTCCTTGAAGAGTTGGTAAGGAAATTGCAGACGAACGAAACCCTGCCGTCGCTCTCTCTCACCGCATTCTCATACTCCTCCTGCGACAGCTCCTTCACAAAGCCGTACTTTCCGTCGCGCACCTCGGTAGAGATATCCTTGCCCGCTACAGGATATAGCGTATTCTCTTCACTGCTTATGAAGAAGCGCAACGGGAAGAGCGACACCGGGATACCGCTGGGTATGGTCACCTTTATATCAACATGCACATTCTGCTCCGAGGCAACCTCCTCGGGTGTAACCTCAACCGACATCATATAGGGAGTACGCAGCACAATCTCAATCTGTCGTTGCAGCCCCCCCGCCGCGAATGTTATCGTCTGGCTCTGCGCAACAGGCGATGGTTCTTTTGGTGTTACAGTAACCTTGCGCCACCCCTTATGAGGCTCGGCACTCTCATCGCTCCCGGCAACAGCAGCCTGCGACTCAAGCACATTGCCCGCAGGAGCAGAGACAACCACATCGGCATTTCTTACCGTGCCAACCTGTATGTCGGGAATATATTTGTAATAGACATCCACTGCACTCTTTTTTGTAAGCACAAGATAGGTTGTCGAGACGAACAGGCGGCCCACACCATCCGATATGTTGGTGTACTCCTTTGCCACAGCGTCACCACCGATGTTGTTGCTTGCCGGCTGCCTGATAGCCTCCTGTGGAGTGTCGTAGCCACCGCCACTTACAGAGTTTACATTCATCTTGAAAATGAAATTGCGCAGTAGATTATAGTAGACATTGGCACCTGTTCCTTCGTCATAATAAACGAAATCGAGCTTGTAGTAAGTCTCGTCGCCACCATTGAAACGTCCCCTCAAAAGCATGCTCGTAGGCACAGCAGCCCTTCGGTTGCTTCTCTCATATATGTATGACACAGGTATCGTTCCATCCTGTGCCGGAACAAGCCACTTGAGTTCGGTGTTCAGCAGCGTACCGTCATCATAGGGCTCGTTGCCCTCGTACCCCTGCCCCTTGTAAATCTCCTCGTATGTACGGCACGAATAGTTCCCATCTTCGCCACCTATAAAATTGGCAAAAGAGCCCATTGAAGGGTTATAAGGAGCTACCGTGCCCCTTCTGGGAACATTGTACAGGGCATAGCCTGTAAGTTCAAAGTTCGCCTTGGCCGCATTGCTTATCACAAGTTCAACCCTCGCATAGTTCCTGAGCATGGGCACACGCACCAGTTCCCCCTGCATCTCCTCGTCAATCCTTGGCACATTCACGCATGCCCAGTAGGTATCGTGGTCGGCACCGTCGGCAACAAGACGCCCAATGAGCTGTCCCTCCTCGCCGAATCCCATTGTGAGGCCGGGATAGTTTCCTATCAGGTGTATGCGCCTTGCATCACTTGTCTTTGACAGCGACGCACCGAATTCCCAGCAGCCTGTTTCGCCGTTCCACTGTGGAGCGGTATTGTCGGCACGTACGAACTCATCAAGATAGTACACACCACCCTCTTCAACGAACACCGCAAGGTAAAGGTCATCGAACTCCAACACCGGCTCGGCAAAAGAGCGCGTGGCAGCCGCCTGTATACCCGGCAAGTAAAGCCCCAGCCTCAAGTCCACCTTTTCCTTGTCATCGGCCGGCCATTCCAAATCCCCGTCATTGCAACCTGCAATGAACACAAGGGCAAACAGTGAATATATTATGTATAGAATACGTCTCATAATCAATGAATCATTTACAGTCCACCGGCCTTGTCTCCCAACGTATATGTACTGCGGTTACACTTGTCCTGCCAGTACCACACGTCGTAAACACAGCGTACCGCAGCGCTTGTCACCTTGCCCGCGGCAGGCACCTGCACCGAGCCGCTCCTTGAGTTTACCACAACAGCATTGTTTGAGCTCCAGTACTCGGCATCCTGTCCATAGCTGCTGCTGCCACTCACATAACCGAACAGGATAGGTATCACACCTTTGGCCGAAAGACCAACAAGATACTCCACCTCGGCCTGTGTAGGCACTCTCCAGCGCCCTGCCGGATAGCCGTCCTCCTGGTAAGTGGCACATCTGCGCTCCGCATTTTCCTTTGAGACGTCGGATGTCACGCCATAAGAGGATGCAATCATGAAACGGGGCGAAATCATACTCTCCGTCCTGCCGCCATCCTCGGTGGGGTGATAATACTTGAGGGAACGGTTATTGGTATCGCCGCTATATTTCATGGTAGGCTTGTTGGTTGCAAGACTTGCACCACTGCCCCATGTAAGATTGTCGACATTGACTGTACGCGGGTCACCTATAATGTAATCGTCATCAGTAAGGGATGTTACCGAAATTATATAACGGTTAGGGTTCTTGTTGCCGGCATTGGAGGAGATACCGTTGGCCGAACCGAACATGCTTCCACCGTCATTGACATACACATATCCCTTATTGCTGTTGTAGTTGTTGGGGCTGTCCACATAATTTGAGTTCAGTTCGGCAGTAACAAGAATCATTGGGTTCTGCACCACCTTGATATCGTCGTTGTAACGTGTATCGCCATCGTGGTGCACATTGAACGTTATGGTGTACTGCGAGTAGTCTGCATCGGCGCTCATGTCATTGAGCAAGGCATGCTCAACATATATGTAGCTGCGGTCATCACCATCACCGCCCGTCACATTGTGCACTCTCAGCCTCAAGGGTCTTGAGCCCAACCTGTTCTTCGAGTCGCTGCTACTGTTCACCTCATATATTATATCACCGTTTGCATCAACGGTGTACGATGGCGATGCCACACTCGCAATGGTCTTCACCTCGGCAATGGTCTGGTTTGTATCGTCCCATTTGACAACAATATCGGATATTCTCACCGGATGGCTGCTGAAGAGCGGTATCTCGTAGCTCCCGCGGTTGTGCAGTGTGATGTCGGTCTTGTCCACCACAAGATACCTGATATTGTTGAGGTCGGCACCGGTCTCGGTCTCTGCATTGGTAAAATCCCTGGTCATTCCCCAGTCGAGAATCACATAGCTGCTTGGCAACAACACCAGAGGCGACTCCTCCTCGGGGCTGCCAAGCACCTTAATCTCCTGGTAAATCCTGTAATAGGTATTACGTTTTGTGTATGTACCCGCAGCATTCACATTGGTCTCGTAATAGGTAATCATCCTCTCGGCAGGGTTCTCCTTCTTTGTCCACTCCACCACAAGCATGAAGTGCGTGTGAGAGTTCTTGTCATTCTCCCAGTTCGTAGGGTATGTATAGAACGGTACACGTGTCGTCAAACCGCCGTCGCCTGTCTCACTATCGATGCTGAGTGCATTCAGGTTGAATATATCCCTTTCATTGTCGGCCTTGTATATGTACTCAGTAGGTGTAGTTCCCAATTTAGTGCGGCAGTTTCCTCGTCTCAGCGACAGGCGCATGCTCGACTTGTCGGAGCACCACACCACACCATAGTCATCGGTCACCTCATCGGCCACACCCTTTATCACAAGGCTTATTTTCGATGCCACACGCTCCACCTTCACGGTACCCGACAGGGAGAGACCGTTGCGGGAAACTGGAGCCCATCCCTCCATCACAAAACTCTCCTGAACGGCAGGGCTGTACATGCCATCTGCGCTGTCCACCACCCTTTTCCTGAACCCGTCGGCATAGAGCACCGTGTTCTCCTTTAGCGAAGCTACGCTCATATCCCCGGCCGGCAACGCGTTATCGCTGCCTGCGGCCGCAGGGCGGTTCGCTATCACATAGGCATCGCAGGCAGTATCGGTATCCTTCGGGAAAAGCGCCTTGAAACTGCTCAATGGCAATGCCACTGTCAGTTCGGCGGTGTGTGTCGCAGGGTCGTACTTGCTCACCTGAATAGTCTTTTCAACAAACAAGGGTTGCTCGCCCGCCTCAATGCCGCCCGACTTGTAGAGAAAAAGGTCGACACTCTTTATGACGTTCTCGTTCAGCTCATCTATACCCGTATCCGTAGCTCTTGTGCCGCTCCTTGTGGTGCGCCCCAACTGCAATGTCAGTTTCACCGGCATATCATTGCCCGGCTGCACGGGTTCATCCTCCACACACGAGGAGAATATCCCCAGGCATAGAAAAAGCATTGAAGCCAATAGATATATGTTAGTCCTTGTCATAGACACTATTTATTGATATTCTGTACTATTACATAGTTTCTGTCGCCACTCAAAGGAGTGAGGATATCCACGGGAAGTATCATACCGTTAGCGTGAACCACGAACATAAGCTCGGCCTCGTTACTCACCGATGTAAGGTTATCCTTTGTTGCATGCACGCGCAGCGTAACATCCTCGCCCACGGCACCGTTGTTCTTTAGGTTACCATTGACATCGCGCAACTCAAATGCACCCGGGTCACCGTTCTTTGTACGGAAGATGGCGAACCATGTACCACCGAGCGGGCTGGATATCCTGAACTTAAACTCGGCGGGTTGCGAAATATCTCCCAGAAGCACCACCTTGTCATCGTCAATTTTCTCATAAGTACCGCCGGTCCATGCTATGCGGTCCTCGCGGTCAACGGCAACGGTGCTGCTGAACTCGTTGGTAAACTCCACGAGTTCCCATGGCTGCACCTCGGCTACAAGTTCAACCGAGCCGCCCGGCTCAATCACAAGCCTGTACTTTATATATTTGTTAATGCCCCATTTCTCAATGCCTGCAGAGTATAATGGAAGCGCGACCGTGTACGTTGTAATCTTTGTTGCTCCAGCCGTAGTTGTGCTCAGCCTGTATACCATTGTCAGTGTCTGCACGAACTCGCTGCTGCCACTGCCGTACAGCAACTGCGGCATCACGTAGAGAGCATCGTCAATCTCCCTTTCATATGTGTTGGCAAGGTGCAGCGAGGCGTTGTTCACCTCAATGCCCGAGAGATACTCGCTGTCATGCACAGCCCCTGCGGGGAACTCCTTGGTATTCCACACCTCATGGTCATTGCTCACCCAGTTGTTGGCAGCACCTGCGGCAACGACATCGGCATATCCGGTCTCGCCGCCATGTGTAAACTGTATATCGCCCTTGCACCTTATGTTGTCGAGCCTTATCGACACTACATCCACGCTCCATGTTGTGGCACCGTCCTGCACTGTCGACAGCCTCACCGTAAAGCCAAGTTTCGTTGTCGCATGGCGGAACAGAAGAGGAACGCGCCCACCGGGAAAATCCCCGTAACCTCCAATGCGTTCGTCCGAGAACATGTAGTCGGTGCGCCCGTCCAGCGTGCCGCTGAACGCATAGCCATCATAAGGCATCTGTGGCACTGTCACCTCCATTGCAGCAACCGCAGGGTCGCCCACATAAGGTGAGTAAGCCGCAAAGTGTGTATCTCCCTTCATCCAGTAGTACGACTCCTCTGTAGTGCACACTGCACCATCGAACATCACCCTCACGTTATCCATGAACAGGTTGCCACGGCCAAGCGCAGTCTCGCAGTCGGGGCTGTAGTGCGAGGCAAAAACACCGAACTCCGTTCCTGCATAATCCATTACATCGCCCGATGCCCTTGTAACATCAGCCGCCCCGAACTCGAAGCCCAAAGGCATATCGTGCTGCTGCCCGCCAACGTTCTCTTCGTAGCACGACGACAGTAGCGGCAAGGCGCATAGAAGGCACATGAGCAATAGCCCTGTGCAACGGGACAGTATCTTATAGCGGTCTGTTTTCATAATCATTCATCCATTTATGCGGCACAAAGCCATCATCAGATGTCGAACCTCTTGAGCACATCGCTGTCGGTGTATGCCGACGATGCCGTAAGGTTCAACACATACCTGTTATATTTGCCGGCGCTCCACAAGTCCACAAAGACGGGCACCTCAATCCTGCGCCCCGGTTCCACTATGTCACCCTTCTTGTCGATGACATCCACAAGAAGCACCACCTTGCAGTCTATTCTCTGCCCCATGAGCATTTGAACACCCACACTCTTGGCCACACGCCCGGCCACAAGAGGCTCGCTGCAGAACTCAACGCACATCTTCTCGTCATCCGGCTCCCAATGCGGGAATGGCAACGAAGCAAAACATCCCTTGTACTTCACGCCGTCGACAGTGAGGCTTTTTACAATTATGGTACTGTCCGACACCGAGCGCACACAGAACTCCACCTTTGACAATGCATGCACAAAAGGAAGCACAATGCAGCCTTGTGTGTTGTAGGCAGTGCAATCGGCAATGGGCCCGGCGAACATAGGCTGTATGCCAGATGTCGCATCGAAATCCTCAATGGTAATACCGTCCATCAACGAGAAACCCGATGCAATGCCCCCGGGTGCAACTGCAAAACATGTAAGATTGTTTTCCCGTGGCCACTCAACTGCCGGCACGGGCACCCACCCCTCGCCATTGAACTCCACACTGCAACCCTCGGCCAACGGTGCAGCATCGGCCGCATTGCTATCCCAACGCTTGTCCCCCGGCAGAGCAAAAGCCCACACCGTGAAAGGCTCGTCTGCGGGATACACACCTTCAAAGGCACGCGTACTCGCATTTATTGCAGGGCTGAAGGATAGCTCCACAGCAGGCCATACCGCTCTCTCCTCATCGGTACACGCAAGGAGAAAGAGAGAGAAAAAAAGTGCCGCTAAACTTCGGGTAAGTGTCTTCATTGTCAATGACTGCAAGCCGTTTTTCTATTTTTTGCGGGAAGAGCAACATAAAAAGAGCCGCTATCCCATTTTGTGACTATGGAGGGTTTCAATCCTCCATAGCCTGAAATTTTTACATTGTGTGGTTAATATCCCATGAACCATTCTGAGAGCCCCACTCCTCAACATCGAAGTCGAAGGAAATCTTCTGGTTCTCCTCAAGAGGGTTGATATTGATAATGTAGGTAATGTTCTTGTTCATTGCCCAGTGCTGAATGCTTGCAGCAATCTCCTTCAATTGAATTGTTCTTGTGATTTCCTCTGTAACAGCAGGCTGACCGTTCAAGTACTCGGTAAGAACTGTATACTTGATATAGAGTTCCTGACCATAGGTCAAGTCCTGAGGAAGCACAAATTTAGATGTCGCTGTCTCGAAGTTTGTCACACCACCCAAAGACGGGTCAATATTTGCACACAAAGGATAGTTTTCAGTGACTACATCCCATGTACCATCTCCATTGGTGGCATCCCACTTGCAGTCATTGCCACCGTTCACAGCTGTCCAATCCTGGTCAAGAGTAACGCTACCATTAATGTGAGCCTTACGAATCTGAAGGTCATTCAAAGTTACAAGACATCGTGTAGCATCATTGAATCGTGCTGTCTGCTGCACGCGGATGTTCAGTTTAGCCATAAGGTGACGGAGAATCATCGCTACAGTACCGCTGTTCTGTGTAACAACCTCTGTTGTCATTGCATCGGTCATGTGGTTTGCAATACCGGTAGGTGTAGTAAAATCCATTGTTGTCTTGCCGTCAGCAGTTCTTACCGGAGCAGTGAAATAGCTTTCATCGATGGTTTCAACAGGAACAGCTACGAAATCGACATTATCGCCATCGGCAGGATAATAATAGCTTTTGCCGCTTGCGAAAGTCTTGTTCGCTGCATCATACACGTCACCGTTGATGATAGCCTCGTCAGTACCTGCTTCCCAAGCCCAGATTTTCACCTCGCCAGTGAAAGGAACGTCAATGTCATGCTCAGCACGGGTCTGTGCAGTCTGCGGAGCCATTGCAAAACGAATCTCCTTACCTCTCATGGCATCGTCGAACATCTGTTCGTCGTTTGTACAGCCTGCAAACATCAAGCCTGCAATTGCTGCTAATAAGAAAGTTTTTTTCATAACAAATAAGTTAAAAAAGTTAAACAAATATAGTGTTTTTTAATCACTTTCCAATTTCTATCTCGCCAATTTTCTCGTCCCATCCCTCGACACCGGGCTTGAAACCGCCGCTCTCGGGCTTGGGCAGCACAATCTCCTTGTCAATGAGCAACCAGTGTTTCTCCCTTGCCTGGGGAGTCATGAAAATTGAGTCCATATCAAGCGTCATCTCCACGCTGTTGCCGTCACGGGTGAGCACATTGAAGGAGATATAGAACTGGCTCTCCACGGTGGGTGCAATGTGGTCGGGGCGCTTGCCAAAGGTATTGAACACGGCACACAGGACATCGTTATCGCCGGCGCGAATGCGCGCATCCACACTGCGGTACATCTCGAAATAGGTTCCGGCATAACGGCCAAACTCGGGCTCACCCATACCGAAACGGTTTGAAGGAGCAAGGTCGGTAATCATTGCCACGGCATTTGAGGCATACTGCCCGTTCACAAGACGCAACTGTATATAATAGGTATCGATGATGGTGCGTGCCTCGGTGGTTATGAGATACTCGTCGTTGACACCGGGGATGGACACCTCTTCGCGTGCCACGAACAGATGGTCGGGCTCGTAGTAGAGAACAGGCTCGGGTGCATCGGCACGGCTTTTGAACCTTGAATAGATGTTATCGGTAATCTCCGATGTGAAGGCCTCAAGGCTACTCTTGTAGTTCTCGCCGCGCACAAGCGTAGATGGAGTGTCGAAATTATAGCACACCATGTCATAGGAACCGGGATTCACGAACACCTTACCTTCGTAGTAGACCCTGCCGTCGGCATCAATGCCACCCTTTGTGATGAATGCCTGGGATACAGCCTCCTGCGTGTTGCGCTCGTAGAACATTACACGGAATATGTCCGGCATATCCAAAGAGGGCACTACCCTGTCGTTATATATGCCACAGGTGACATTGGCAATGCTGTCGGTGTTCAGCACTACACGCACCCTCACCTTGCCCTGGTCCTCGACAAGCGGACGGCGCTCGCACGAACATAGAAGGCATGGAAGGGACAGTAAGAGGAACTTAAGAATACTACTCATGCGCACCTCCCCTCCTGCTCTTATAAGTAAACCTCAAAGGAAGCACAAGCGACACCTCAACCTTTGTGGGACCATAATAGCTCTTGCGGCCCCACTTATACGGGTCGCGCACAAGTTCCTCCCAACCCGGCGAAGGGTTGTAGTGACGATAGTGAATAGACGCATATCCCACCGATGCCGAGAACTCGAGATTGAAATACTTGCCAAGCGGCATCGAATAGCCATAGGTCAGGCCGGTTGACCAGTACTCGCCCTGATAGTTGAATTCACGCAGATACTGCAAATCGAACTTCGCCGACATCAGATACAAACCGACAAAGTGCCCCCTGAGCAAGTTGGGCTGCTTGCCATCCTCGAACCAGTAGCGTCCCTCGACACCCATCTGCCACACCTGGAAAGCCCATTTGTTACCACCATGCCACCACGGGAAAAGGTCCTCGAAGGCAATGGAGAAACTACTGCCCAACGGCACCTCCACCTCAAAGTTCAAGGCTGTGACAACATCATAGAGCAAATTGGTTTTCAGCGCCGCAACCATCACCTTTCTCTCGACCGGTGTCTGTTCCTTGAGCTGCATGTCAATGAAAGACAAGGTCTTAGGCTTCTCAATGGGGGGGGGGGGGGCGAACTGCACCTTGCGGCTGTAATAGAGAATACAGAACATCGAGTTTCTTATGCGCGGATAGTAGTTACGATAAAGGTACTTGTATGTCGGCAGGCGGTTCATGCGCCACTTCTTGGTAGCCATGTTCACATCGGCATCAATCACGGCATAAATCTGCTGCTTTGCCTCATCGCTGAGAACGGTATCGCGCTCCACATACCTGCGCAGTTGCTCCCACGACTCTCCGTCGGGGTGCACATGAAGTTTGCCCTCGAGCTCGGGGAACTCACTCATCACATAGTTTCGCATGGTAGCGGCACGTCTCTTTGAGAGGCGTACATTGTATTCATAGGGTCCCTCGGGCGATGACTGCGAGACAATGACAACCGAGTCGATATATTCCAGGCCTATAATGTCAATTATGTGGGCAAAACGTGCCAAAGCAGAGTCATTGCCCATGTAACCCATATCCAGATAATGCTTGTCCCAACGGAAATGGACCTCAAGGTCAACAATTCTCTTATGCTCGGCGGGGAGATATCTGTATCCGGGTTGGGAAAGAGCTGCCAAGGAAGAGAATAAAAGGAGTATTATGTAAAGTACTTTGCGCACTTTCAGTATACCATGCATATCTATTTTTATTTCCATGCCGGGCCATTTTTCAAGACTCGGGCAAACAAACATACAAAGGTATGCAATTTATTGATAACTTGTCAACACTTTTTAAGTAAAAATCATCACAAGAACCGGCAAAAAAGGCGAAATTATACAAAAATCTTTAAAATTGTACAAAAACAGCAAAGTACAGCACATTTCAGATAGATGACAACACCTCCCTCAGATGCCACACGGGGGCATCCTTGAGCAACACACGCTTATCGCCGTTGAGCAGATAAAAAGATGGCATTGCCGGCAGGTGATAGAGACGACCGTCGATGATTTCGGAGCCGGCATCATGTACATCGAGCCAATTGCCCGGCATAGGTGTGGCACACTCCCTCCACAGTGCGGCATCGTCATAGGGATAGACCGAGAGGACAAGCAGCCCCTCAGAAGCAAACAGCGGGTCGGCAAGAAGCGAAGGCATCATCTCCCGGCATTTGTCGCAACCAGGGTCGTTGAACACAAGCAGAATTAGCCGGGCATCGAGCGAATGGAGCGTTCCGGCACGGCCATTGCGGTCGACGAAACCAAAATCGGCAGCCACTGTGCCCGGCCGGTTACGGGATATCATGTCGAGCATGTAACGGGCACGGCCCGACAAGGCCTCGTCACTGCAACTTGCAATGAAAACGGTGAGAAAATGCGCATATACGGCATCGTTGCGGAATGGGGAGTCGGGATTGGCAAGGTAGTGGTCCACTGTAGCATGGCACCAGCTGCGCGATGACTCATGAGCCGAAGCCTTGCCATAGAACGAGGCAACGGCATTGGATGCCGTTGCAGAATCGGCATATTGAAGAATGTATATGAAGTTGGAAAAGAGCTGCTCGCCGGCATCGCGGTTTTCCTGAGCGGAATTTGCGAAGTCATACCCCTCCCACATGGCAGCGAGCCTGCCCGCAAGCGTCTCCGACACAGATGGCAAAGTGGCAGCCTGCACCCCGTCCACAGTACCTGCAGCATCACTTTTTGCAGCCGAGCCACCTTGGCAAGCAAACAGCAGCGACAGCACTGCTAAAAAAGAGAGGGAACGGAGCAGTTTCATGGTCGCAGTCATAGTCACTTTCTCTCCGGTTCGCTCAGCTCCTCCATCTTTTTGCGGCAAGGAATTCATATACTCCACACAGAAGCTCACGCACCTTGCCATGGCTCCTTCAAAAAAGTTGATTTGCCTGTCTGACGTGCTCCTAACAAGAAATTTGCATCGTCTATGCGATTCTGAATATCTATAATACGTTTATACATAATTGGCGCACAAATTAGTCTTTTCGTTTCTAAATATATTGAAAAATCCGAATTGCAATACAAATATAAAAACTATTTCTATTATCAATCAATTATATCATCTAAAATTTAAACAACGTTTGTCGAAAAAACGGTTGACAAAAAATCAAAATTTTGTCAACCAAACGGAATCCTAAAGAAAATCAACGAAATTCAAACAAACCCAATTTGTTGAAAAACAGACACTTATAAACATCATTAAAACTCATTGAAACCCATCATTAAGTCCCGCTTCGAGTACTTTCAAAAATGCTGATTACTTGCTCATCAAGTGGTTGGCATTTTTTGTTTATCCGGCCTTTTGCCCACCCTGCCATCATTTAAGATATCCAAGTTCGCGTGCAGCAACGTAAAGGTCATTACAACGTTCATCGCCATGCCATGTATAATACCATGCAATCCAGCCGGGTTCAGGCTTGGCAGATGTATTCCCAACTTTTTCAAGTATTCTGTTTACCATCTCTATTTGTTCTTGGGTAGGAGAGTCGCATTGAAATCCCCAATATGGTTTTGCTCCGCTGCCGTCATCACACCAACAACCACACCAAACGCCTTGGATGTTTATGCCAAACGATTTTCTATTTTCACACTTTAGCCATTGCCCCCATTTAGGCATAAGCAAATCCCTCCATGTGTCGATTTGCTCCTTACCGATTGAAGTTTGCAAATTCTCAAGACCTGAAATAAGTTTTTGAACCTCTTGTCTCTTATTTTCAATGGTTTTCCATTGCTCAATCAGAGGCTTGTCAGCATCAATCAACTGCTCACGCAAGAATTCTACTATCTCCATAACCAATTTATGATTTAATCTATTATTAAAAACACCTTTTAAAAAATCCACAAATTGAATAATCGCTGAACGTAATAAACACTCATCGACAGGAATTAACGATAAACATCTATTCTCTAACCAATTTATAAAATCCAAATCAAGAATAACAGTCCGAGGAGTAAATTTTTGTCGGAAGTCTTTATTACAATCTTTGCAAAGCGGAGATGCTTCTCCGGAATCACACAAACAACTGTACTCATCTTTATAACACCTCTGTTCACGATTGGGAGCCTTCCAATCCTTTGGAAGATACCAAACAGATTGCTTTATGTGGTCAAAAAACAACCTATCGACATAATCAGGTAGTACTACTATAAATATTCTATCATCCGGATAGCCGGAATCCTTCATTTTTTGAATATAACGAGCTATCTGATTACGTCGGAAAGGGGCACCTTTCAGTTTATTTTCTATTATAATTGTGTATTTGCCTTCTTCCCACACTTTGACATCAATTCTATCTCTCTCTGCTTTAATTGACGGACTTTTTATCCATTTTGAATCAAACCCGCAATTCACTAAAAATTCTTCGATGAATGAACGACATAGAATATAATCGTTGCCTATTTTGTAATTAAATATCAACGAAACGATTCTGCTTGTCAAAGTTTCTTTAACACCTACAATATCAAGTAAATTCAATTGATACGGAGGTCTATATTCAGAGCTTTTTATTAAATTATTTAATTTGTTTGATAATGAAAGATACGAACAGATTTCATCTTTCATCACCCCCTCATAAACATTCAGCAATTCAAATATTTTTTTTACTCTGTTTAGTTCAGACATATTGTTATAACACTTTTACTTGAAAAATGAATTTTGGTAGATTTATTTTATTAAATCACAAAGAAAATTTATAATGTTGAATCTATCACACACTGTTTTCTCGGCTTTTTCTTTACTCGACCATAATGGTTCTATCGGCTCTGCATCGTTGCCATTCATCAGTTTATTTCGTTAAAAATCAAATGTCTTATACAGCTCACATTGAAGTATGCAGTGTTTTTTCGTTTTTTGACGTGTTCAATCTTTTGCTGTGAGCCATGTAATGATGAATCTCCGAAACATATCTCTTTTCGCGGCAAAAGTATAGAAAAAATGCGAATTATGTGGGCATAGGTATCATTGTTTATGAAATCAAGTATCATTTATGATGAGACTTTCTTTTAATATGGATGCGATGGAGACCTTATATAATATGAGAATATTGATATATTAACAACCGATTAATAGATTTTATCAATAAAGCCATAGATTTAATCGTTTTGATAAATAACTAATAAGGCTTATTTTTGCACCGAAAGAAATATGAACACTTTAAATACAATAAATTATGGCAACAATAAATTTAACAAAAGATGGCTTTGAGAAAAGAATATCCAGCATAGAGAGTATGGAAAATAGTTGGCAATACTTAGGTGACAAACCCGCCGTAATTGATTTTTATGCTTCGTGGTGCGGCCCCTGCAAAATGCTTTCTCCCATTCTTGAAGATTTATCTGAGGAGTATTCGGGGAAAATAGACATATACAAAGTAAATGTAGACAGCGAAGAGGAACTATCTGCTTTATTCGGAATCAGAAGTGTACCGACACTGCTTTTCATTCCAATGCACGGACAACCGCAAAAAGCCGTTGGAGTACCGTCCAAGCAACAGCTAAAAAACATTTTTGAAGATTTTTTGCTGTAACATCAAGGCAATATGCAACAAACAGCTAAAAACAAATCAAATAAACGTCGACTCATTAATTAAAACCCAAAGACATATTAAAATATGAAAGCCAATTTAAATAAAAAATATATCATAATAGGCGGTGTAGCCGGTGGTGCCACAGCCGCTGCACGCATACGCAGAAATTCCGAACAGGCAAACATTATTCTTTTTGAGAAAGGTGAACACATCTCATACGCCAACTGTGGTTTACCATATTACATTGGAGGTGTAATCGAAGAGCGCGAGCGCCTGTTTGTTCAAACCCCCGAAGCATTCGGCAAACGATTCAATATAGATGTACGGGTAAATAGCGAGGTAACAAGCATTGAGCCTGACAAGAAGTTGATACATGTATGCACATCCGACGGACGCGAATATACAGAATCGTACGACAAACTTCTGCTCTCTCCGGGAGCTTCACCTGTGCGCCCCCCTTTGCCCGGTATTGACAGCGAGGGAATATTCACCCTTCGCAACGTTGCCGACACGGACAGAATCAAAAACTACATGCAACAACATCAAGTAAAACGAGCGGTAATAGTGGGTGGCGGATTCATAGGCATGGAGATGGCAGAAAACATACATCATAGCGGTGCAGAGGTGATGGTTGTTGAGATGGCCGATCAAGTGATGACACCCATCGACTTCTCGATGGCATCCATAGTTCACCAACATCTGCAAGAAAAAGGCATACAGTTATATCTGAATCAAGCAGTGGAATCCTTCACACGCGAAGGCGGAACGGTGAAAGTAAAACTTAAATCAGGTATCGAAATAGAAGCAGACCTTGTTCTGCTCTCGATAGGAGTACGCGCTCGAACAGAATTGGCCCGAGGAGCCGGCCTAAGATTGGGAGAGATGCAGGGTATTTAT
Source organism: Bacteroidaceae bacterium (assembly GCA_017442185.1). Taxonomy (GTDB): domain Bacteria; phylum Bacteroidota; class Bacteroidia; order Bacteroidales; family Bacteroidaceae; genus HGM04593. The sequence continues at coordinate 54,142 of JAFSAT010000021.1, forward strand.
GTGAATGAATTTTTGCAGACATCAGACGAATCCATCTATGCAGTTGGTGACGCCATCGAATACCCCCATCCCATAACCGGAAAGCCTTGGTTAAATTTTCTTGCAGGGCCGGCAAACCGACAGGCTCGCATCGTTGCAGACAACATGGTATTCGGGAACACACAGACATACGAAGGCTCTATCGGCACATCCATAGCCAAGGTTTTTGACCTTACCATAGCCTCGACAGGCCTTCCTGCCAAACGGCTTAAACAGATGAACATTCCATATCTCTCGACAACCATACATGCAGGCTCGCACGCAGGCTACTATCCCGGAGCCTTGCAAATGGATATTAAGATAACCTTCTCGCCAAGCGACGGAGTGCTGTACGGAGCACAGATTGTGGGATATGATGGAGTTGACAAACGTATCGACCAATACTCCCTTGCCATAAAAAACAGAGCCACGATAGAAAGCCTCACCAGACTTGAACACGCCTATGCACCACCTTTCTCTTCGGCCAAAGACCCTGTGGCAATATCGGGGTACGTAGCCGGAAACATTCTGAGCGGCAAGATGACGCCACTTTATTGGCGAGATATGCAAAAAGCCGACCCCTCAAAAGTGACTCTTGTGGATGTTCGCACGCCCGATGAGGCAGCACTTGGAAGCATCCCGGGAGCAGTGAACATCCCCTTGGACGATTTGCGCGAACGAATGAACGAAATCCCCAGAGACCAACCCATATACCTCTTTTGCGAAGTAGGCTTACGCGGTTACTTAGCCTCCAACATTTTGAAAGGGCATGGATATAAAAATGTATACAATCTCATCGGAGGTCTTAAAACATACGAAACAGCAACCAAACCTATCGCTGCTCCCACAAAAACAACCGACGCTGAGAAAAAAGATTGTGACAGAATAAATGCAATCTCGGCAGAAGCAACTGTAATACGAGTGGATGCTTGCGGAATCCAATGCCCCGGCCCTATACTGAAATTGAAGAGACAGATGGAATCCCTACAATCGGGACAACAGATTGAGGTTCGCTCCACCGACGCAGGTTTTCCACGCGATGCAGAATCATGGTGTAATACCACAGGAAATAAATTCATAAGCAGGCGCACAGAGAAAGGAATACATTATGTTCTGATAGAAAAATCGACATCTTGCGACACAAAAACCGAAAGAGAGACAAGCTCGGATAAAGGCAAAACTTTTATCCTCTTCAGCGACAATCTCGACAAAGCGTTAGCAACCTTTGTGCTGGCCAACGGAGCGGCTGCAACAGGCAAGAAAGTGTCAATATTCTTCACATTCTGGGGACTGAACGCCATAAAGAAGCAACAAAAGCCAAAAGTGAAAAAAGACTTTTGGGGGCGTATGTTCGGATGGATGCTGCCGTCCGACTCCACAAGGTTATCTCTTTCACAAATGAACATGATGGGCATAGGTGCCAAAATGATGCGTTTTTTAATGAAGCGCAAAGGAGTGGAATCGTTGGAAAGCCTGCGCCGACAGGCCATTGACAACGGAGTAGAATTCATTGCCTGCCAAATGTCAATGGATGTAATGGGAATAAAACAAGAGGAGCTGCTCGATGGAGTTACAATAGGCGGTGTCGCCACCTACATGGAGAGAGCCGAGCAGGCCAACGTAAACTTATTCATCTGATTGGAAACAGTTTTGATATTTCTTGGAAATGGCGTATATTCGCATCGTTGTTCAGACTTATCAGAATAGATTATTGAGTAGATATTCTTTCTCTATCTTTTGGAAGCTACATATATATAACCTCTGCAAGATAAGAAAGAATATATAGAAGCTGTTTAAATTTATATGGCTAAATTTTTATGGAGCAAAAATAGGATGTTTATTTATTCTTTAAAGACGCATGGCGAGCCAAGCAACCGCAAAAAAGAGATAAACAGACAGTTTTGAATATAAAAATGGCGAAACAAATAATAGAGTTTCTTTTAAGAAAATATTTTTTGGAAATTCAAACAGCTTCTTACTCATGATTATTCTCAAATAGTTCAAAAATAAATTCCAAACAGTTTCTAAACAGAATCATTAAAATTTGTATGACACTTCAACAGATGGAATATATTGTGGCTGTTGACAAATATCGTCACTTTGCACGTGCCGCCGAATCGTGTGGCATCACACAATCCACGCTATCTTCTTTAATACAGAAATTAGAAACAGAATTGGATGTAACGATTTTCGACCGTAACAGCCACCCGATTAAACCTACAAAGTTAGGCGAAGAGATTATCAATCAAGCGAAGGTGTTGCTTTTCAATGTATCGCAGATAGAGGAGCTTGTCTCTGCACACAAAGGAGAATCAACAGGCAAAGTGCGCATGGGCATAGCACCTACCATTGCACCATATATTCTTCCGAAAATGTTCAAGCACCTCTCCAAAGAACATCCCGACATAGACCTCTATGTCGAAGAAGCCCGCATAGCAACAATCATAAAAAAATTAGAACGCGGCGAGCTTGATCTTGCTCTGCTTGCAACACCCTTGAATAACAGCGAACTTTTAGAGATACCCATCTATACGGAACACTTCGTTGCGTATGTCTCACCAAACGAGAAAATGTATCAACACAAGGTGCTGGACACATCCGCACTGCCGGTTGAAAGCATTTGGGTGCTACGCGAGGGCTATTGCCCCAATCGCGGTATTTTTCCGTTTTGTCAATCAAACGGCGGAAAGCGTGCAACATACGAGGCCGGAAGCATCGAGACACTTGTCAAAATTGTAGATGAGAATGGAGGCTACACAATTATTCCCGAGTTGCACGTTCCACTGCTTCATCGCAGCCAACAAAACCATATCAGGCATTTGCACAATCCACAACCGGCACGCGAGATTGCTTTTGTTATACGTCGCGACTATGTACGCGAGCGCCTGCTCAATATATTGGTGGATGCAATAAAAACCGTAATTCCACAAAATATGATTTACGAAAGACTGAAAAAATTCACGATAAAACTATAAAAGATACGGAGAGGCGTATATCATTAATCACATGATGACCACACTGCTGCTTATACTGACGCTCGCCATGTGCGCAAGTCTCATTCAAAGAGTGAGCGGATTCGGCTTCGGTATTTTCGTAATGATGTTCTTTCCCTATATCCTTCCCTCCTATTCTGTTTCAACAACACTGTCGGGAGTACTGGCCGGCACCACAGCCCTTATAATCGCCATACAAGGATGGCGCCACATACAATGGCGGCTTATGATGCCGCTGCTTGCGGTGAACATCGCAGTCTCTTTCATAGCCATAGAGTACATGTCTTCATTAGCCGATGGCACAATAAAGAAATGCTTCGGCGCAATGTTCATAGCAATAGCAATCTATTTTCTGCTTCGCGGAAACAAGGCTCATGTTCCGCAAACATGGTGGATAAAAGGAGGGCTTGGTGCACTAAGCGGCGTAATGGGCGGAATGTTTGCAATGCCCGGGCCGCCGCTGGTGCTTTACTGCATAAGCCACATTAACGACAAAAAAGAGTATATTGCAACGTTGCAAGCCTTTTCGGTGATACTCAACATTTTCTACACGATATTTCGCGCCAAGGTTGGCTTTTTCGACGACGAAATGCCACTGTGGTGGTGCGCAGGAGTGTCGGGTGCACTGATAGGTACAGCCATCGGCAAACGCATCATGGAGCGCATAAACGGCGAAGTCCTGAAAAGGATAATATATGCCATGCTTCTCATCAGCGGAACTGCCGCCATGGTGTAAAAAGTTAGATTTTTCTTAAACCTTAAGAAAAATCTTATGCTTGTAAAGAAAATACAAAAACATCCAACATACTGCAATATATGACAACCAATAGAGAACCGAATACCACGAATCGGGAAAAAGCGATATCAGCCCTCCGAAAAAAGCCTTTGCAGGCTTCCCAAAATCAAAGAATTGCTGTGCAAGATATATAGTGATAGAATTCATGCCTACCACTTTAAAGAAAAAAGCCCATCGTCGCCACTGCAACACATCAACAATAAAATAGAAAAGAGCAAAAAGACCCATTGAAAGGCCGCCGGCAAGGCAAACAAAAGAGCTGCTCCACAGATTTTTATTTACAGGCAAAAGAAAATTCCAAAGCAGTCCCAAAGCAATCAAAAGCAACGAGACACAAACAAGGGCGCCTGCCCTTTCATATCCCGAAAATCTTTTACTCGACATAATAAATTTTCCGGTAAAAATTCCCAACATAGCAGTAACAATGGCCGGGAGTGTAGAAAGCAATCCTTCGGGGTCGTGTATAGTATTATGCAACCTGCCCGGAAGCAACATTCTATCGACATATCCCACAACACTCCCCTCCATAGACAAACCCGATGCACCATTAGCATCGGGAGCTGTAACAAAAGCAAGCAAAGCCCAATATCCAAGCAATATAACAACAGAGAGCAATATGCACCGGCGCCAACCCAGCCACATGTATAAAAGTGCAGCAAACATCCATGCCGCCCCTATACGCCCAAGCACACTTGCATAGCGCAAATTTTCAAAATCAAATTGAAGAAAACCATTATATATCATTCCCATAAAGATAAGCATAATGCCACGACGTACTATTCTCAGAATAATACGAGAATCGCTACATCCTAAACTACGTTGCTTCGACAAAGAGAAAGGGAAAGATACACCGGCCAAAAAAAGAAACAATGGAAAAATCAAATCCTCAAAGGCAAAGCCATCCCACGCAACATGAAGCATCTGAGCCCCACACTTCTCAAACAAAGAACCCGGCAACAAAGTACCCAGACAAAGAAAAAGGGCATCACCACCCATGATAAAAAACATATCAAATCCACGCAAAGCATCAAGAGACTGCAAGCGAGTATTAATTTTTGTATCATCTTTCATAAAGACACCTTGATTATTACGTTTGCAAAATAGCACCAACGAATATAGCAAAGATTTGCCATTTATGCAAACACAAACAGTAACAAAACAATAAAAAAGTGACTAAACCCCAATTAAGAAGCTGTTTAAATTTATCAAAATTCTTTTTTATTGTTAAATTTGCACACTATATGCAAACAAAAAGAGATAGAGTGATTAAAAGTAAAGTAATGAAGAGAATTATCGCTACACTTCTGCTTCTGCTCCCAATAGCCGTTGCAGCACAAAACGACATAGAAGAGACCGCACGCCGTGCCCTCATAGTGGGACGCAACCTGCCACAGGAGCGCGTCTACTTGCAATTCGATAATGACTCCTATTATCTTGGCGAGACAATGTGGTTCAAAGCCTACGTGACCAGCAACAACGACGACAGGGCAAGCTCCATCAGCAAAGTACTGTATGTGGAGATAGTTGCACCCGAGGGCTATGTGGTTGAAACAAAGAAATACAAGCTCGACGAAAATGGCACCTGCCATGGCGAGTTTGACCTTAACGTGCTGCTACTGTCGGGATATTACGAAATACGCGCCTACACACGCTACATGCTGAATTGGGGCGACGAGTCAATCTTCAGTCGCGTACTTCCCGTATACGACAAAGTAAACGGCAACAATTGGGACTTCCGCAATATGCTCGACAGAAAACGAGGATTCATGTATCGTGGCGAATGGAAAAGTTCCAAACAGCCCGATTGCAACCTTAAATTCTACCCCGAAGGCGGACACCTTGTGGAAAATATCACAAGCACGGTAGCCTATGAATTGCGCAGCATCGACGGAGCCTTCGGAAAAGACACTGTAACAATATACGAAGATAACAAGGCAATACTGACCACAATACCCTCACACAATGGAAAAGGCACATTCAGGCTGACCCCTGAACCGGGCAAAAGATATAGCGCCAAAGTACTTGCCGACACCGAAAACGGAAAGAAAAAACTATTCTCCTTTGAACTTCCCAAGGTAAACATCCACGGCGTTGCACTTGCAATAGAACAGAGCCACGACAGCATAAAAATAAGAGTCACCAACAACTATACAGAGCAAACACACCTTGGCCTTGCCATACTGCACCGCGGAGTAATGGGCTTCTACAAAAAATTCACCTCAGACAAGAAAAACCAAATATTCACACTGCACAAGAACGCACTGCTCGAAGGAGTAAGCCGCGCCGTCATTTTCAAAGAAGAGATACCTCTTGCCGAGCGACAATTCTTTGTGCAACACAACACACTGCAAAAAGGCGACCGCCAAACAGTTAAACTAAACACAAAAGCCAACAATTATCAAATACGAAATCTAAAGCCCGACGCGCACAAAAAGATAACCCTCACCATAGAAAGAGAGGATGGCAAACCCATAGACAAAGACGCCGAGTTTACAGTATCCGTCACCGACGCATCGGGAAGCCAAGAAACATCGTGGGACTACAACATGTATACCTATCTGCTACTCGGCTCCGAACTTAAAGGCTACATACCGGGAGCATCACAATACTTTGAACCCACCAATGAAAATCGCACAGAGCAGCTCGACCTTCTGATGCTGACACACGGGTGGACATCATACGATTGGAGCAAACTGACCACCATAGATATAAGCAACATGCAGCCCGTAGAGAAAGGCATCACACTAAAAGGCACATTCTACGAAAAACGTAAAGACAACCGCATGGGAGACAAAGGCAGCTTCATCCTAAAACCCGATAAAAACAATCTTACCGCCTTTAACATCTCATACGATAACAAAGAGATAGAGCAGACAACGTTTCGCACCGACAGCACCGGAAGTTTCATGCTCTTGCTCGACGACTTTTATGGGAAACGCATAGGACAACTTATCCCCACCCGACGATATATGCACACCGAACAAGTGTGGTACGGATATTCACTCGACCGATACTTCTCGCCACGCTTCCGTCTCTACGACTATTGGGAACGTCGGCAGGGCAGCCCTCTTGAACAAAAAAGCAACGGCGAGCCCGTACACATAAGCCCATTCGACTATCTGCTGTCACCCGTAGAGGTAACAGCAAAGAGAATAGAAGAGCGCAACACACGTCCACCCCACAGCGAAATGCGCTTCGACTATCTCGACGAATGGGAATATGCACAAGACATCACCTTTCTTAAAAAATCGAGCTTACAGGACAACGTCTCAGAATATGCACTCGACGAACTGATAATGAACAACATCATGGACAGCGAGATGGAAAATTTCCGTTCCGAGAACAGCCACGACACCGACATGCTCGAAAACGAAGAGGAGAAGAACAGCAACATCAACATACTCGACAATATCACCCCATCGGGTATAATCCTGATGCCCACCAACGGTTACAGCAAATATATCGGGCGAATGAGATTCTCCAAAGAGCCGTTCATAGGCTCAAACGACCGCACACACGACCGCATCCTCACAGCCGAAGATGTAGTGAAGAGCGCCATGTATCGTCATAACTACAATTGGGCCTATTGGGTGCAACTGATGGCAGTGTCGGGAGAGTACAATTCCGACTCGGTACCAACCCCCGACAACAACTACTACAAAGGAAAAGATGCAGCAAAAATGGTAAACTTCAAAGAATTTGTAATACGAAGCGATGCCAAAACCCGCTCACAATTCCAAAATATAGCAACAAGCTGGGAAAGAAAAACAAGCTCACTCGACAACAAAGCCCCCGACACAAAATTCTATTTGGGATTCCTATCACAAACCTACCTGATAGCCGAAGAAGGCATCGACGACGCACCGGCACCCCCGATATTTCTGCAACGTCTGCGCTCGGGCGAAAATACAGGTCGCAGCTTCCCACATAATCCCAACTACGTAGCCTGCATGATACCATACAGCGATGAAGAGAACAACAACACAAAAATAATCCCCGATTTTTTGAACACCGGTTCATCGCGCTATACCTCCATCCAAGGTTACAGCAAGAGCAAACAATTCTACTCACCCGATTACAGCAACATGCTCCCCACCGGCAACAACGACCACAGGCGCACCCTGCTATGGTGTCCCGAAGCAAAAGTTGACGATGGCAAGCTCTGCATCGAACTATACAACAGTTCAACATGCAACGCGATAAAGGTAAATGTAGACGGAGTGTGCGGCAACACCTATTACAGCAACAACATGCACACACGCACCTCCAACGAAGCAACGGCACAAACACACCATCATACGGCACAAGACAGAAAAAAAGAGCCCACATTCAAGGCCGACTCTGCCACCATGGCACAGCTTGCCTATGAATATGAACTTGGCGAGGTCTATTTCAATCAAAAGAAATACAGACAGGCCGTGCAGGTGTTTGCCGAATTGGTACAATACAACTACCCTCCTGCACTGCGCAGCATAGCTATATGTTACCTCAACGGATATGGTCTCAAGAAGAACTACACCCAAGCAACAAAATTCTTCGCAGCAGCAGCCGAGGCCGGCGATGCCGCATCAATGTACGAAACAGCCATGCAATATAAAAATGGAACAGGAACAGAAAAAAGCCTCTCCACAGCCGTTGAATGGCTTACGCAGGCAGCCGAGCTTCAAGAGCCACGCGCCCAGGCCGAACTTGGGAAATATTATCTAACCGTTGAGAAAGACACAGCGCGTGCGGTTGCGCTTTATCGCGCATCGGCACAACAGAATAACGCCGAAGGATTATACCTCTACGGCTTATACATGCTCGAAAAAAACACAGCCGATGAAACAGAAGCCCAATCGGCACTCGCATACATAAAAAATGCAGCCGAAAAACAACACACCAAGGCAATGCTGCACATGATGCACCACTACGACAAAGCTCAAGATTTTAAAGCCGCCTATGAATGGTCCTACAAGCTCTACCTGCAAGGCAATAAAGAAGGGACACTCTATATGGCCGAATGTTATAAAAACGGACGAGGTGTGAAAAAAGACAAACAAATGGCCGAAGATTTATATCGCGAAGCTGAGAAATAACAGATACAGAGTATAATAAGAATAAAAAATTCACGTTATTTAAGAAGCTGTTTGAATTTATATCGCAAATTTTTTATAGAACAAAAATAGGATGTTTATCTATTTTTTTAGGGCGCATAGCGGGCTATGCAACCGCGAAAAAGAGAGAAACAGACATTTTTGAATATAAAAAATGGTGAAACTGACAATACAATTTTATTAAGAAAATATCTTTTAGAAATTCAAACAGCTTCTTAGAAGCTGTTTAAGTGATGAGAAAGTTCCTGTATATATCAATAGTTTTAAGCCTGTGTACCCTCGGCAAGGTGTATGCACAATACGATGTGCACTTCACCCACTATTGGAACATGCAGAACTTCTACAATCCCGCCGGAGCCGGAGCCACCGGTAAACTGCACGCTTTTGGAGCATACAGCAATCAATTGAGCGGCTTCACAGGCAGTCCCAAGAGTATGCTCATAAATGCAGACATGCCTCTGTCCATGTTTCGCGGCGACCACTCCATAGGCCTTGGCGTGCTGAACGACGAGATAGGAATGTTCACTAACCAGCATCTGTTCATAAACTACGCCTACGCCATGAAACTCTTTGGCGGACGTTTTGCCATAGGCGCACAGATAGGCCTGTTAAACGCAAAATTCGACCCCTCGGATATAAACCTTGGCGAGAATAGCGACGACCCAGCTTTCCCCTCAAGCGCCGTTGATGGCAACAAGTTCGATTTTGGAGCAGGAATACTCTATCAACACAAATATTTCTATACAGGAATTTCATCGCTCCATCTGAATGCCCCCCTCATCGAAATGGGCGAAACAAACGAAATACAGATAGACCCATATTTTAATTTTATGGCCGGAGGCAATATACCGTTAAAAAATCCGTTAATAACCATACAGCCATCGGTACAAGTGATGACCGATTTTGTGTCATACCGCACCGACATCACCGCAAGGGGCAGCTACAACTACAACAATAAGGTGTTCCTTGGAGGTGTGACATACAGCCCAAAGACCTCGGTAACGTTTTTCGCAGGAATAGAATTCCTGAATATAACGGTCAGCTACGGTTACGAACTGTTTACCTCGGGAGTTGGTGCCGAGAACGGAAGCCACGATATATATATCGGCTACGACATTGAACTTGACATGTTTAAAAAAGGAAAGAACAAACATAACAGTATAAGAATATTGCAATGATGAGAAGAATAGTTTATCTGTCAGCCCTCGTTCCGCTGTTGCTCATGGCATCATGTATGGGACCGCGCAAGAACACAACGATGGGTGGCGAAGTGACCGGCATCAGCGGCACAGCAATCAATGAGCCGACACCTTATGGCATGGTGCTGGTAGATCGCGGCTCAATAAAGATAGGCGAACAAGAGACCGACTCGCTTTGGGGAACCTCCACCCCCGTTAAAAACATCTCGGTAGACGCCTTTTGGATGGACGAAACAGAGGTATCAAACGCCAAATACCGCCAATTTGTCTATTGGGTGCGCGACTCCATCATTCGCGAGCGCCTTGCCGATCCTGCATACGGAGGCGACGAAACATATAAAATCACCGAGGATGAATATGGCGAACCCATCACCCCATATTTAAATTGGAGCAAACCCATCCCATGGAAAAAGCCAACCGAAGATGAGCAACGCGCAATAGAAAGCGTATACATAACAAACCCCATCACCGGCGAAAAAATGCTCGACGCCGCACAGATGAACTATCGTTACGAAATATACGACTACACACAGGCTGCACTGCGCAAACATCGTCTGAACCCTGCCGAGCGTAATCGCAACACCGATATTCCCGTAAATTACGAAGAGGTGGTGACAATATCAAAAGACACAGCATATATTGACGACGAAGGTATTATACGCCGCGAGACAGTGACCCGCCCACTCTCAAGCACCTACGACTTTCTGAACACATACATCATAAACATATATCCCGACACAACCTGTTGGGTAAACGATTTTCCAAATTCAAACAACGAAGTATATCTTAACCTCTATTTCAGCCACCCCAATTACAGCGAACACCCCGTTGTAGGCGTCTCATGGGAGCAAGCCAATGCCTACTGTGCGTGGCGCACAGATTTTCTGCTTCGAGGAATGCGCGGACAGGCAAAATACATACAACGCTACCGTCTGCCCTCAGAAGCAGAGTGGGAATATGCAGCCCGTGGCAAACAAGGCACAAAATTCCCTTGGGAAGAGGGCGATACAAAAAGCGATAAAGGATGTTACTATGCCAACTATAAACCCGGTGAAGGAAACTACACACAAGATGGCAACCTAATCACATCGAAATGCGGAATATACTCGGCCAACAGCAACGGACTCTACGACATGGCAGGAAACGTAGCCGAATGGACATCAACCGTCTACACCGAAGCAGGCATACTGCAAATGAACGACATGAATCCCGACCTGCAATATCGCGCCGCAAAAGAAGACCCATACAGCATGAAGAAGAAAACAGTGCGCGGCGGCTCATGGAAAGACCCCGTGCGATACATACAAGGCGCCACACGCTCACACGAATATCAAAACGAATCGCGCTCCTACATAGGATTCCGTTGCGTGCGCAGCTATACAGGAACATCAAAGAGATAACAACATCGCATCACACACATACTTAAGATAGAAAGCTATGGGCAATAAAAGAAAAATCATAAGCAGCATACAAACATTCATGGACTCCCCCAAAGGCCGAACCTACCTCAATTACATATACAGCTGGGGAGCCGCAATCGTAATCTTAGGAACACTGTTCAAGCTGACACATATTGCAGGTGCCAACCTTATGCTGTTCATAGGCATGGGAGCCGAGGTTGTAGTATTCTTCTTCTCGGCTTTCGAGCGACCCTATGAACTTGCCGAAGAAGACCGCAAAGAAGAGCGTGCCGAACGACGAGCCGAACGCGCAGCAAGCGGCTCACAATCAATAATAATAAGCGGAAACATTGCACAAGGCGCATCAGACAATAACACTTTCGTAGGTGGAACAACAACTGCCGGCAACATTGCAGCCACACAAACAGCCGACCCCGGTCTTGTAGAAGAGATGGACAACGCCACCAAAGAGTATGTAGAGAAAGTACACTCACTGAACGAAGCCATCAAACGCATCTCCGAACAGAGCGAAAGCCTTGGTCGTAACATGGCAGAAATGGAAACACTTGCACGAAACATCACCGCAATGAACGCAATGTACGAGATACAACTGCGCAATGCCGGCAACCAAGTGGGTAACACCGAGCTTGTAAACGAAGAGATAAAGAAAATGGCAGCCCAGATAAAAGAGCTGAACGCAATGTATACCCGCATGCTCGACGCCATGACCATAAACATGAACCGCCAACAGTAACATCACAAAGAAAACCGAGCGATGAAAATAAAGAAAAACAAAATATCGCCACGTCAAAAGATGATAAATCTGATGTACGTTCTTCTTATGGCCATGTTGGCATTGAACGTATCGTCAGACGTACTCAACGGCTTCACACTTGTCGACGAAAGCCTGTCGCGCAGTACCGCCAACGCCAATGTGCAGAATGCCGCAATGTATAGCGACTTTGAAACATCAATGGCACAAAATCCCGAAAAAGTTGGCGAATGGTACGCACGAGCACAAAGCGTGCGCACAATGTCCGACTCACTATACAACCTTGCCGAACACCTTAAAGTGCGCATCGCCCGAAAAGCCGACGGAAAAAACGGCAACTACCGAACACTCGAAAATCGCGAAGACCTCGAAGCCTCCACACACGTGATGCTGGCCCCCGGCAGCGGACAAGGAAAAGAGCTGTATGATGCAATAACATCATATCGCGAAAATATCCTCGCAATGATAACCGACAGCATACAACGTCAGATAATAAAAGACAACTTCAGCACCGACATACCTCGCAAAGACATCTCACTAATGAAAAATTGGCAAGAGTACCACTTTGAGAACATGCCGGCAATAGCAGCCATCACACTGCTCACAAAACTGCAAAACGATGTCAGATACGCCGAAGGCGAAGTGCTCCACACATTGGCCCGCAACATCGACGTAGGCGATGTACGCGTAAACCAAATACACGCCTTGGTAATACCCAATTCACGCAATGTGGTACGCGGCAACGACTTCACCGCGCAAATAATACTTGCAGCCGTAGACTCCACCCAACGTCCCGAGATATACATAGGCGACGAAAAGCTCGACACCGACAATGGCATATATTCACGCCCCTGCAACACCACAGGCGATTACACACTCAACGGCTACATGCTTGTAAACGATGGTGCAGGAGCCTCTACCCGCTACAACTTCTCACAAAGCTACACAGTGGTAGAGCCGACAGCCACAGTGAGCGCTTCGCTCATGAATGTGCTTTACGCAGGCTTCGAGAATCCCATCAGCATTTCAGTTCCCGGAGTTCCGGCAAACCGCATCTCGGCCTCAGTGGCAAAAGGCAGCGCAACACTCAAGAGCGACGGCAAAGGGGGCTACATAGCCGTGCCGACACAAATTGGCGAAGAACTTATAATAGAAGTAACAGCAACAAACGAAGAAGGACGCCGTCAGAGCATGGGACAATACGCATTCCGCGTAAGACAATTGCCCGACCCCACCCCGTTCATAGAGTATAAAGACAAAGACGGCAACACACAACGCTACCGCGGAGGACGCCCATTCGCCAAGCAAGCCCTGATGAGCACCGACGGCATTGTGGCAGCCATCGACGACGGGCTTTTAAACATCAGCTTCAAAGTACTGTCGTTTGATGCCGTATTCTTCGACAACATGGGCAACGCAATACCCCGCAAATCAGACGGAGCACAATTCTCACAAGCACAAAAGGATATGTTCCGCAGCCTTCAGCGTGGCAAACGCTTCTACATATCAAACGTAAGAGCAATAGGCCCCGACAATGTAGAGCGCCAACTGCCCACCTCACTCGAAGTAATAATAAACTAAAAAAACAGTCATAATACACCTATATATTATGGAACAAATCAGAAATATACTCTTACTCGCAGCCATACTCCTCATAGGAGAATATGCAGCAGCGCAACCCCCCGCCCGCAAAAGAGATAAAGAGCAAAAGAGTACACAAACAGCCGTATACGAAGTGCCCCTCACACAAAGAGCAAAAAGTCAATATCCCGCCACATCAACCCCAACCGATGTTGTGTGGAAACGCGACATATACCGCGTGCTCGACCTTACAAAAGAGAAAAACGCATCACTATACTACCCTGTTCAACCAATAGGCAAAAATGTCAATCTCTTCACATATATCTTCCGCCACATACTCGACGGCAGTATCACCGCCTACGAGTATAACCTTGACGGATACGAAGACTTCACCCCTGAGAACAAAATAGACCCCCGCCAGATGCTCGAGAATTACAGCATCTATTATGAATATGCCGAGGATAGCACAATAACGGTTAACCCCTCGGACATGCCCGGCAACGAGGTGCTCAGCTACTATATAAAAGAGAGCTACTACTACGACCAACGCACAGCCAACTACAATCAACGTGTAACAGCCATCTGCCCCGTGCTGCATCGTGCCGGAGAATTTACAAGCGAAGTGACCAAATACCCCATGTTCTGGCTGAATTACGAAGAGATTGAATCGCTTTTGAGCCTGCAAACAGTAATGACGAGCAGCTACAACAACATATCCACCATGACACTCAACGACTACTTTACCAAACATAGTTACGAGGGCGAGATATACAAAACCGTCAATCTGCGCAACCTTGCAATAAGCCAATATTGCAAAGACTCCACAGCTGTAAAAAAAGAACAACAGAGGATAGAGAAGCAACTGAAAGACTTCCGAAGTAATCTGTGGGAGATTCCGGCTCCTGCAGCCGACAGCACAGCAGTTGCAGCCGACAGCACAGCTGTCGACGACAAAAAAGAAGACACCAAAGAAAAGAAAGCATCGGCACGCGCCGCACGAAAAAAGGAGACCGCAAGCAAAAAAGTAAAAAAACAGAAGAGCAGTTCAAAGAGCAGCGGCGGAAGCAAGATTTCTGTTCGCCGTCAACGCCGATAAACATATCTAAGCTGATATTAAAGACTTTCTATACATAAGCGGTTGCATCATTTACGATGCAACCGCTTTGTTTTTATCATTGAACAGAAACGCCACTCTTAACACTATTTAACAGAATGGGGGGGTAATTTAAATGAAAGCACATATATTTGTAAAAATTTTGATTTATTTAAAAATGAACAAAATATATGTAACACTCATCACGCTGTGTGCTTTCTCAATAGCCTATTCGCAAAAAGTAGATTACTCGGTAGTATCAGTACCCGAAGAATCCGGCATTGATTTTCTGCAAATAACACAATCAAACGATTATCTATGTATGCCTTTGGTTAAACGTAATTCAAACAGAGTAAACTGGTTCACCAATCATATCATAGACATTTCACCGGAGGGCAACGATATAGCTTACCTGTCAATGAGAAACAACTGCAGCAACATATTTATAAAATCATTGCTCAAACAAGGCAGTTCCGTTCAGAGAACCAACAGAAGCAATGTAACAGACTTTTCATACTCACCCGACGGAGAACACATCTGCTTCTCAGAGAAACGCGGAAAGAGTTACCAAATATTTCAGACAAGCGCAACCAAAGGCTATGTTTGTCGTCAAATCACTACAAACAACAACGATTATTCTCCCATATATACCCCCGATATGGCACAAATAATATTTGCACGTCAAGAGACAAACGGCATGAGTATATGGGGCTACAACATCAAAGATAATTTCATATCAAGCTATACGACAGGAATGAATCCCTGCATGCTCGATAACAGTACAATCATCTGCACACGAATAAACAACGAGGGGCGCGGCGAAATATGGAAAGTAAATTATGAGACAGGCATCGAAGAGTGCATAATATCAGATATCGAGCGTAGCTTCACTTCGCCTCGTGTATCTCCCGATGGCAAATGGATTCTATTTGTAGGAAGCAGCAAAATAACAACAGATAAATTTGCCTATTGGAACACCGACATATATGTTGCACAAACGGACGGCACAAATTTCACCCAAATAACCTATCACGCAGCCGACGACCTCAGCCCCGTATGGAGTAAAGACGGTAAATACATATACTTCGTATCTCAGCGAGGCAGCAGAGAGGGTGCTGCTAATATTTGGAGAATGACATTCACTCAAATCTCTCAATAAATATAAGTAGTATTTCTAAAGATTTTATATTAACCTTAAAAATTTAAGTTATGAAAAACATCAAGTATTTATTGGCATCATTCATGCTGATGGCAGCGACAGCGGCAAGTGCCCAATTTGCAAACCAATCGTCACAGTCTTCTGCATCGGCTGCAGACGCATGGCAAAGCCTTAAAATTTCATATTCGTCATATACAATAGACGAAGATGGCGCAGATTTAGACCCGGCCTCAAGCCTTACATTAGGCTATGCAAAGAGCTTTGCAATCTCGCAGAATCTTCCTCTTTTTGTTGAAACAGGAGTAAACGCTTCGTACACATTTGGTGAAGTTCTCAGTGAAAAAGATGACTATGTAAAGAGTACTGCATCTGTTTCCATGTTCACTGTCGGCATACCTGTAAATCTTGGCTATAAATTCGCCATAAACGATGAGGTTTCAATATTTCCATATGCCGGTATAAATCTGAAATACCACTTAAAAGGTGAAATAGAGATTGAAGCTAAAGGTTACGGCGAGAGCGTCTCTGAAACTTTGGATATGTTCGACTCAGACGAAGGCGACGGCGATAAGTTCCAATATGGTCTTCAAATTGGCGCGAACCTCAACTACAAAAAATTTATTGTAGGTGTAAGTTACGGCTTCGAGCTTAACGAAATAATGGAAGACACAAAAACAAACGCCCTCACCCTTACATTGGGAGTAAACTTCTAAAATTCAAACTATTTATATAAATACTCCTTTTTGTGACTGCTTTTGAAAAAGCAAGCCTATAAGATTTTTAAATAAAAAGGCGGTAATTTTAATTAAAACAATTACATTTGCGCAAAGCTACCTTAAAGAAAGGTTGCCTTGCGCAAACTTTTTTAACAAAAGATTGTTTAATTATTAACTTTAAAAGTATAGAAAAGATGAAAAAGATTTTCGGTTTAATTTTTGCACTCACACTGTTGATTGCAATTCCCGCCAATGCCCAACTGCAGTTCGGAATCAAGGCCGGTACCAACCTCACAGGCAGCCCAAGCGACATTAAAGGCATCCAATCGGATGGTTACACAGGTTTCTTCGTAGGCCCTATGGCAAAGTTCACAATACCCCTTGTAGGTTTAGGCGTTGAGGCAGACATTCTATATTCACACAGCGGTGCTGAGATTGGTGGTGAGAAAATAAAGAAGAACAGTATCGAGATTCCCGTTTATCTGCGCTACGACCTTGCACTCCCCGTTGTAAGCAAGATTGTTGTTCCCTTTGTTGCAGTAGGCCCGCAGTTCGGCTTTGCATTCGGCAACCTCGACGAAGCCTTAGACCTGTATAAATACGAGTACAAGAAGAGCACATTGAGCCTTAACTTAGGCCTCGGTGCACGCCTCTTCGGACACCTGCAAGCACATGTAAACTATAACCTTGCACTCGGCACCACAGGCGAATACTCAACCGTAAGCGATGCAATAGGAAATGTGCTGACCAAAAAAAGCAAGAGCAACACTTGGCAGATTTCTTTGGCATACCTATTTTAAAAGATACAAACCGGAGTGTTAATGATAAAGCCTGAGAGCTGTGTATAAAGAATCGACACACAGCATCTAACACTCATGCACGCCATGTTGGGCTGTGTCAAAATTTTGACACAGCCCTTTAACAAAATCAGACATATACAATTACAATGGAAAATGACATAAACGCACTACTGTTGAAAATAGGAGCCGGAGAGACCAACATTTCGGTGCTCAGGTGGATAATAATGACGGTAGGCACAATACTACTCTTCTACATAAGCGGAGTAATATGCAGCAGGATTATCATCCCGTTGGTGGGCACACTCACAAAAAAAACAAGCAACAATTGGGACGACATTCTACTTAACAAAAATGTCATAAAAAGCGGTTGCGACCTCATTCCGGTTGTTATACTGACGACACTGCTCCCATTTTTCATAAGTATACACAGCAACATGTATACATTCCTTATGAAAATATGCTGGGTGTATATAACCATTGTCGGTGTAAAACTGATATGCGCCATACTCACAGCATTCAAGATTCTGTCGCAAGAGTCGGAGCGCATGCGCAACCACACACTCCAAGGGGTTTTTCAAATGCTCAAAATTATTGCAATTTGCATAGGAGCAATAATCATAATAAGCACACTGATAGACAGAGACCCCGTTAAGATACTTGCAGGATTAGGCGCCTCGGCTGCAGTGCTGATGTTGGTGTTTAAGGACAGCATAATGGGACTTGTGGCAGGCGTGCAACTATCAGCAAACGACATGCTCCGTTCAGGCGACTGGATAACAATGCCCAAATATGGTGCAGACGGTTTTGTGATAGATGTATCTCTTACCACAGTAAAAGTGCAAAATTGGGATAAGACAATCACCACCGTTCCACCCTATGCCCTTGTGAGCGACTCGTTTCAGAATTGGCGCGGAATGTTCGAGAGTGGAGGACGCCGCATAAAACGCTCACTCTTCATAGATATGAACAGCATAAAATTCGTCACATCCGAACAGATAAGACGATTCGTGAGCAACAGATGGTGCAAAGAGCCGGCCGAGGAAGAGAAGATTGTGAACCTCACCGTATTTCGCAACTACCTCGAAGAGTACCTGCACAACCGCGCAGACGTAAACAAAGATATGATGATTCTTGTGCGCCAACTGCAACCCACTCCGCAGGGACTGCCTTTGGAACTATACTTCTTTTTCAATGGCACTGCATGGATAGACTATGAGCATCTGCAAGCCGAGATATTTGAATATGTATTTGCCATACTTCCCGATTTCGGACTGAAAGCCTTCCAAAGCCCAGCCGGCACAGATTTTGACAAAAAAACATAAAACAGCAACATAAATATAATTTAATGGAAAATAGAACTGCCCCTCGGACAGTTTCCAACAAGCAATGCAACAGTTCGTCGACGTAATACTGCCACTACCCCTCGCAGGCACATATACATACAGCGTTCCCACAGAGTACTCAGGAAAAGTTGTAGCAGGCAGCCGCGTGAGCGTACCGCTGGGAAAAAGCAAACACTACACAGCGCTGATAGCAAAGGTGCACAACAACAAACCCGAAGAATACACAGTGCGACCATTCACCGAACTGCTCGACGAGCAACCCACAGTACTCGCCTCCCAAATGAAACTATGGGAGTGGATGTCGCAATACTACATGTGCAGTTTAGGCGAAATTTTCAAGGCTGCAGTGCCACAAGGGTTGAAAGGCGAGTTTCGCCCCAAAACCGAACAACACATCAAGCTATCAGCACACTTCGGCAACCCCACGGCAAGAAATCTGATAGAGCAATCACTGTCGCGTGCACCACGACAAAAAAGATTGCTTGCCACATTTCTGCAATTGACAGAGCAGAGCGGCCACATACAACGCCACAAGCTCATAGAAGCAGCAGGAGTATCGCCCAACATCTGCAAAGAGCTTACAGACAAAGGAGTATTTGAGGTTTTTGAGGTGGAAGTGGGTCGTCTGACACACAGCGACACACCCATACAACCACAGCACACACTGAACAAAGCACAGCAAAAGGCCTTCGACCAAATAAACGAATCCTTTGCCACAAAAAACGTCACACTGCTGCACGGAGTAACCTCGGCCGGAAAGACAGAGGTTTACATACACCTGATAACCAACGCCATAAAAAGCGGTAAACAGGTGCTTTATATGCTCCCCGAGATAGCCCTCACCAAACAAACAGTGGAACGCTTGCGCCGAGTCTTCGGCAACCGCATAGGGCTGTACCACTCAAAATTTTCCGACGCCGAGCGTGTCGAAATATGGAAAAAACAACTTAGCGACGCTTCCTACGATGTAATATTAGGTGTACGCTCATCACTCTTTTTGCCATTTAAGAATTTAGGGCTTATAATTGTGGACGAGGAACACGAAAGCAGCTACAAGCAGCAAGACCCTGCCCCACGCTACAACGCCCGCAATGCAGCCATAGTGCTCGCATCACAATTCGGAGCAAAGACACTCTTGGGCACTGCCACTCCCGCAATAGAGAGCTACTACAATGCCAGCACCGGGAAATATGCACTTGTGAGCCTCACAGAGCGCTATCGCTCACTTCAACTTCCACATATAGAGGTAGTGGACATACAAGATATGGCACGACGCAAACGCATGACCGGGCCATTCTCCGACCCACTGTTGGAAGCTATGGATAGTGCATTGAAAGAGAAGAGACAGATTATACTGTTTCAGAACCGACGCGGCTATTCACCACTGCTCGAATGTCGCACCTGCGGATGGGTACCGCGTTGCAAACACTGCGACGTTAGCCTCACCTTGCACAAAAGCACAAGCAAGCTCACCTGTCACTATTGCGGATACACGATACCGGCTCCCAAAATATGCCCAAACTGCGAAGAGAGCAATTTTGTGAACCTGGGCTACGGAACCGAAAAAATAGAGGACGACCTGCAACGAATATTTCCACGAGCAAGCATTGCACGCATGGATTTAGACACCACGCGCACACGCAACGCCTACGAAAAGATAATATCAGATTTTCAGCAGGGAAACACCGACATTCTCATAGGGACACAGATGGTCTCCAAAGGTCTGGATTTTGACAATGTATCTGTGGTTGGCATACTGAACGCCGACATATTGCTCAACTATCCCGATTTCCGCTCTACCGAACGTGCCTTTCAACTGATGGCACAGGTGGCCGGACGAGCCGGACGAAAAAACGGACAAGGCATGGTGTATCTGCAAACCAAACAACCCGATTCACCTGTTATACCGCTCATTGTGCGCAACAACTATATACAATTCTATGAAACACAACTGCAAGAGCGCATGTTGTTTCACTACCCTCCTTTCTACCGATTGGTATACGTATATATGAAACACCGCGACATACATCTGCTCGAAGAATTTTCCGAAAAGATGGGACATAGAATGCGCCAAATATTCGACTACCGCATTTTGGGTCCTGACCTACCGCCCGTAGCACGAGTGCAGCAACTGTATATACGCAAGATTGTGCTGAAAGTAGAGGCCGAATTATCACAATACAAAATAAACGAAGCCCTGCAAAATATTCAACAAGAACTGCTTGCCGACAGACGATACAGACAGATTACAATGTACTACGATGTCGACCCATTATAAAATATAAAATATTATAAAATAAAACATATTATGAAACACAACATCAAAGAGTGGATTTTAGCCACACGTCCATGGTCATTCCCTGCATCGGCTATGCCTGTACTTGTCACATTTGCCTACATGATACACACAAGCAAACTGCACGGAATACCCGTCGACATATTAAACGGTATTCTATCTATTATCGGTATAGTATTTTTCCATGCAGCCGGAAATGTGATGAGTGATTACATGGACTATAAAAAAGGGGTTGACAAAGAGAGCAACCGACCATACATGCCACTTGTAAACAAGACATTCACACCATCGGAATATATGCGACTGAGTACAACGCTGTTTATTGCCGGATGTATCGTTGGTTTTGCAATAATGTACCGCTGCGGATGGCCGCTCATAATAGCAGGAGCAGCAGGAGCACTATTCGCCGCCACATACTCCACATTTAAATACAATGCACTTGGCGACCTTGTGATATTTGGCTCATATTCCATAATACCCATAATGGGTACCACTTATGCCGTAAGCAGCACATACTACTATCCGGCTTTGGTGCTTGCACTGCCTGTGGGACTTATTACGGTAGCTATTCTGCATGTAAACAACACACGTGATGCTGACGATGACCGTAAGGCAGGCATACATACCTTTGCCATGCTTATAGGAGAGGACGCATCGCTGAAGCTATATGCCGCAGAGGTATTGGCACCTTTTGCACTGTTGGTGATAAGCGTAATTCTCGGATGGCTGCCACTATACAGCATAGTGACACTGCTTGCAATGCCTCAGGCCTGGAAGTGCGCTCGCATCATGCTGGCCGCCAAGGAGAAAGGTCTCGCGAGCATTGCACCGCTCGACGAAGCCACAGCCAAGCTGCAATCAATTTTCAGCATACTGTTGACAATATCGCTGTTAATGGACACATACCTATGAAAAGGATTCTTATACCCTCGCTTGTGGCAGCCCTGCTATGGTTCATAATGTTTAATCCCTGGTTGCCCAAGCCAACCGATTTTTGGACTATGATGACAGCCTCGGGCTGTATTCTGCTAACCTTTCCATTGTTGATGGAGCGTGGCTGGATGAACGACATAAAAATATCGTGGGCAGGGTTGGCAACCGGCATCGGCATAGCAGTTGCACTGTGGTGCGTCTTTTGGGTAGGCGACAAAATGTCGGCATTGATATTCGATTTTGCCCGGCCGCAGGTAGATTTGATATACGGTCTCAAGGATTCTCAAGACGAAGCGATAATAGCAGCATTGCTTTTATGTATCATAGGCCCCGCCGAGGAGATTTTCTGGCGCGGATTCGTACAGCGCAACCTGACGCAACGCTATAATGCCAACATCGGCTTTGTGATAACCACTGTGATATATACAATAGTACACATCTGGGCCATGAACTTTATGCTGCTCATGTCGGCAATGGTATGTGGAATAGTATGGGGACTGGGCTATCGCCTATGGCCCAAACAGTTATTTGCACTTGTTGTATCACATGCAGTGTGGGACGCAATGGTTTTTGTGATTTTCCCAATATAAGCAACACAGTCACTCAGTTATATACCCTATTTAACACATTTTGCATTAATTAGACAAACAATATTTTGCTCATTTCCCGACTAATAGGTAAATTTGCAACATTTTAGGAAACACTATTCAAAGTGATGAAGAGATACCAAATTGCAAACAACATTTTCGGGTGGCTCACATTCATTATTGCAGCAGTGACATACTGCCTGACAGTTGAGCCCACAGCAAGTTTCTGGGATTGCCCCGAGTTTATATTATCAGGAAATAAGTTAGAAGTGGGACATCCGCCCGGTGCACCATTCTTCATGCTTACAGCCAATGTATTTTCATCATTCGTATCACCCGACAAGGTGGCCTTTATGGTGAATATAATGTCGGCCATACTTAGTGCGGCAGGTATAATGTTTCTATTTTGGAGCATCACACACCTCACACGTAAATTGATTGTGCCCAAAGGCAGCGACATAAGCACAGCGCAAATAATAACCATAATAGGCTCGGGACTTGTGGGTGCACTTGCATATACATGGAGCGACACATATTGGTTCAGCGCTGTCGAGGGCGAGGTTTATGGCTATTCATCGCTCTTCACTGCCGTTGTATTTTGGCTGATACTCAAATGGGAGGATAATGCCGATGCACCACACAGCGACCGTTGGCTCATACTCATTGCCTATCTTGTAGGACTTTCGATTGGCGTACACCTTCTGAATCTGCTCTGCATCCCTGCAATAGTGCTTGTAGTCTATTTCAAGAAAAAGCCCGATGCCACATTAAAAGGCTCCATTGCAGCCCTGCTCACCTCAATGATACTTGTGGCTGTAGTACTTTATGGAATTGTACCCGGAGTAGTGAAGATGGGAGGATGGTTTGAGCTTCTCTTTGTAAACACATTAGGCCTTCCCTTTAACACAGGCCTTGTGACCTACCTGCTTCTGCTTGCGGCAGCACTCATTTGGGGAATCATAGAGAGTGAGACAGGCAAAAGCCGCAAACGCCTTGCCATTGCCTTTATAGCATCGGTAGCCCTCTTGGGAATACCATTCTACGGACACGGCACATTCAGCATCATAATAGGTATAATAGTGCTGAGCATATTGGCATATACCCTGTTCGTTAAGATAAAAGAGAGATATATGCTGAACCTGCGCCTGCTGAACACCGCGTTGCTGTGTCTGCTTCTCATAATGATAGGCTACTCTTCATACGCACTCATAGTGATACGCTCGGCAGCCAACACCCCCATGGATCAAAATTCCCCCGAAGATATATTTGCCTTGGGCGATTACTTAGGACGTGAACAATATGGCACACGCCCCCTATTCTATGGCCAGGCATACAGTTCGATGCCCGAATATGTTCCCGATGGAGAGGGCTATCTGCGCCCCAAGACCGTAGAAGGAGCACCCACCTATGCCCCCAAAGAAAAGGCCTCACCCGACGAAAAAGACTCATACGAACTATTAGGAAACAAATACGACGTGGTGTATGCTCAAAATATGCTATTCCCACGCATGTATAGTCAAGAACATGCCGAATACGGCCCACACAAAATAAATCTTTATGAAGAGTGGGTTGGCAAGATAAAAGGAAAAGACATTCGGTACAACGTTGGCGGACAGACTATGACCATCAACATGCCCACCCAATGGGATAATATAAAATTCTTCATCAACTACCAGCTCAACCACATGTATTGGAGATACTTCTTGTGGAATTTCGTAGGACGACAGAATGACATACAAAGCCATGGCGACATTGAGAAAGGAAATTGGATAACAGGAATCCCATTCATAGACAACTTGTTAATAGGCAACCAGGCAGAACTTCCCACAGTGCTCAAAGAGAACAAAGGACGCAATGTCTATTTTGCTCTGCCACTCATATTAGGACTTATAGGTATAATGTGGCAATATCGCAAAGGTCGCCAAGGAGTACAGCAATTCTGGGTGGTATTCTTCCTATTCTTTATGACAGGACTTGCCATAGTGCTCTATCTTAACCAGACACCCCTGCAACCACGTGAACGCGACTACGCCTACGCAGGCTCTTTCTATGCCTTTGCAATCTGGATAGGAATGGGAGTGGCAGCCCTCACCGAATGGACAAGAAAAAACAACGCAGCAGTGAGCGCAGCGATAACCGCCGTATGCTTGATTATACCCATACAAATGGTATCACAAACATGGGACGACCACGACCGCAGCGGACGTTACGCCTGCCGCGACTTCGGACAGAACTACCTGAATTCAATGCCTCAGAGTGGAAATCCTGTAATATTCACATGCGGCGACAACGACACCTTCCCCTTGTGGTACAACCAAGAAGTAGAGGGAGTACGCACCGACTCACGAGTGTGCAACCTCTCATATCTGCAAACAGATTGGTACATCGACCAAATGCGTCGTCCGGCATACGACTCACCATCCATACCTATAAAATGGGAGCGAATCCACTACGCAGGCAACAACAACGAAGCAGTGGATGTAGTGCCCGAGATGAAAGAGAGGATTCTTGCACTCTACCGTCAACACCCCGAAGAGAGCAAAAAACGTTGGGGAGAGAATCCCTTTGAAGTGAAAAACATAATGAAACATTGGGTATGCACCGACAACCCCGATTTTCACTTCATTCCCACCGACACTCTTTACATCAAGATAGACCCGGAGGCTGTGATACGCTCGGGAATGATAGTCCCCGAAGAGTACAAAGACAGCATGCCCGAATATATGGAAATCCCCATAGGCAACAATTCGAGAATATATCGACGCGACCTTATGCTGCTCGAAATGCTTTCCGAAATGAATTGGGAGCGCCCCTTATACATGTCAATGACAGTGGGAGAAAGCAACTATCTGTCTGTAATACAAGACTTCTTTGTTCAAGAAGGATTAGCCTACCGCATAACCCCATTTAACTGGAAAGAGCTGGGTTACAGCACCGACAACAGTATTGTAGCAGACAGCGAACGCTTCTACAACAACGTGATGAATCACTTCAAATTCGGAGGGCTTAAAGACAACCCCGACTACTATGTAGATGAAACAATACAACGTATGGTATACACCCACAGAAGATTGCTTGCATCATTAGCCGTTCAGCTTCACAACGAAGGAGAGCGAGAGAAAGCACTTGACATACTCAACCTTGCAGAAAGAGAATTACCCTCATCGTTGGTGGCTCACGAAGCAGGCAGCGCAATAGACATGGGCAATACATACATACAGTTGGGAGAAACCGAGAAAGCACGCGAAATTTTAAGCGCCATTGCCGATGAACAATTAGAATATATAAATTGGTACAACACACTCGACAATAACCGCTTTACACGAGCCATGAGCGGAATATACATGCATGTGAGAACACTGCAAGAGATTATCCGCATATTGGAAAATGGTGGTGATGCCTACAAAGACCTTACAGAAAAATATGTAGAGTCATTCGGAGTACAATACGAACGCATGCGCAACAAAGTATAAAAGCGTAAAGAGAGAATGTTCATAGAGCAAGTACCCGACTTTTTCCGCAATCTCTACCCAAAGGCATTTTGGCGTATGGACCCAAACGTAAAAGCAGTATATCTGACTTTTGACGATGGGCCTATACCCGTCATAACCCCCTGGGTGACCGACCTGCTGGAACGCTACGGAATAAAAGCTACTTTTTTTATGGTTGGCGATAATGTTCACAAGTTTCCACAAGAATATATGCAGGTGGTAGAGAGCGGACATCGTGTGGGGAATCACACCTTCAACCACTTGAAAGGTCTCTTCACCCCCACCAAAGAGTACATCGAGAATGTCGACCAAGCTGATGCTTTCATACACAGCAACCTCTTTCGCCCACCACACGGATTTCTTAGAAGCATGCAGTATCACGAACTGAGCAAACGCTACCAATTTGTAATGTGGGACTTAGTGACACGCGATTACAGTTTCCGCCTGTATGGCGAAGATGTGCTTGCCAATGTCAAACGATATACACGCAACGGCTCAATAATAACATTCCACGACTCCATTCGCAGCGAAACGAATCTGCGTTATGCCCTGCCACGCTCCATAGATTGGTTGCTTGAACAGGGTTATGAATTCAAAATCTTCAAATGACATCTGCCACCGAAATTACACGTTACATAAAAGCCGAGGCATTGCGCCTCGGCTTTAGCGTGTGCGGAATTGCCGAAGCCACCCCCGTCGCGCAAGAGACTGCAGAGGCTTTTGAACATTGGATAGCCACAGGCAAACACGGCACCATGTCATATTTGGAGCGTAACAGAGACAAACGCTTCGACCCGACAAATCTTCTCCCCGGATGCCGCAGCATAATATGTGTAGCAATGAACTACTATCCGGCTCATGCAAAAGAGAAAAAGCAACAACTGCATATTGCACGTTACGCACAGGGGAGCGACTACCACAAAGTTGTTAAAGACCGATTATATATGCTCCTGAAAAGCATCAACAACGTTTGTGAGACAAAAGGACGCCCATTCTGCGACACAGCCCCCATTCTTGAGAGATATTGGGCCACACGTGCCGGAATCGGATGGATAGGGAAGAACCGACAGCTGATAGTACCTCGCGCGGGCACACACTTTTTTTTGGGTGAGCTTCTTTTGGATATTAATCTCGAATATGATACCCCGATAGAAGGCAACAGATGTGGGAAATGCAGTGCCTGCATTGAGAATTGCCCAACGGGAGCACTCTCGGCCGGAGATTTCGATGCACGCAAATGCCTGTCGTACCTCACCATAGAGTACCGGGGAGAATTACCCGACAGCATTGGTGCCAAAATGGGAGACTGCTTCTACGGATGCGACCGCTGTCAGATTTGCTGCCCACACAACAACTTTGCCACAGCCACCACCATAGAGGATTTTAAAGCGAGCGAAGATTTACTCGCAATGACCGATGATAATTGGAAAAACCTCACCGAAGAACAGTACAACACCCTTTTTAAAGAAAGCGCCGTAGAACGTTGCGGCTACGAACAGCTCAAAAGAAACATAAAAAGCATAGCGAACAGATAAACAATCGGGTGCACAGTCTACTGTTTTTTGCTGTGCACCCGATTGTTATCATACAAATTTCCGCATTACACTAAATGTGCAATAAGTTCCTCGCGGTCGCCATATAAGAGGTCTAACACAGGAATCTCTACCATTGTGTAGCAACCGGGCTGCTGGCGCATAGAGGCACGTGCACAACACACAAGTACCTGAGCCGTAAGTGCAGGGTTGTTGATACGCATGCTGAATTCAAACAGCTGATTCTGTGTGACGCCCGAAACGCCTTTGCGTGTAAGTGTTACTCCATGCCCCATATCCAAAAGTTCATCCACGCAAGGAACGTTTATCACATGGGTCTCGTCATTCACAAAATAGGGGTCGGCTTTTATGGCTGCTGCCACCTGCTCAAAATCGTATCCCTCTTCAAGCTCAATGTATACCATGCGACGATGTATGCCTGTACCCACCGGAATAGTCATCGAGAGAGCCGCTTTCACCCCCTCAACGGCTTTTACCGCCACTGTATGTCCCATGCTCATCCCAGGGCCGAAGTTTGTGTATGTGATTCCTTTTGGAGCTATAGCCTGCAACAGAGTGCGCACCACCGAGTCGCTGCCCGGATCCCATCCTGCCGATATTATTGAAACTGCATTGCCGGCCTTTGCACTTTCGCCAAGCGAGCGACGCAATTGCACTATCTGTGAGTGTATGTCAAAACTATCCACTGTGTTTATTCCAAGTGCCAAAATATCTTTGGCGTATTTTTCGACACTGCGTGTGGGGGTCGAGAGAATGGCAACATCTACGGCGCCAAGTTCACGTATGTCTTTAGCCACATTGTAGTTTTTCAGTTCGGGCGGACAATTATCGGCACCCGAGCGACGTACAATTCCGGCCACCTCAAAATCGGGTGCTGCTTCCAATGCTTGCAGGGTGTATTTACCTATATTGCCATAGCCGACAATGGCTGCTCTTATCTTTTTCATATATTTTTAATTTATTTGTTTATTACGGTGCTAAGATATATAAATATTGTTTTTTTCTTATCACTGCGATATGTTTTTTAAGATGTTTTTTCTTATAAATTGTTTCAACATACACCTGACCCATAAAAATATAACGCCGCAGGCGTTGCGGCGTTATATTTTATTTATCAATCGTTATGTTGTTGACGGCGAGGTTCGCGACGTGGGCGACGCTCACGCTCTTCGTAGCCTTCGGGCTTTTCGAGCAACACCTTGCGCGACAGCTTGAACTTGCCGGTCTTGGGGTCGATGTCAAGCAGTTTCACTGTTATCTTATCGCCCTCTTTAATGCCGGTCTCTTCCATTGTCTCGAAACGTTTCCAATCAATCTCGCTGATGTGCAGAAGACCATCTTTTCCGGGCATAAATTCCACGAATGCTCCGTAGGGCATCACGCTGCGCACGAGGCCTTCGTAAACTTCTCCGGCCTCGGGGATGGCAACAATTGCTCTGATTTTGGCAATTGCTTCGTTAATGGAATTGCCGTTGCTTGCAGCAATCTCGATGATACCTTCGCCCTCAACCTCTTCGATTGAGATTGTCGCTCCTGTCTCCTCTTGCATACCTTGGATAATCTTTCCGCCCGGGCCTATCACTGCTCCGATGAATTCTTTGGGTATACGCATGGTCTCGATGCGGGGAGCATGGGGCTTAAGCTCTGTACGTGGTTCTGCAATGCAATCTGTAATCTTGCCTAGGATGTGCATGCGACCTTCACGCGCCTGGTTAAGCGCTTTTTCGAGTATCTCAAATGACAAACCGTCTACTTTGATGTCCATCTGTGTAGCGGTGATGCCATCTACTGTTCCTGTAACCTTGAAGTCCATGTCGCCCAAGTGATCCTCGTCGCCCAAAATATCGCTCAACACTGCATACTTCTCTTCGCCTGCGTTTTTTATAAGTCCCATAGCGATACCCGACACAGGTTTCTTTATCTTAACGCCTGCATCCATAAGTGCGAGTGTACCGGCGCACACGGTTGCCATAGACGATGAACCGTTAGACTCTAAGATATCCGATACCACGCGGATGCAGTAGGGGTAATCGGCGGGAACCATATTCTTGAGTGCACGACATGCAAGGTTGCCATGACCAATTTCGCGACGGCCTACTCCGCGCTGAGGACGTGCCTCGCCCGTAGAGAAGGGGGGGAAGTTATAATGGAGCAGGAAACGGTCGGTTCCTTGGTTCATCACATCGTCGATAATCTTTTCGTCGCGTTTTGTACCTAAAGTCACTGATGTGAGCGACTGTGTCTCGCCACGTGTGAACACGGCCGAGCCGTGGGGGCCGGGCAGATAGCCAACCTCGCACCAGATGGGACGTATATCGGTTGTTTTACGACCGTCGAGACGTTTGCCCTCGTCGAGAATGCAACGACGCATTGCCTCTTTCTCTACATCGTGGTAGTAGCGGTCGATAAGAGCACCTTTTTGCTCAAGCTCCTCCTCGGTGAACTGTGCTTTGAAAGCCTCACGCACAGCCTCGAATGCCTCGCTGCGTCCATGCTTGTCGCTGTTGCCGCTTGCTGCCACCGCATAGGCTTTGGCATAGCAGGCCTCGTGCACCTGTGCGCGCAATTCTTCATCGTTTTCTTCGTGGCAATATTCGCGTTTAACGGTAGAGCCAACCTCTTCCATCAGTTCCATCTGTGCTTTGCAATGCACTTTGATAGCCTCATGAGCCACTTTCATTGCCTCGAGCAGGTCGCTCTCCGAAACCTCTTTCATCTCACCCTCTACCATCATGATGTTATCGTATGTTGCTGCCACCATGATGTCCATATCTGCATTTTCCATCTGTGCAAAAGTGGGGTTCACCACAAATTCACCATTGACACGTGCCACTCGCACCTCGGAGATAGGGCCTCCGAATGGAATATCCGACACAGCCAATGCTGCAGAGGCTGCAAGACCGGCAAGGGCATCGGGCATATCTACGCCGTCGGCCGAGAAAAGGATGATGTTAACATACACCTCGGCATGATAGTTATCGGGAAAGAGTGGACGCAATGCGCGGTCTACCAAACGGCAGGTGAGGATTTCATAATCCGAAGCCTTTCCTTCGCGCCTTGTAAATCCTCCGGGGAAACGGCCGAATGCGGCATATTTCTCTTTATACTCAACCTGTAAAGGCATAAAATCGGTTCCGGGGACTGCATCTTTCGCAGCACATACCGTCGCCAGCAACATTGTGTTGCCCAAGCGCAACATCACAGAACCGTCGGCCTGCTTGGCCAGTTTTCCGGTCTCAAGAGTGATGACACGTCCGTCGGGCAGAGCCACGTTTTTTGTTACAACATTCATCTTTGGTTATCTTTTAAACTATTTCTGTATCTAAATTCTTGCAAAGATACATCTTTTTCCATATTTTCACTATCTTTGCGCCGAAAAATACAAAAAAGAGATGAATATAATCAAATTTAAAGTTATAGTTTCTGTGTCGATTATCTTATCGACATTGTTGTTTACAGGGTGCTCGCAGAAAGAGACTTTCACGATTGAGGGTCGCATAGACGGTGCTGCCGGAAAGACCTTATATCTGTCAAATGTAGGTATTCTGAAGAGTGTCAGCATCGACTCTGTGAAAATAGATAAAGCCGGTAAATTCAGTTTCACGCAGCCACGACCCGAATGTTACGATTTTTATCGCCTGCAACTTGAAAAAAGAGGACGGCACATCACAATAGCAATTGATTCCACCGAGACTGTTGCCATCACCTCGGACACCGTCGATTTTGCAGGCAATTGCAAGATAGAAGGCTCGGAACAAAGCAACAGAATCAAAGAGCTTGTTGCACTTGAAGATGCCCTTCAAAAGCAGGTGAACATGTTGATAAAAAACACATCGCCGGCAATAGGCGAGACACGCGAAACAATCTACAAACTGATAAATGAATTTAAGCAAAACATCTGCAAAGAGTATATAGCCGCAGCACCGCACACCTCAAGCGCCTACTACGCATTATACCTGCGACTGAACGGAGCACCGTTGTTCGACCCCATGCACAACCGCTTCGACAGCCGCTGCTTCTCGGCTGTTGCAACAAGCCTCAGCCATAGCCATCCGCACGCCACACGCGCGATACATCTGTATAACACCGCGATAAAGGGTATGCGAATGACACAACCCGCAAAAAGAGACACCTTATACCTTGAACCCACAAACACAGCATCGACAGGCCTTTTCGACATAAAACTGCCCGACATAGATGGCGACAGCATCAGCCTGACCTCGCTAAAGGGCAAAGTGGTACTTCTCGACTTCACCGTATACGGCGATGCAAAGATAAGCGCCCGCAATCTTGAATTGCGCGAATTGTACGACAAATACAAAGAAAAAGGCTTCGAGATATTTCAAATATCATTCGACGGCAACGAGCATTTCTGGAAAACCTCGGCCGCAAATCTGCCCTGGCTGTGTGT
This sequence comes from Bacteroidaceae bacterium, assembly GCA_017442185.1. Taxonomy (GTDB): domain Bacteria; phylum Bacteroidota; class Bacteroidia; order Bacteroidales; family Bacteroidaceae; genus HGM04593. Next base: position 86,379 of record JAFSAT010000021.1, read on the forward strand.
ACGCGATGGCGAAGGATTTGCATCGTACACCACCACACTGTATCGCGTGAGCAGAATACCCACCTATTTCCTCATAAACAGAGCCAACGAGGTGGTGCTGCGCGACGAACAGGTTGCCAACCTCGAAGAGAGCATTAAAAACCTGATAAAGGAGAAATAACACCACAAAAAAGAGAAGACAGAGACAATAACGCCGAAAAATATTTTCGCCATTAATTTGTTTTTTATTTAAAAAGAGGTTATCTTTGCCCCATAATAAAAAAAGGGAATTGGGTTCCGGCACATGTGCCGGAATCCATTGTTTTACTGTTTTTAAAAAAAAGAAGCGATATGAGTTATATGTCACAGGAAGGCTACAATAAACTGTTGGCCGATTTAAAAGAGTTAGAGGGTAAGCGTCCCGAGATAATACGCGCAATCGCCGAAGCACGCGACAAAGGCGACCTTTCCGAAAATGCCGAGTACGATGCAGCAAAAGAGGCACAAGGCATGCTCGAAATGAGAATAAACGAACTGAAAATGATTATTGCCGATGCAAAAATCATAGATACATCAAAGTTGAGCACCGACCACGTGCAGGTTCTCACAAAAGTAGGCCTTAAGAACACAAAAACAGGTGCCACCATGCAATATGCAATAGTACCCGAGAGCGAAGCAAACCTGCGCGAAGGTAAAATTTCAATCAACACCCCGATAGCCAAGGGACTATTAGGAAAAAAAGTCGGCGACGTTGCCGAGATTACAGTTCCCCAAGGCAAAATCTCCCTTGAAATAACCAGCATAAGCATTTAAAAAAATGGCAACAATCTTCAGCAAGATAATAGCAGGAGAAATACCGAGCTACAAAGTGGCAGAGGATGAGCAATTCTATGCCTTTCTCGACATAAATCCACTTGCACAAGGCCACACCCTTGTTGTCCCCAAACACGAAACAGACTACTTCTTCGACTTAGAGGACAACGAAATAGCAGCCATGCAAATATTCACAAAAAAAGTTGCAGCAGCAATAAAGCGTGCATACCCCTGCATCAAAGTAGGTCAGGCAGTATTAGGACTTGAAGTTCCCCACGCACACATACATCTTATTCCGATGCAAAGCGAGAGAGACATGCTCTTCACAAATCCCAAGCTAAAATTCACAGCCGAGGAATTCAAGCAAACAGCTGCAAAAATACACGCAGAGTTTGAAAAATAAAAAAAGCACTTAAAAAGCGCCTAAAATAGAAGTTGAATAAAAAAACGTCGGTAAAAAGGCGCATTTTACTCAACTTCTTTTTTCATTAAGAGCAATGAAGACACTGATAAAAAACGTAACAATAGTAAACGAAGGAGAGGTATTCAAAGGCTCGATAGTATTGAACGAGTCACGTATAGCCGAGATACTGCACGAGGGAGAGTCGCCCCGTCGCAGCAACCAGACCATAATAGACGCCGAGGGAATGTATCTGATACCCGGAGTAATAGACAGTCACGTACACTTTCGTGAGCCGGGGCTCACACACAAAGGCAGCATATATACCGAAAGCCGTGCAGCAGCAGCCGGCGGCATCACCTCATATATGGAAATGCCAAACACAAATCCCCAAACAACAACACTCAAAGCACTAAAAGATAAATTCGCAACAGCCGCCAAAGACAGTGCCGTAAACTACTCGTTCTACTTTGGAGCCACCACAAACAACAGCAATCTGTTTAACAGAATAAATCCCAGGCAGGTATGCGGAATAAAGCTCTTCATGGGTTCAAGCACAGGAAATATGCTGGTTGAGACGGCCGAGGCACTCGAAAAAATATTCCGCACAGCACACCTGCCCATAGCCGTACATTGCGAAGACACCTCCATAATAACAGCCAACGCACACAAAATAATACAAACAGAGGGTGCAGACCCCGATATAAAATTCCACCCCATAATACGTAGCACCGAAGCATGCTACAATTCAACACTGCAAGCCATAGAATATGCTCGAAAATATGGCACAAAACTACATATAACACACATAAGCACACAAAAAGAGTTATCACTGCTCAAGAGTGCAACCACACACAACAAAACCATAACAGCCGAAGCAACCCCGGCACACCTCACCTTTTGCGACAAAGACTATGCACGTTTGGGCACACGCATAAAATGCAATCCGGCAATAAAACACGAAGATGACCGCAATGCACTTCGTCGCGCCATAACAGAGAACAAAATAGATGTGATAAGCACCGACCACGCACCACACCTCCTATCCGACAAAGAGGGAGGAGCATTAAGAGCCGCATCGGGCATGCCATCCATCCAATTTTCCCTTATATCCATGCTGCAACTTGTAAACGAGGGTGTATTCACGATAGAGAAACTTGTAGAGAAAATGTGTCACGCTCCAGCCGACATATTCAACATATACAATCGAGGCTACCTGCGCAAAGGTTACTATGCCGACTTTGTACTCATCGACCCAAACGCAAGACACACTGTAACATCCGACGACATAATAAGCAAATGCGCATGGAGTCCTTTTGAAGGGACAACATTCGATTGGAGCGTACGCCAAACATGGATAAACGGAAAATGCGTATACAAAGACGGACAGATAAACGACGAAATACGCGGAAAAGCACTCCGCTTCAACCGATGAAGATACACCAAACAACATACACAGTAGAAGATTTGCTCCCATACATAGATTGGAACTATTTTTTCCATGCTTGGGGTATTACACATAAAAACACAGCAACAGACGCCGCAATACAACTGAAAGCCGAAGCCATAGAAACACTAAAGAAGAGTGGCAATGAGTATAAAATAAACACACTCTTCGGACTATTCGACACACATGTGAGCGACGACGATATTATAATAAACAACAGACGCCTGCCACTGCTCCGACAGCAACACGCCCGGAGCGACAAGCCCAATATATGTCTTAGCGATTTTATAAATCCGCAAGGCGACAAAATAGGTCTTTTTGCTACCGCCATAGAAAAAACATCAAAAAAAGAGACAAACAAAAAAGACCCTTACCACGCATTGCTGATACAGACCCTGTCCGATCGATTGGCAGAAGCCGCCGCAACCCTGTTACACCTGAAAGTACGTACACAAAGCGAGCTATGGGGCTATGCACCCGAAGAGCATCTGAGCATCGAAGAGCTTCACCGAGAAGCCTACCAAGGAATACGGCCGGCCGTAGGCTATCCATCGTTACCCGACCAATCAATCATATTTATAATAGACAAACTGCTTGGCCTTAAACAGATAGGCATCACACTTACAAGCACAGGCGCAATGTATCCGCACGCAGCAGTGTGCGGTCTGATGCTCTCACACCCTGCGGCCCACTATTTTCAAATAGGAAAAATAAGCGACGAACAAATCGAAAGCTACTCTCGGCGCCGAGGCATACCAAAGGAGGAGATTCGCAAATTCCTCATCAAAAACATCTGACTTTTTTGTGCCATAAACTAAAAAACTCTATATTCGCCAAAAATTAGAATTTATTTAGACAGGCACCCCTTGATTTATTTTATACAATGCCTTTTTGCACATTTTTGTCAAAAGGCACTGTAACCTACAAAGAGTCAGACAATTAACAAAAGTTTTTCACAAATAAAAAACAGAAGCATGAGAAAGATTCTGCATCCATTTTACATCCTCTACCAAATATGCTTCGCATGGTGGGCGACACTTATCATCACAGCAATCACAGCCACTATAATCTGGATATTTGGCGGAGTACTGAAAATAAAAAACATGGACTACTACCCCGCATGGATATGGTGCAGGCTCACCTGTCTGATATTTCTTATTCCCGTAAAAGTGGTAGACCGTGAAAAATATGTCGAAAAAGGCAAAAACTACATCTTTGTAGCCAACCACCAAGGAATGTTCGACATATTCATCCTATATGCCTTCATAAACAAAAACTTCAAGTGGATGATGAAAGACTCGCTGCGCAAAGTGCCACTTTTGGGCATAGCCTGCGAAAAGACCGACCACATTTACATAAATCGCAGCACACCCCAAAAAGATATACTTAGAAAGTCACTCAAAGTGCTCAAAGAAGGAAAGTCCATGACAATATTTGCCGAGGGCACACGCAGTGACAACGGACACCTGGGACGCTTCAAGAAGGGAGCTTTTGCCGTAGCCAACCTATCGCAAAAGCCCATAGTCCCCATTGCAATCGAAGGAGCCTACGACATTCTGCCCAAGAACTGCAAAGTAGCACATTGGTCGCCCGTCACCGTAACATTCCACAAACCCATCGAATGTATAGGTCGAAACAGCGACAATGTAGACTACCTGCTTGATGAGACACGCGCCGCCATTGCAAAAACCCTTGGCGAAGAGCACATAAACATACGGCAAACAGCAGATAAAGACGAAAACCCCATCCATAACTAACCACAAAAAAGAGAAAAACATGTACGATTTAGCAATAATAGGAGGAGGCCCGGCCGGATATGTAGCAGCAGAGAATGCCGGAGCAAACGGTCTCAGAACCATACTCTTTGAAAAGAAAGAATTAGGCGGAGTATGCCTGAACGAAGGATGTATACCCACCAAAACCCTCCTGTATAGTGCAAAAATGTACGACCACGCACAAAACGGGAAGAAATATGGCATAAAAGCCGAAAACGTAACCTTCGACTACAAAAAAATAGCAGACCGAAAGACAAAAGTAGTGCGTAAGCTCGTCGCAGGAATAAAAATGAAAATGGAGCACAACAATGTGCAAGTAGTAAATGGCGACGCTATCATTACAAAAGGAGACACAAATCAGATTGAGATAATATGCAACGGAGAGCAATACACAGCATCCAAATTGCTCATTTGCACAGGAAGCGAAGCGTTTGTACCCCCATTGCCCGGAGTTGAAGGCAACGAATCCATTGTGACAAACCGCGAGATACTCAACCTTACCTCAGCACCTGAAAGCCTGATAATAATCGGAGGCGGTGTGATAGGTATGGAATTTGCAAGTTTCTACAACAACTTGGGAATACCTGTGACAATAATAGAGATGCAACCCGAAATTCTCGGAGGCATCGACAAAGAGACAAGCGAAATGCTGAGGAACATATACGCCAAGCGCGGTGTCAAATTCTGTCTCGGCTGCAAAGTAACAGCCATTGAAAACAACACCGTACACTATACCGACACACAAGACGAAGCACACAGCATAGAGGGCGACAAGATACTGATGAGCGTAGGACGCCGACCGGTGCTCAAAGGCTTCGGACTCGAAAATATTCCCGTAGAGACAGAGCGCGGCATAAAAGTAAACGCACACATGCAAACCTCAATGCCCAACGTATACGCAGCAGGCGACGTAACAGGTTACTCACTTCTGGCACACACAGCAAGCCGCGAAGGCGAGGTTGCAGTAAACCACATCCTTGGCAAGAGCGACACAATGCAATACAACGCCATTCCCGGCATCGTATACACCAACCCCGAAGTAAGCAGCGTGGGACTCACCGAAGAAGAGGCACAAGCAAAAGGCATACAATATAAAATCAGCAAGCTCCCAATGACCTACGCAGGACGCTTCGTAGCCGAGAACGAGGGGCAGACCGGCCTTTGCAAAATGCTCACCACCCCCGATGGAAAAATCTTAGGAGTACACATGTTAGGCAACACATCAAGTGAATTTATATGTGCTGCATGTATGGCAATAACAAACAATCTTACCACAGAAGAGATGCAACGCACCATATTCCCACACCCCACAACCAGCGAAATACTCAAAGAGGGCATATTTGACCTGTTGCAACATCAATAAAAATTTAAATAAAAATTGCAAACCAAACTAAACAAGAAAATGTTTATTAACAAAAAACATTCATTCGTCCTTAAAAAATAAAAAACAAATATAAGAATCATGAAAAATTGCAAAGTAAGACCTGCCGAGGGAAAATTGGGCGTAATGTGTGTTGGCTTGGGCGCCGTCACCACCACAACCATAATCGGCGTACTAATGTCACGCAAAGGGCTGTCGAAACCCACCGGCTCATTTGCATGCGAAGGTATTATGCGTTTGGGCAGAGGTAGTGAAAAAATATATAAAGAGGTGAAACACATACTGCCCATAGCCAATTTAAACGACATAGTGTTCGGAGCATGGGATTTATATGAAGATGACGCCTACGACGCAGCAATAAAAGCAGGAGTACTAAAACAGTCAGACATTGAGCCTGTCAAAGAGGAGCTGCACGCCATACGCCCCTATAAAGCCCTATTCGATAAAAGCTATGCAACAAACATAGACGGCCCCAATGTTAAAAAGGGAGAAACACGTTGGGAACTTACCGAACAAGTTCGTCAAGACATACGAAACTTTAAAAAAGAGAACAACTGCGAGCGAGTAGTAGTAATATGGATAGCCAGCACCGAGAAATACATCCCACGCGACGAAAACATACACGGCAGCCTTAAAGCCTTTGAAGCAGCCATGAAAGCAAACGACGTTGAGCGAGTGGCTCCCAGCATGTGCTACGCCTATGCCGCGATGCGCGAAGGATGCCCCTTTGTCATGGGTGCGCCCAACCTATGTGTAGACATTCCCGCCATGTGGGAACTCGCCGACGAGATGCAAGTCCCCATAGCAGGCAAAGACTTCAAGAGCGGACAAACAATGATGAAGACCGTTCTTGCACCGGCATTTTTCACCCGTCAATTAGGTGTCACCGGATGGTTCTCCACAAACATTCTTGGAAATCGCGACGGAATAGTACTTGATGCACCCGAAAATTTCGAGACAAAACGCCGCAGCAAAATGTCGGCAGTGGAAAACATTCTCGACAGCGATATATACCCCGACCTATACTCAGACATCTACCACAAAGTGCGCATAAACTACTACCCCCCGCGTGGCGACGAAAAAGAGAGCTGGGACAATATCGACATATTCGGTTGGATGGGCTATCCCATGACCATAAAAGTAAACTTCCTGTGCCGCGACTCCATACTTGCAGCCCCGTTAGTACTCGACCTGATACTGTTCAGCGACGTGGCACAACGCGCAGGACTTTACGGAATACAGGAATTTATGTCATTCTACTGCAAAGCCCCCATGCACAAGGATGGCGAAAAACCCGTACACGACCTGTTCAAACAATTTGCGATACTTAAAAACAAGATAAGAGAACTTGCAGGCTACGAAGCCGACCAAGAAATAGATTAAACAAAAAACATATATAAATAAATATGCAACAAGCCCGGCTTGTTGCATATTTATTTAATACGCGGATAAAAATAATTGTATTTTTATGGCAATAATAACTAAAATATACTTATTTTTGCCGTCAATAAGTAATAAAAATACAAACGCGTACAAATGAAAATAAAAAATTCACGTCTCGACACAATAAGGCTGATACTATCGACACAAGAGATAGGCAGCCAAGAAGATTTATTAAGAGAATTATCAAAAGAGGGATTCAAACTTACACAAGCAACACTCTCACGCGACCTGCACCAACTGCGTGTAGTAAAAACAGTGGGAGTGCAAGGAAAATATCGTTATGTACTTACACGTCCGCATCAATACAGACACGAGGGCACAGAGGGCGAAATGCGTCCGATAACCCCTCAGCATGAGATTGGCGGATTCATCTCAATAAAATTCTCGGGTAATTTGGCAGTAATACGCACAAAGCCCAGCTATGCAAGCACATTAGCCTATCACATAGACGCATACGACTTTCCCGAGATAATAGGAACCATAGCAGGCGACGATACAGTGATGATAGCACTTGCCGAAGATGCAACAAAAGGAGCAATACTGAAAGCACTGAGAACCATTATCCCCAACATATAAAAAAGATAAAAAACATGGACACAAATATAAACAGCGAGGATATAAAAGTGCTGATAGCCGACGCATCGCACGAACGATACGTCGACGAGATACTCGACACAATAAGTGCAGCGGCAAAAGTTCGCGGAACAGGCATAGCCAAGAGAACCCACGAATACGTTGCACAAAAAATGCGAGAGGGCAAAGCAGTAATAGCACTATACAACGACGAATTTGCGGGATTTTGCTACATAGAGAGCTGGGGCAACAAGCAGTATGTAGCAAATTCCGGCCTTATCGTGGCCGATAAATTCCGTCGACACGGCCTTGCCAAACGAATCAAGCAGACAGCCTTCAATCTGTCACGCAAAATGTGGCCCGAGGCCAAACTGTTCGGACTTACAAGCGGAGGAGCCGTGATGAAGATAAACACAGAACTTGGATATGTACCCGTTCCATTCTCGGAACTTACTGATGACGAAGCCTTTTGGAAAGGCTGCCAGGGATGCGTAAACCACGATGTGCTGATGCGCACCGACAGACGCTACTGCATCTGCACAGCAATGTTGTACGACCCGGCAAAGCACAAATAAACATAAAAAACATAAAAAATATACACAAAAGATATGAGTAAAAAGAAAGTAGTGGTAGCATTCAGCGGTGGTCTCGACACATCATTCACCGTAATGTATCTGACAAAAGAAAAAGGATACGAAGTATATGCAGCCTGCGCCAACACCGGCGGATTCAGTGCCGAGCAACTGAAACAGAATGAAGAAAATGCCTATAAATTAGGAGCAAAAGAATATGTAACACTCGACGTAACCCAAGAATACTACGACAAGAGTCTGCGCTACATGATATATGGCAACGTGCTGCGCAATGGAACCTATCCGATATCCGTATCATCGGAAAGAATCTTTCAAGCACTCGCCATTGCACGATACGCAAACGAAATAGGTGCCGACGCAATTGCCCACGGCTCAACAGGAGCAGGCAACGACCAGATACGCTTCGACATGACATTCTTGGTGCTTGCTCCGGGAGTGGAGATAATAACCCTCACACGCGACATGGCATTAACACGCGAATTTGAGATAAACTATCTTAACGAACATGGCTTTGCAGCCGACTTTGAAAAACTTAAATACTCCTACAATGTAGGAATATGGGGGACATCCATCTGTGGTGGCGAGATATTAGACTCGGCACAAGGATTGCCCGAAAATGCCTATCTCAAACAGGTAAAAAAAGATGGAACAGAAGAACTGCGACTGACCTTTGAAAATGGCGAACTTAAGGCCATAAACAACGAACGATACGACGACCCCATAAAAGCGATTCAAAAAGTGGAGGAGATAGGCGCCCCCTACGGCATTGGACGCGACATGCACGTTGGCGACACTATAATAGGAATCAAGGGGCGTGTAGGATTTGAAGCAGCAGCACCCATGCTCATAATCGGTGCTCACAGATTCCTCGAAAAATACACCCTCAGCAAATGGCAGCAGTATTGGAAAGACCAGGTTGCCAATTGGTACGGAATGTTTCTTCATGAAAGTCAATATCTCGAACCTGTGATGCGCGACATCGAGGCAATGCTCCAAAATTCACAACGCAATGTATCGGGAACAGTTATATTGAAACTTACGGCCAAAAGTTTTGAGACTGTAGGAGTAGAATCGCCCAACGACCTTGTAAAAAGCAAATTCGGCGAATATGGAGAGATGCAAAAAGGTTGGACAGCCGAAGATGCAAAAGGATTCATTAAAGTAACCTCAACACCTCTGCGTGTATACTACACCAATCACCCTGACGAAAAAATCTGAAAAAACAGTATAAGCATAGAAAAATAAGACACAATGATACGAATAGGAATAATAGGAGGAGCAGGCTACACAGCAGGCGAGCTACTACGTCTGCTCATAGGACACCCCGATGCCGAGATATGCTTTGTAAACAGCAGCAGCAATGCCGGTAACAAAATCACCGACGTCCACAGCGGATTGTTAGGCGACACAGATTTGGTATTTACCGACGAGCTTCCCCTCGACAGCATCGACCTGCTCTACTTCTGTACGGCACACGGCGATACGCGCAAATTCCTGGACAGCCACTCTCTGCCCGAGAATCTTAAAGTGATAGACCTCTCCATGGACTATCGCATAAAAGCCATTGACCACGACTTTATATACGGGCTGCCCGAACTGAATCGCCGCAACACCTGCAAAAGCCGATATGTCGCAAACCCCGGATGCTTTGCCACCTGCATCGAGCTGGGACTGCTGCCACTCGCAAAAGCACATCTTTTACAAAGCGAAATATATGTAAATGCAATCACAGGAAGCACAGGAGCCGGAGTAAAGCCATCAAGCACCACACACTTCAGTTGGCGCAATAACAACATGAGCATATACAAACCTTTTGAGCACCAGCATCTGCCCGAGATACTGCAAAGCCTCAAACAGTTGCAACCCGACTTTAATGGCGAGATAAACTTTATCCCCTATCGTGGCGACTTTGCCAGAGGTATATTTGCCACCATAGTGCTTAAATGCACTCACGACATCGAAACTATCTATAAAATCTACGAGGAGTACTACGAACGCGATTCGTTCACACACGTAATACCCACTCCCATCGACCTCAAGCAGGTTGTAAACACCAACAAATGCCTTATACATCTCGAAAAACATGGCGACAAACTGCTGATAACTTCGATTATAGACAATCTGTTGAAAGGCGCCGCCGGACAGGCCGTACACAACATGAATCTTCTTTTCGGGCTCGAAGAGACAGTGGGACTTAAATTAAAACCTTCAGCATTCTAAAAAAAGATGAAATTATATGATGTATATCCGCTTTTCGATGTAAACATCGTAAAGGGAAAAGGATGTAAAGTGTGGGACGACAAAGGCACCGAGTATCTCGACCTCTACGGAGGGCATGCCGTAATTTCGATAGGACACTGCCACCCTCGCTACACAGAGGCTCTCAGCAAGCAGGTGTCAACGCTCGGTTTTTACTCAAACTCGGTAGTAAACAGATTGCAAGAAAAAGTTGCCGAGACTTTGGGACACGTCAGCGGCTACGAAGATTACAGTGTCTTTTTTGTAAATTCCGGTGCCGAAGCTAACGAAAATGCCCTCAAGCTGTCATCTTTTCACAATGGCCGCACACGAGTGATTGCCTTCGAGAAATCGTTCCACGGACGCACATCCCTTGCCGTAGAGGTGACAGACAATGCAAAAATAATAGCCCCCATAAACAGCAACGGACACACCACCTATCTGCCTTTGGGCGATATTGAATCGGTAAGAAAAGAACTTGCCATGGGTGACGTTTGCGCAGTGATTATAGAGGGTATACAAGGGGTCGGAGGAATAAGAACACCCGATTCGCAGTTTTTAGTGCAGTTGCAGCAAGAGTGTCGCGCAACAGGCACCATACTCATACTCGACGAGATTCAGAGTGGATGCGGTCGCAGTGGCAAATTCTTTGCGCACCAATGGGCCGGCATCCGCCCCGATATTATCACTCAGGCAAAAGGGCTGGGCAACGGTTTTCCCATAGGCTGCCTTCTTATAAGCCCCGAATTTTCGCCATGGGCCGGACAGTTGGGCACCACATTTGGCGGCAACCATCTTGCCTGTGCAGCTGCACAAGCCGTACTTGATATTATGAAAGAAGAAGAGCTGATGAAAAACACACAGCAAGTGGGCGAATATCTTATGCAGGAATTAAAGAACATCTCTCGCATAAAAGAGGTACGCGGCAAAGGACTGATGATAGGCATGGAATTTGACGAGCCGATAAAGGAGATGCGCCGACAGCTGCTGTTCAAAGAGCATGTATTCACAGGAGTAAGCGGCACAAACGTAATAAGATTACTGCCTCCACTTATACTGAGCATCGAAGAGGCACAAGACTTTTTATCTCGCCTGAAAAGAGTATTAGCATAGAAGTTTCATAGAGATTCACCACAAGTGATGCCCCCGCGTCTGCAAAAGATTGACGCAGGGGCATCACTTGTATGTAGAAGCACCCTTAATGTTAAAGGATTTAAAAAAAACTGATAAAAATAAGAAGTATCATTTATATAAGGCAGCAGCAATAGATATTTTTGCATTATATAAAAATAACAAGATGAAAGAAACAACTTTTAACAACCACATTTGCAGCATGCGCCCCTACCTGATAAAACATGCCCATGTATTGTTGGCCGACGACAGCTCTTATGCCGAAGACCTCGCTCATGACACTATCTTAAAGATGATTGAACATGTTGGGACAATCAACAGTATACACAACATAAAAGCATGGTCTTTCAGAATAATGAAAAACATATACCTGAACTATCGCAGAAGCAAAATACACGAAAAAAATTTTATCACCCCCGAAATGCAGCACGATGCTATCTCAAAAGCATCATATATCGATGGAACAGAATTCAGACTCGAAATTGCCGATGCACTCAAATTATTACCCGAAAAATACAGCATGCCACTCAAATTGAGCATTCACGGCTACTCATACATTGAGATTGCCAACGCCCAGGGAATTTCTGTGGCTACCGTAAAAAAGAGGATATTCACAGCAAGAGATATACTTCGCACAAAATTAAAGAGAACACGTTATTGAAAAGCTCCGAATATGATAATCTTAAAAAAACAAAAAACTTCCTATAATAGGAATCGGGCACCAAGGATTATCCAAACAGTTAAAGACCTTTAAAAATTACACACTTTGAAAGAAAGTCAAGGTGCTAAGCGCCGTTTATGCTGATGCAAAATCTTAGCCGGATATGCCTATCCCCAAAATGAAAAGAGACAGATACCCGGACTTTTCTGCATCCGTTTTCTTTTAAAAAAAGAAAATTAATGTATATTTTTTTGATACTTTCAACATTATAGAGTAATTTCGCGGCATATAATCATAACTTGGGGAAATAGGTGCATTTACATTTAAAATATATCGCCCGACAGGTGAACAACATGCGTCTGCTTCCATAATATTAACACTTTAAATAAAAAGAAAAACCTTATGATAAGGTTCATCAGAAAGCATGCCCGAATATTCAAGTTGCTGTTTGTAGCCCTGCTCACAGCTATAATCTGGATTCTGCCGACAGAATCATTCGGAATAGAAGGGTTGACGACATTACAACAACGCATCATCGCAATTTTTGTATTTGCTGCCACTATGTGGATTCTTGAAGCGGTACCGGCATGGACAACATCACTCTGCATAATAGTGCTGATGCTGCTCACTGTATCAAACAGCGGAATAACATTCCTTATAAGTGATATTCCAAAGGAGGAGCTTATAAGTTATAAGACAATAATGGCGACCTTTGCCGACCAAACGGTGATGCTGTTTCTCGGAGGTTTCATCCTTGCCCTTGTTGCATCCAAGAGCGGTGTAGATATAACATTGGCACGCGCAATGCTCCGCCCGTTCGGAACACGTCCGGCAACGGTGCTTTTCGGTTTCTTGCTGGTGACAGCCATCTTCTCGATGTTTGTCAGCAATACAGCCACAGCCGCCATGATGCTAACCTTTCTGACCCCTGTGCTAAAATCGCTTCCACCCGACGAAAAGGGGCGCACTGCATTAGCACTTGCAATACCCATCGGAGCCAACATCGGAGGATTGGGCACACCTATCGGCACACCCCCCAACGGCATTGCACTCGGCTATCTGAACAACAGCGAGGGGCTTAATATGGGTATAGGCTTCGACGATTGGATGTTTATAATGACACCGCTTGTGTTGGTTATTCTTATTTTTGCTTGGTTGCTTCTGAAACACCTCTACGGCTTTAAAGCAGAGAAAGTGCAACTTAAAATCATAGGAGGAGCCAAGAAAGGGTGGCGCACCACGGTGATATATGCAACATTGGCCGTAACCATCCTCCTTTGGGTATTTGAAAAGCAAACAGGCATCAATTCATACGTGGTTGCACTCATACCAGTGGGAGTGTTTGCTCTTACACGTATAATAAAATCCAAAGACCTCAAAGATATTGATTGGGCCGTGCTATGGATGGTAGCCGGAGGCTTTGCACTCGGAGTGGGCATGGACAAGACCGGACTTGCAAAGACACTTGTGGCAGCTATCCCCTTCACCGATTGGCCGGTGCTTCTTGTGATAGTAGGAAGCGGAATAATCTGCTGGATTCTATCCACGTTCATCTCAAATTCGGCGGCAGCAGCACTTATGGTTCCCATATTGGCAGCCGTCGGCAAGGGCATGGGACCGCTTTTGGATCCATACGGCGGCATAGGAACACTGCTCATCGGTATTGCAATGTCGGCATCGTTTGCAATGGCTCTGCCCATAAGCACACCTCCGAATGCAATAGCATACTCAACCGGACTTATTAAATCGTCACAAATGTGCATTGTAGGTGTGATAGTGGGAGTGTTTGCCCTGACAATCGGATATATAACATTAGTTATTATAGGACGCCTGGGATTCTTCTGATAACAACAGATTATACAAGAACAGATAAACACACATTAATTTAATAAAATGAAAAAGTTTCTACTCATTGCAGCAATTGCAACATTCGCACTGCAAATGCATGCGCAAGAGAGCACAAAGCCCTCGGTTAAGCTCTACGGGTTTGTACGTAACTATGCAAGCATAGACACTCGCGACAACCTAAGCAGCAATAGCGACCAATTTAACCTGATACCCAAAGACGAGCGAATGAACGAGTATGGCGACGACCTTAACAAAAATGCCGACATTCTGCTCCTAAGCATCACCACTCGCCTTGGACTGAACATTACCGGCCCCGAATTTTTGGGTGCAAAGACCTCGGCAAAAATTGAAGCGGATTTTGCAGGATTCGGAACAAGCAACACAGTATTGCGCATACGTCAGGCATACGCAAAAATGGATTGGGAAAAACAGAGCCTGCTGGTGGGTCAGGCATGGCACCCAATGATGGGCGACATGATGCCCGACGTGTTCAGCCTTGCAACAGGAGCCCCTTTCACCCCCTTCAGCCGCACTCCCCAAGTGCGATACGACCGGAAAGCCGGAAAATTCACTCTCACGGCAACCGCACTGTACCAATTCCAATATCTCTCATACGGCCCCAAGGAGAACGATTTAAACAGCTCCACCACATCGTTTGAATATGCGCGTAAGGCTATTGTCCCCGAGATATATTTACAAGCAATGTATAAGAACGGAAACTTTATGGCAGGCGCAGGCGTGGACATCTTAACACTTAAACCCCGCACAGAATTTACAGACCCCAAAGGTATACAAATACCGAGCGACGAACTTGTGTCCGGAATAACATCCACTCTGTTTGCATCGTACAAAAGCGGCAATTGGGGATTTAAGGGACGCATCACAGCTGCACAAAACGCATCGCATCTGAATATGCTTAGCGGATACGGTGTTACAGAAATTAAGGAGAACGGCGAGGTGGAATATGGCTGTCTGAACAGCGTGACCGCTTGGATGGACGTAACATATAAACAACAGTTGAAGAGAGGAACACTCACCTACTGTCTCTTTGGAGGATACGGCAAAAATACAGGCTGCAAGGACGACTTTGCCGACCCCTCGATGATGTATATACGAGGCTTCAAGAATATTGACAATTTTTGGCGTGTGGCTCCAAGCATACTATACACACACAACGCAATGCAGATAGGTCTTGAGTATGAACCAACAACAGTGGGCTACGGCACAATGAACGCCGACGGCAGCGTCGACAAGACCCACTCTGTGACCAACCATCGTGTGTGCGCACTCTTGAAATACAATTTCTAAGAACACAGGGAACAGAAAAAGGAGAAATAAAACAGAAGGTTGCAATCGGCATTTAAGATTGCAACCTTCTGTTTTATTTCTCCTGCAAACAATTGTGATTGTGCCTATACAGATGCCACGTATTTACCACATTGTGCCAGATGCTGTAAAATCCTCCGGCTATAGCTGTCACAGGTGTCATAAAAGTGTAAGCAAGCCAAATGGCAAAAACTGTATTCTTCTGTCCGAGCGCCTGACCACCCTCAACCGTACGCCCATATACACACCCCACTCTACGCCCCAATGCAAACTGCACCATACAACAGAACAGCGACACAATAGCAATACCGGCCATCACATACAACGGCAGCGAGGAGTGTGCAATTGCACGTGCCGACACTGCAATGGCAAGCGCCAACGAAACAAGCCACAAATAAAACGGCCAAGCCTGCCCATACTCTACAATATAACGATGCACACGCGGAAAAAGATAGCGCAGCAGCTCGGCAGCAGCAAGCGGACACAACAACAGCGGAAACACTTTACCCATTATAAGCATAAAAGAGGAGGTAAACGACACCCCTTCAACAGGATTGGTAAGTGTCAGAAAAAATGGAGCAACCACAGCCACCGACATATTTATCAGCATTGTGTATGATATTAGCGACGAGGCATTGCCGCCCAATTTCACAGTTATCACTGCGGCAGCCGTAGCTGTGGGACAGACGATACACAGCATTGCAGTCTCAAGCAACACACGAATCTCTATATTACGCGGAAACACAAAAGCAACCACAAGCGAAAGAGCGATAAAAACAAACATCTGAAAAGCCAACAGCCACAGATGCCATTTTGAGACTCTAAGCTCCTTTAAACGAACCTTGCAAAAGGTAAAAAAGAGCATAAAGAAAATAAGCAGCGGCTGCACAAATGCAACAACTTGAGCCGCAACGGCATGTGTGCCATCGAACAGCGGTACATTAACATAAATCAAATACATCAGCACACCGCTTATCATTGCAATCGGCAACGCCCAATCCCTCAGTATAGAGTGAAAATTCATTAATTCTTGCCTTTTTAGTTTTTAATTAGGAACTGCTTTATTTTGGAATCATAAAATTCTTATGAATAGAAATAAAACCGTTTCCTGACATTATCACTTGTCATCACAGAGACTCTCCAACACCCTCCACGAATCACGAAGATGCTCCACAATGTCGCCTGCAACCATTGCCGTAACACCTGTATGGGCTGCCGCTGCGTCACCTGCCGCACCATGCACATAAACCGCAATACGCGCTGCATCCACAGCACAATAGCCTTGAGCCAAAAGTGCCAGAAGCACACCTGTGAGCACATCGCCACTACCGCCTGTTGCCATTCCCACATTGCCTGTTGTATTAACGAAACATTCACCCGATGGTGACAACACCACCGTGCAGGCCCCCTTCAGCACTATGCACAAAGCATATTTTCGTGACATCATTTTGGCTTTTTCAAGAGCCTCACTGAAATTGGAAAAGCCATCGGCGAGACGAGCAAATTCACCCATGTGCGGAGTAATAACACTGCCATTAGGAATATAATCAAGCAAAGAGGGCGCCGACGACAATATATTCAGCGCATCCGCATCGAGCACCATAGGATAACGAGATGAGCGCAGCAACCCCTCGATGGCACGCACTGTGCGCACGTCTCTTCCGAGACCCGGGCCCACTCCCACTGCCGTATAACGCTCCGTTGGCAGCACATCGCTTATGCAAACATCACAACTGTCCGAAACAGTCATAGCCTCGGGCACCGAACTTTGAACAATAGAATTGTTGCAATCGGGCAGATGCACCGTTAGAAGCCCGACACCCGAACGCAAGGCTGCCCTTGCCGCCAATATCGAGGCTCCGGCCATCCCTTTAGAACCTGCAACAAGGAGTGCACGCCCAAAATCACCTTTATGAGCATATCTGTTACGCGGCTTCAAAAGGTCGGCAACATCTGACGCCGAAGTAAGCCGACACCGGCCTTGCGAGAGCATATTACGCACCTGCTCCATCCTTAGAGTGCATGCTGCCAAATTATTATTACCTGAAAAGGAGACATTATCGGGCATATCCAAACAGTTTATATATGCAAAAATGAGATAAAAAAACAAGAAAAACACATATTGCGATAAAATATTTTAAAAAAACATTTGCATTTACCGAAAAAAGCCTTACCTTTGCAACGCATTTGAGGGTTGTAGCCTTTCGGGCGTTTAGCTCAGCTGGTTTAGAGCATCTGCCTTACAAGCAGAGGGTCGGCGGTTCGAATCCGTCAACGCCCACGAAAAGGTAAGTGAATAGAGTAGATTTTTTCTCCGGCTGCATCCCTTTACAATCAAGGGCGTTTAGCTCAGCTGGTTTAGAGCATCTGCCTTACAAGCAGAGGGTCGGCGGTTCGAATCCGTCAACGCCCACAGTTATCCAAAGACTTGCATTCGCAAGTCTTTTCTTTTTATATACATATTTTCACAAAGTTTAAACAGACCGTATCAAACCTTTTCTTACAAAAAAGAGGGCTTTCCATTTTTTATTACTATTTTAGCCCGCAAGAAAAGAGACGAAACTGCTTATACAAAAAAACAGCACACAACACCCGTTAGTGTTGTATGCAAGAATCAAAGCAGTTACGCCATAATATATACATAATCAAACAGCATCGTAAGACTATGGCAAAGAAAGGCGGCAAAGCAAGCAGGCGCATGAACAGACGCCAGCTTATAGAGATGATTGTAGAATTATTCAATCGTCGCGACAGCGAGCAATTGAGCACCAAGGAGATATTCAAGGAACTAAGCCTTACATCCACATCGGCACGCACACACTGTGTGACGATACTCGACGAGATGGTTTTTGACGGCTATCTGCTTGAGCCTGCATTTCGCAAATATATCCTCGCAAACAGAGGCTCCGTTATATGCGGCACTTTCCATCGCAACAACGAAGGATACAACATGGTATATCCCGAGGACGGAGGAGAACCGGTGATGATAAGCGAGCGACACTCCATGCACGCCCTCACCGACGATTACGTGCGTGTGACACTGTTTGCCAAACGACGCGGTCGCGGCCCCGAAGGTGAAGTTGCCGAAATAATGCGTCGCAAGCACGACACATTCGTTGGCGAACTTAAGGTAGAAAAGCACTATGCACTCCTGCTCACCGAGAGCCGCATAATGCCCAATGACATATTCATTCCACGCGAACATCTGAAAGGAGGCCGCAGCGGCGACAAAGCCGTAGTAAAATTGTTGGAGTGGCCGCTTGAGAGCCGCAACCCCGTGGGGAAAGTTGTGGATATACTCGGGAAAAACGGAGACAATGACGCCGAAATGAATGCCATACTTGTGGAATACGGCCTGCCATACATCTACCCCGTTGCAGTGGAAGAGGCTGCCAACAGACTGCCGGCAGACATTACAGCCAAAGAGATTTCAGGTCGCGAAGACTTTAGAGACATCACAACCTTCACCATCGACCCCGAAGATGCAAAAGACTTTGACGATGCAATATCAGTGCTTCCCCTGAGCGGTGGAGATATGTGGGAGATAGGCGTACACATTGCCGACGTATCACACTACGTCACCGAAGGCAGCACAATAGACAAAGAGGCACTGAAACGCGCAACATCCATATACCTCGTCGACCGCACAATACCAATGCTTCCCGAGCGTTTGTGCAATTTCCTATGTTCACTGCGCCCCAACGAAGATAAGCTAACATACTCCGTAATATTCACAATGAACAAAGCTGCCGAGGTTAAAAACTTCCGCATCACGCGCGGAGTGATAAACAGCAACAGACGCTTCAGCTACGAAGAGGTGCAGAAGATTCTGACAACAGGCGCCGGCGACTATGCAGCAGAACTATCGACGCTTAACGAAATGGCACAAGCCATGCGTCAACGTCGTTTCGCGGCCGGAGCAATAGACTTTCAACAAGCCGAAGTACACTTCCGTCTCGACGAAAAGGGGAAGCCGCTATCTGTATATTTCAGCGAGAGCAACGAATCACACCAGCTAATCGAAGAATTTATGCTTTTGGCCAACCGTACTGTAGCCGAAACAATAGGCAAACGCACACAAAAAAACAGCCCAAAAACATTCGTTTACCGCATACACGACACCCCCGACCCCGAGAAACTCACCACATTGGCACGCTTCGTCGCAAAACTTGGTTACAAGATGAAGAGCGCATCGGGACGCACCACCTCGCCATCGGCATTGAACAATCTGCTCAACGAAATAAAAGGCAGCAAAGAGCAAAACGTGATTGAACAAATTTCGCTACGCACAATGCAAAAGGCAAAATATTCCACACAAAACATCGGACACTACGGGTTATCATTCAAATACTACACACATTTCACATCACCCATACGTCGCTACCCCGACCTGATGGTTCACCGCCTGCTCACTCGCTATCTTACCGACCGGGCACGCTCGGTAAGCGCCACAAAATACGAAGACCTGTGCGAACACTGCTCGGCACAGGAACAGGTAGCCGCCAACGCCGAGCGAGCAAGCATAAAATACAAACAGGTAGAGTTCATGAGCGAACATATTGGCGAGGAATACGACGCCGTGATAAGCGGAGTAACCGAGTGGGGCATATATGCCGAAATAAACGAAAATAAATGCGAAGGCATGATACCCCTGCGCACATTACAGGACGACTATTACGAATTTGACGATGCGAACTATTGCCTTGTGGGACGCCGCAAACATCGTAAATATATGATAGGCGACCCCATACGCATACGCATAGCACGCGCCAACCTCGACCGTAAACAGTTAGACTACGAATTAGTGGAAGAATTTTAACAGCAACCCTCGACATACACCATGAAGTTACTGATTGTTGAAGACGACACCTCGTTACGCGAAATAATATGCCGCGCCCTTCGCAGCGAAGGATATATCGTGGAGAGTGCCGCCACATTTGCCGACGCCCAAGATAAGACAGCCGCTTATGACTACGACTGCATAATGCTCGACATAATGCTGCCCGACGGCAACGGGTTGCGCCTGCTCGAACATATAAAATCGCTGAATAAGAGCAACCGCATAATAATAATATCGGCAAAAGACTCCATCGACGACAAAGTAGAGGGATTAGACCTTGGCGCCGACGACTATCTGGCAAAACCATTCTACATGGCAGAATTGTCGGCACGCATAAAGAGCGTACTACGACGCGGAAACGCCGCCGTTAGTAACATAATGAAAGCCGGCAACATATCGTTAGACGTGCACGGACGCACAGCCGACATCAACGGCAACACAATACCTCTGCTGAAAAAAGAATTTGACATACTGCTTTACTTTCTGCAACGTCCCAACCACATAGTCGACAAAGCCGTACTTGCCGAATCAGTCTGGGGCGACCACGTGGACATGGCAGATAATTTCAGCTTCGTGTATGCACAAGTAAAAAACCTTCGCAAGAAACTTACAGAGGCCGGTGCCACAGTAAACATAAAGGCCGTATACGGTTTCGGATATAAATTAACAGAAACAGATGAAACTGCTTCATAGAGTAGCCCTGAACCTGACCCTCGTGCTATTACCGATAATAGCATTATGGGCAATCATCTTCTACCACTCAATGATAGAAGAGATAAACGACGAAGCCGACGACAGCCTTGCCGACTACGCCGAAATGATTATACGCCGCCAGCTTGCAGGCTACCCCTTGCCACCACTTAACAGCGGCTCCAACAACAGCTACACTATCATTCCGCTTGAAACGGCCGTTGAACCATTTATAAAATACCACGACGAGATGGTCTTCATCCCCGAAGAAGAGGACACCGAACCGGCACGAGTACTGACCACGGTATTTCCCGACAACAACAACTGCTACTACAAACTCACAGTAGCCATGCCAACTTTTGAGCGCGACGACCTGCGAAATGCAATCTTTTGGTACGTGGTGGCACTGTCGGCAGTAATGGTGCTTACAATACTCGTAGCCACCACACTAATATTTCAGCGCAGCATGCGTCCGTTATATGCACTGCTGCGTTGGTTCGATAAATACAGCCCCGGAAAGATTACAGAAAAAATCCCCGACTCTGACGTACACGAATTTCACAAGCTGAGCCAGGCGGCACAAACAGCCGTCAACCGCGCCGAAGAACATTTTCAAATGCAAAAACAATTCATAGGCAATGCCTCACACGAACTGCAAACTCCGCTGGCAGTCATTGGCAACCGCATTGAGTGGCTCATAGACAACACCGCAATAAACGAAGAGCAATATACCGAACTTTCAAAAATACAGCACACGCTGAATCGTCTTGTCCGACTTAACAGAACACTGCTCCTTCTCACAAAAATAGACAACGGACAGTTCCCCGAGACATCATCAATAGATATTGCCGCACTCATACGCAGTGAGATTGAAATATATGATGAGATATACTCTCACCGCAACATACAACACACAACAGACGCACCCGAAAGTGTTAATGTGAAGATGAACGAAACGCTTGCCGGCATTCTTATAACCAACTTGATAAAGAATGCCTTCGTGCACTCACCCGATGACAGTAATATAAAAGTTATATTACAAGATGATACATTAGAGATAGCCAACAGCGGTAGTGCCCCCTTAGACGCCGAAAAAATTTTCGACCGCTTCTATCACGACGGGAAAAGCGGCTCAACCGGCTTGGGACTTGCATTGGTAAATTCAATATGCCGATACTACGGTCTAACCACAGAGTATCGCTTCGAGCATGAAAGACACATATTCAAAATCAAGGGGTTCCATAGAGACTTTTGAAGATTTCAAATAAGCGGTTAAATTTTTATCGTTGTTTTTATAGAAAAAGTTAAATATTGTAAATACGCGAAAATTTCAAATTCTTTTCAGAATCGGTTCTAATCTTTGCACTGTAAACAATGCACAAGATAAAAAAAGTATAACCAGATAAAAGAATAGAATTATGAAAAAGTTATTTGTATTTGCAGCAATATGCGCACTGAGTATCTCAACAGTTAAGGCCGACGGATTCGACCGCGACCGCATAATCACAAAAGAGCAACTGCCCGCAACGTCACAAAATTTCATATCCGAACATTTTGCCGGCAGCAAAGTTGCTTATGTAAAGGAAGACCGCGATTTTATCTCAAAAAACTATGAAGTTAAATTTTCAGATGGCTCAAAAGTAGAATTTTCACGTGACGGCGCATGGAAAGAGGTATCATGCCGCAGTGTAGAGGTTCCATCGGCCATAGTACCCGACCAAATAGAAAAATACATAAAAGAGAATTACGAAGGGGCCAGAATCATTGAGATTGACCGTGACCGCAACGACTATGAAGTAAGACTATCCAACCGCTTGGAACTAACCTTCGACCTGAAATTCAACATCATAGACATTGATGATTGACATACAAGTTAAAGATATTATAAAACTTAAAAACTTTATAGCACAAAAAGGCGAACAAAGTAGAGCGTAATAATTGTTCTTACTCTGCAACGAAACAACAATAACAACAAAAAGAAGAAAAGAGCCATGAGAAAGTTTATGTTAGCAACATTCGTCCTTATTTCATTCGTGTTTATCACGGCAAAGGCCGATAATGACAGAGTAATAAAAAAAGAAAAGCTCCCCGTAACAGCGCAAAAGTTCATCAGCATCCATTTTCCGGGCATAAAAATCTCCTACGTCAAAGAAGAACGTGACTTTATGGAAAAAAACTACGAAGTGGTTTTTACAGATGGAAGCAAAATAGAATTTTCGCGTGGAGGAGAATGGAAAGAGGTAGATTGTCGCTACACAGAGGTGCCATCGGCCATAGTTCCCGACCAGATTGAAAAATACATATCGGAGCACTACCCCAACGAAAAAGTTCTGCAAATAGACCGCAACCACAATAGTTACGAAGTGCGATTATCTAACCGTCTGGAACTAACATTCGACAAAAATTACAATATAACAGATATAGACGACTGAGAGATTATTAATAGAATTAACAACACCAAAAAGAGAGAAAAAAATGAAAAAACTATTTCCAATATTAATGCTTATAGCATGCACCGCATTTGTAGCATGCGACGATGACGATAATGACAACATTGCTGTAAATCAAGCAATAAGAAGCTACATCGAGAACAAATACCCCGGTGCCGACATACGTAAAGCCGAGAAGAGCAGCAACGGATTGGTTGAGGTTGAATTTATTCACGAGAGCCGCTTGAAAGAGGCATACTTCAATGCAGCAAACGAGTGGCAATATACAGAATGGGACGTAGCAATAGGCAGCCTTCCAGCCAATATATCCAACGCCATTGCCACCAACTACCCCGATTTTCGCATAGACGATGCCGACTACATAGAATCGCCCAAAGGCACATTCTACGAAATAGAGATAGAGAAAGGCAACGTTGAGCAATGGATATTTGTAACCCCCGAAGGTGACATCACATCAAGTGCTCCCGAAAATAATACTCCAACCATTATCTCAAGCGCAAAGGAATATGTGCTTGACAAATATCCCGGAGTAGTGATACGCAGCGCCGGATACGACGACAACGGACTGATAGAGGTTGAATTTCTGCACGAATCAATCGTAAAGGATGCCTATTTCAATTCAAAAGGAGAGTGGCAATACACCGAGTGGGACGTAGCTGTAAAAAATCTTCCGCAAGCAGTCACAAGTGCAGTGGCAGCCGCATACCCCGATTACAGAATAGATGATGCCGACTTTATCGAAAGAGCTTCGGGCAATTATTACAAGCTCGATATTGAAAAAGGAAATTATGAAATCCTGCTATTTGTTACTTCGGACGGCAACATAATCACTCAATAAAAAAGCAACCTCATTAAAAACAGACAGATTTCCGTTCCTGCAAAAAATATGCAGGAACGGATGTTTTATTACACTATTACGCATTTTATCGGGGAAATTTATTATATTCGCAATTTAAATAGCATAAAGGCAAAATATGCCTGCAAACAACACTGTGAGAAATAACCTCCACAAGAAGAAAAAGCAATGAGAGTAATAGACAGCATAAAATCCTCCGAAAAGACAGCATTTTCATTTGAAGTATTGCCACCAATCAAAGGAACAGGCACATCGCAGCTGTTCGGTTCCATAGACCGACTGATGGATTTTAACCCCAAATATATAAACATCACCACACATCACAGCGAAAATATATATGTGGATATGGGAAACGGCCTCTTCAAAGGAGGACGCATACGCCGCAGGCCCGGAACAGTAGCTGTGGCAACCGCAATCCACCACCGTTATAATATACCCGTCGTTCCACATTTACTATGCTGCGGATTCACACTCGAAGAGACGGAGTACGTTCTAATCGACCTTCAGCTATCGGGTATCACCGACATACTTGTGTTGCGCGGCGACAAAGCCAAAGAGGACAAAAATTTTGTGCCCACCCAAGGAGGACATACCCACGCAATAGAGCTACAAAGGCAGATTAACAAGTTCAACGAAGGATTCTTCATCGACGGCACACAAATGAAAGAGCGCGGCGAGCGCTTCTCCTACGGCGTTGCGTGCTACCCCGAAAAACACGAAGAGGCACCAAACATAGAAAGCGATATTGCATGGCTCAAACAAAAAGTAGATGAGGGAGCCGAATATGCCGTAACGCAAATGTTCTTCGACAATGCAAAATACTTCGATTTTGTAAAGCGGGTACGCGAAAAAGGAATTGATATTCCCATAATACCGGGAATAAAACCTATACATCGCCTGTCACAGATGAACATACTACCCAAGACTTTCCGAACCGACCTGCCCACCGACCTTGTTTCCGAGCTTCAAAAATGCCGCGACGACGCCTCGGCAGCAGCTGTGGGACGCGAATGGTGCACCGCACAATGCCGCGAACTTATACAACAAGGAGTGCCAAGCATACACTTCTACACAATAAACGCCGTTGAACAGGTGTATGAAATAGCAAAAGCAATATACTAAGAGAGATGTACTTTGCCGACATAATAGGACAAGATATAGTAAAAGCCCAAATGCGCCGCTTAGTGGACGAAAATCGTCTGGCGCACGCCTTGCTGATAACCGGAGCACACGGCAACGGCAAACTGCCTATGGCAGTGGCTCTTGCACACTACCTGCTGTGCAACAACCGCCACGATGGAGATGCCTGCGGAAACTGCCCCACGTGCACCAAAGTTAGCAAGCTGATACACTCCGACCTGCACTTTGTATACCCCGTAATAAAGAAGAAAAGCGGCTCCGACAGCGCCCCGGTGAGCGACGACTACATCACCGAATGGCGCGAACTTTTCACCCAAAATCCCTACTTTACATATTCCGATTGGCTGGCGAAGCTGGGCGTAGAGAATCAACAACCCATCATTTACGAACGCGAGAGCAGCGAAATATTGCGTAAACTATCGCTTCAATCACGCGAAGGCGGTTGGAAAATCGTTATAATATGGCTTCCCGAGAAGATGAAAGAGACATGCTCCAATAAACTGCTCAAAATAATAGAAGAGCCACCTAAGGAGACCCTCTTCATGCTTGTCTCAGAAGAGCCCGAAGCAATAATTCCCACAATACTCAGCCGCACACAACGTATAGAGATTCCCCGTTTGAGTAACAACGACATATCATTGGCACTGCAAACACGCTACGGAGTAACACGTCAAGATGCAGACATCATTGCGCAACAGAGTGCCGGAAGTTGGGAAAAAGCCGAAGAACAACTGCGTGTAGATACCGACAAGGCTCTCTACCTCGACCTATTCATGCAGCTGATGCGCATAGCCTATGCTCGCAACATACGCGAAATGAAACGTTGGAGCGAGCAAGCTGCCGCACTCGGACGCGAGCGCCAAAAGCACCTGCTCGAATATTGCCAACGCATGATACGCGAGAACTTCATAATGAACTTCAAGTTCAACGAAATGCTCGGGATGTCCGATGCAGAACGCACTTTCTCGGAACGTTTCTCGCCATACGTAAACGAAAAAAACATTTTCGGGATAGTAGATGAGCTATCCGAAGCGCAACGTCACATAGAACACAATGTAAACGCAAAGATGGTCTTCTTCGATATGTCATTGAGGATGATTGTCTGGATAAAGAACAGATAAAAAATGGATAACTGCAAATATAACTACAATAAACAGAGCGGAGAATGTTCGGGCAGCTGCTCAAGAACGTGCTGCAAAGGATACAGCAAAATGGATGCCCCGCTGCACACATTCGACTGGCTGGCCGACGTTCCGGGGAACTACGAAGATACCGATATAGTCGAGATACAGTTCAAGAACACTCGCAAAGGCTACTATCGCAACAGCAACGCCATTCCCTTGAAAAAAGGCGACATTGTCGCAGTAGAGGCAAATCCGGGACACGACATCGGCACAGTAACCCTCACCGGTCGTTTGGTGCTGATGCAGCTTAAAAAAACACGCCTTACCCCCGAGTCGGACTTCAAGCGAATATACCGCAAAGCAAAGCCGGTGGATATGGAAAAATTCGCCGAGGCAAAAGCACGCGAGCACGACACAATGATACGCTCACGCCAGATAGCCAAAGACTTAGAGCTTGACATGAAAATAGGCGACGTTGAGTATCAAGGCGATGGACTGAAAGCCATTTTCTATTATATTGCCGACAACAGAGTAGACTTTCGTCAACTGATAAAAGTGCTGGCCGATGTATTCAAGATAAAGATTGAAATGAAACAGATAGGTGCACGCCAAGAGGCCGGACGCATCGGCGGAATAGGCCCCTGCGGACGCGAATTGTGCTGTGCAATGTTCACTACAAATTTTGTATCAGTGTCTACATCTGCAGCCCGTTTCCAAGATATATCTCTTAATCCTCAAAAACTCGCAGGACAATGCGCCAAACTCAAATGCTGCCTGAACTACGAAGTTGATGCCTACGTAGAAGCATCACGCACACTGCCACAACGCGACATAGAATTGGAAACAAAAGACGGCACCTACTACTTCTTTAAGGCAGATATTCTCAAAGGCGAGCTAACATACTCCACCGACAAGCACATACCGGCAAACCTTGTCACAATATCGGCAAAGCGTGCATTTGCCATCATTGAAATGAACAAGAGGGGAGAGCGTCCCGAGGCCTTGTCAACAGAAAGCAACGAAGAAAAATCTTTTGACCTGCTCGACCAAGAAAACATAAACCGTTTCGATAACACAGGTGGCAAAAAGAAACGTCGCAAAGGAAACAACAAAGCCGTAAAGCCGTTGGAGAATGGTTCGGAACGTGAAATACGTAAAGAAAAACCACGCCAGGAAGCGGCCGAAAAAAGCGAGCGCCCCGAGCGTAAAGGCGGCAGCAGACGTGGAAAAGGACGCAACAACAACGAAAATGACAAAAGCAACAGCGGAAATGAGATACAATCCGAATAAAGCACCACTGCTGTTGCTGTCTGCTCTCCTGCTCCTTATCGCATGTAACAACACTCTTCACCATAGTTTTATCTCTACGGGGTGCAATTGGGATAGAAACGATACACTGACATTCACATACACCGACAGCAAGAGGGGCTGCGACTCCCTTCTTGCGGCCGGCGTAGAGTTACGTTGCACCTCAGACTACCCATACAAAGACCTTTGGTTACGCATCGAGAGCTACTGCAAGCAAAGCAACCATAGAAACATCGACACCCTGCACTGCACAATATACGACAACAACGGACGAATGTGCGGCACTACCGCCGGCCTTATGTATCAAATAAGCTATCCGGCAGGTACAATGCACTACACCAACGGTGACACACTCATTATACACATTATGCACATAATGGAGCAGGAGGTATTAAAAGGGGTGAGCGATGTAGGACTTATACTCTCACGTTGCGATCAGCATCAATCCTCAAAAAACTGAACAACAAGATAGAAAAGCCCAAGAACGAAGAGCCACCATAGCTGAAAAAGGGCAACGGAATACCAATCACCGGCATTATACCAAGTACCATTCCTACATTAATAGAAAAGTGAAAAAAGAATATTGACGCCAACGAATACCCATATACCCGCCCGAAACGATCATTCTGCCGTTCGGCAAGCCCAATCAAACGTAGGATAAAAGCCGCAAATATCACAATAACCGCAGTAGAGCCAACAAATCCCTGCTCCTCGCCAATGGTACAGAAAATAAAATCAGTATCCTGCTCGGGCACATATTTTAATTTAGTCTGCGTACCATTCAAGAAACCCTTTCCTGTGATACCACCCGAACCAATGGCAATCTTCGATTGATGCACATTATATCCGGCGCCGGATAATTCCTCCTTAAGACCAAGCAGCACCTCTATACGCACACGCTGATGCTCCAACAGCACATTATGCATCACATAATCGCACGAAGAATAGAAAGCCAAAGCTCCTACTACATACAACGCCACCCATATATTACCAATCTCTTTTCTCACACGTGCTGCAAACAACATATACACAATGTTAAATGCAATCAGCAGATATTGAAACAGAATTATATTGAACGAAATTAAATATACTGCCGTCCAATATGCAGCAAGAGTGCCCACAAAATTCACAGCAAGCAATGTGAGAAAAGTTTTATCATGCTTGCACCAAAATTTTATCATTGCCAATGAGAATATCTGCACCAACACCAACACCGCATAGTGCCCCACCGACAATGGCAATGTCTCGAACATGACAGCCTCGTATCGTATTCCCACCACAAAAAGCACAACAGCACTAAGCGCCATCAGAAGCAGAATTCCTGTCATACCTTCGCGATACAACACAATAGAGAATGCCAGATAAACAAGAGCGCTTCCCGTCTCTCTCTGCCCCACGATAACCACCATTGGCAACAGAAATATAACAACACTCTTAATAAAATCGGCTTTATTTTTTATATCAAAGCCCCGTTTATTCATAAAAGCCGCAAGTGCGAGAGTAGTGGCAAATTTCATAAATTCGGCCGGCTGCAAACTAAAAGAGCCTATTGAAATCCACGAATGAGAGCCTTTAATATCCTTTGCTATGAAAATTGTAAGAATTCCCAACAATATAAAAAACACATACACAATGTATGCCCAATCCTTGTATACGCGCTTATCCACGCACAACAACACCGCACCTATAAGCATAGAAACACCCATCCACATAGCCTGTTTGCCTGTGCGCACCGCAGGACTTAGAAATTCCATCAAGTCCGTCTCGATATAGCTGTAACTTGCACCGCAAATGGCAAACCAGCCCATAATGCCCAATGCAAGGTACAACAGTACAGTAATCCAATCAATTCTATGAAATATACTATCTCTCTCCCTCTCCATAATATATCGTTCTGTTCTGAATCTCTTCGGCCCTCTTCAAACTAGCTTCAGATAGAGTGTCGTTGATATATTTCTCCATCAGCAGTGCTCCGATAGGCACTCCGTAGACGGCTCCGAACCCACCATTTTCCACATATACGGCAATTGCAATCTTAGGATTATCCATTGGAGCAAAACCCATGAATGCCGAATGGTCTTTACCCTTATTCTGTGCCGTTCCGGTCTTTCCACACACCTCGATGCCCGGAATATTTGCAGCGCGACATGTTCCGTTAAGCACAGCTTCGCGCATTCCCTTTACAATATGCTCGTATGAATTTCGCCCGGCCATTGTGGTACGATGCTCTTTGTACTTTGATGCTATTGTATCGCCGGCGATACTGCTCACAAGATGCGGAGGGACAAATGTTCCTCTGTTTGCAATGGTGGCACCCAGATTTGCCATTTGCAGCGGGGTGAGTGTAACCTCACCCTGACCTATTGAGATACTTATCACAGTAACAGCATTCCAATAGCTGCCATAGTGTCGGCCATAGTATTGGGCATTGGGAATCATTCCGCGTGCTTCACCGGGGATATCCACTCCCAAACGATAGCCGAAGCCCATAGACACCATATAATCGCGCCAACGGTTCATAGCCTCTTGCACACTGTCATACCTCTTCGACGAGAACATACGCACAAGTCCCCAACAAAAATAGGCATTGCACGACGTCGCTATTGCCGGATAGAGCGACAATGGAGAGGCATGCGCATGACATCCCAATTTGAATTTGTTATATCGGAATCCACCGGCACAGGGGAAATTTGTTTCATGTGTTATAATACCCTCTTCGAGGAACGTAAGTGCTTGTGAAGTTTTGAATGTGGAGCCCGGAGGATAGGTTCCCATCACAGCCCTGTTCATCAGAGGCTTACGCTTATCCCGAGAGAGTTGTTTATGATTTTCGCCACGTCGACGCCCCACAAGCAGACGCGGGTCGTAGGAGGGTGAGGAGACCATGCACAGAATCTCACCCGTAGAGGGTTCAATGGCCACTATGCTGCCAATCTTATTCTGCATGAGACGTTCACCCAATTCTTGAAGCTCAATATCCAACCCAAGAGTCAGGTCTTTTCCCGGAGTGGGCAGAGTGTCGAGAGCACCGTCGCGGTAGTTCCCCTGTATGCGTCCATAGGCATCACGCAACAGCATCTGCACCCCTTTTTTACCGCGCAGCATCGCTTCGTAGGATGCTTCAAGCCCCTGAGTACCGATATAATCGCCACGAGTATAGTAGGGGTCGCTGTCAATCTTTTTCTGCGAAACCTCGCCAATATCGCCAAATAGAACACCTGCCACTCCGTATGTATATTGTCTTATGGAGCGTTTGCGCACATAAAACCCCGGGAAACGAAACATCTGCTCCTGGAAGCGGGCAAATTCCTCGGCCGAGAGGCGTGTCATAAATTCCTGTTCCGTATATGTGGAATAGCCGGGGTTGTAGCGTTCGTTGCGTATGCGTGCCATCTGTTCATCGAAAAATTCACGCTTTATTCCGAGGGCACTGCAAAGTTCAAGTGTATCTAACTTGCGTATTTCACGAGGGATGAATGTTATATCGTATGCCGGCTGATTATAGACAAGCAATCGCCCCTTGCGGTCATACATAAGTCCTCTGGCCGGATATATCGTTTTTTTGTAAAAGGCATTACTATCGGCTTTATCCTTATATTCATCGCTTACAATCTGGAGATTGAAAAGACGTATAACATACACAATACACACCAGCAGCACCGCGGCGCTGATAATGTATTTGCGTTTTTCTAAGGTAAAGTCGTTCATTGAAGCTCTATTTTCGAGTAAAGCACTCTGTCACCACCACAAAAAGCATTGTCAGCACAGTGCTTGATGCCACGCTTATCAACAGAGGCAGAGGATAGTTGATGGAAAAAAGATCAAGCAGATATAGCACCACATTAAAAATAAGCATACATATAATGGTATATCCCATATATCCTCCCCAACTAATCGTGTGTACTCCCGGCTTCAGATTGTCGGGATTTCCTTTGTGAATAAAGTTCTCTAACACACTGTTACGCGTAAAGGCAAGCACCGTTGCTGCTGCTGCATTGATGCCGGGAGTGTTGCCGAACATATCTACCGTAAGTCCTAAAAGGAAGCCCCATATTAAAAGTTCGTTGCACGATGTGTGACGTGGCAGCTTTAGCAAAAAAAGCAAATATATATACACCGTGGCATATCCGAACAGATGTATGCGACTGAACACCAACGCCTGCAACATGGCAAACAATATAAAATTTCGTATTCTTATGAGATAAACAGTTGTCATTTCCCGTCTATTTTACTTTCAAGTTCATTCTGCTCTTTATGTCCATCGTTACCCACTATGAATACGGAATTCAAACTTGCAAAATCAACAAACAGCTCTACGCGGGCACGGTAGAACATTCCATCCACCGAATCTTCTATCTTATCTATACGACCGACGGGAACACCTTTAGGAAATATCGACGAGAAACCGCTTGTCTCCACAGTGTCTCCACGCTCAAATACTGTGTGACGCGGCAAATCCACCAGATAAGAGTATCTTACGTCTGCTCCATCCCACTGCAAAGAGCTGAATCCGTTGCCACCGCGTACCCTGCAACTTATGTTGCTTTTACTGTTCAGAAGCGGAAGCACCAACGAATAGTTATTTGATGCAAGATATATAATACCGATGACACCTTTGCTGTCAAAAACACCCATTTCCGATGTTACACCGTCGGCAACACCTTTGTCTATGACGATAAAGTTATTCACTGCATTCAGTGAATTATTCACCACAGAAGCGGTATTGAAAATAAATCCCGTACTTATGTTTGCACACACCACACTGTCTCTCATCATAGCCTCTCGTGCCTGCAAGTCCTTTAATTGTGCTTTAAGTTCGGTAACTTCACCTATAAGAGATACATTCTGCTCAAGAAGCTGTTCGTTCTCGCTGCGCAAACCAAAGTAGTTGTCAATGTCGCTTAAAAAGTTGTATACACCGCCGGCCATTCCGTTTGTCGATGTAAAGAATGTGGCACTTTGGTAGTTGTTAAAACGCACAATAAGCATAAAACTGATTCCTTCCAATATAATGAAAAGGAACCAGTGATTATGCCTTACAAGAAAATTCAGTATCGTCTGCACCCTCTATCCTTTATTGTTATTTTATCTCATCAGGAAAGGATAGCTCAAGTTGTTGAGTGCCAAAGCTGTGCCCTTAGCCACACAATATAGAGGATTATCTGCTATGTGGAAAGGTATGTTTATCTTGTCGGAGAGACGTTTATCGAGACCGCGCAACAACGCACCGCCTCCTGCCAGATAAATACCATTGTGCACAATATCGGCGTATAGTTCGGGTGGAGTTGCCTCTAACGCACTTATAATGGCGTTCTCTATCTTTATGATTGACTTGTCGATACAATGTGCAATCTCTTGATAGCACACAGGAACCTCCATCGGCATTGCTGTTATTCTGTTGGGGCCGTGTACTATGTAATCTTGCGGAGCCTCTTCGCCAAGGTCGGTAAGTGCCGAGCCTACGTGTATCTTAATACGCTCGGCCATGCGCTCACTCACACGCACATTGTGTTGACGACCCATATACTCTTGAATATCGGCTGTAAAGTCGTCACCTGCAGTGCGCAAAGAGCCGTTCGACACAATTCCTCCCAGAGATATAACTGCTATCTCTGTGGAGCCTCCACCTATATCAACCACCATGTTACCCTCGGGTGCGGTAACATCGAGCCCTATTCCCAAAGCCGAGGCCATTGGCTCGTATATCAGATAGACGTCGCGACCTCCTGCATGCTCGGCCGAGTCGCGCACGGCACGCAGCTCAACCTCTGTGGAGCCATAGGGAACGCCTATAACCATGCGCAACGATGGGGTGAAAAGTTTGCTGCCCAGATTCATTTTGTCGATAAAACCGCGCACCATCTTTTCGCAGGCGTTAAAGTCGGCTATCACACCATCACGCAAAGGACGGATTGTCTGTATGTTCGGGTTGGTTTTTTCGTGCATCTGCTTGGCACGTTCACCAACAGCTATCATATTCTTGGTACTGTTATCTATTGCCACCACAGACGGCTCGTCAACCACTATGTTTCCATTGTATGTTATAATGGTGTTTGCCGTACCTAAGTCGATGGCAATATCACGTGTAAATGAAAAAAATCCCATTTTTTGTTAAAACTTCACTTTTTGTTCTTTATACTGCAAAATTCATACACACTCTTACACCTTAGAGGGGGGAGAAGTGTGTTTCAATCATCAATGTTTAAAATGGCGGAATCCTGTTGTCACCATAGAGACTTCGTGTGCATCGCAATAGTCTACCGACTCTTTGTCTCTTATGGAACCGCCCGGATGTATCACTGCTGTAATACCGGCCTCGTGAGCTATCTGCACGCAGTCGGGGAATGGGAAGAACGCATCGCTTGCCATCACTGCCCCCTGAAGAGAGAATCCGAATGTACCG
Organism: Bacteroidaceae bacterium; assembly: GCA_017442185.1. Classification (GTDB taxonomy): domain Bacteria; phylum Bacteroidota; class Bacteroidia; order Bacteroidales; family Bacteroidaceae; genus HGM04593. Next base: position 120,798 of record JAFSAT010000021.1, read on the forward strand.
GCTTTCTCAACAGCGTGTCTCAATGAATCGACACGCGAGGTTTGCCCTACACCGCTTGCAATAAGTTGTTTATCCTTTGCAAGAACTATTGCATTGCTCTTGCTGTGCTTAACTATTTTGTTGGCAAAAAGCATGTCCTCAATCTCTTGCTGTGTAGGCTCTTTGATTGTTACGGTATTCAAGTCCTCGGGTGTCTCTACCTTTGCATCGCGCTCTTGCACAAGCACACCGTTCAGCACACTGCGGAATGTCTGTTTGGGCATTTCAAGTCTCTTTTGAACAAGGATTATGCGATTTTTCTTTTGGGTCAGCACTTGGAGTGCATCCATGTCATAGTCGGGGGCTATAATAACCTCGAAGAATATTTCGTTGACAGCCTCGGCCGTAGCCTTGTCGATGGAGGTATTTGCTATAAGCACACCACCGAATGCCGACACAGGATCGCCTGCCAAAGCCGCCTTCCAAGCCTCAAGGATTGTGGGACGTGTGGCAAGACCGCACGCATTATTGTGTTTGAGTATTGCAAAGGTTGTTTCGCCTGCAAAGTCGGCAATCAATTCAACCGCTGCATTAATATCGAGCAGGTTGTTATATGATATTTCTTTGCCATGTATCTGTGTGAACACCTTGTCGAAGTCGCCATAGAAGGCTCCTTTCTGATGAGGATTCTCGCCATAGCGCAAGCTCATGGGCGCATCTTTTGCACAACGGAATGCGCATTGCTCGTCGGCTTTGAAATAATTGAATATTGCAGAATCATACGACGAAGAAACCGCAAAGGCTTCACGTGCAAAGAAGCGGCGCTCTTCAAGCGTGGTCTGCGCACCGTTGTTCTTCAATATATCGAGCAGCGGCTGATATTGTGCTTTGCTCGCAACAATTACAACGTCGTTGAAATTTTTTGCGGCGCCGCGAATGAGAGAAATTCCGCCTATGTCTATTTTTTCGATAATATCAGCCTCGGGTGCTCCCGATGCGACAGTCTGCTCAAAGGGGTAAAGATCTACTATCACAAGGTCAATCTCAGGTATCTCATACTCGGCCATCTGCTGACAATCTTTCTCAAGCTCTCGACGCCCGAGTATTCCGCCGAACACCTTGGGGTGCAGAGTTTTAACACGACCACCCAAAATAGAGGGATAGCCTGTGATGCTTTCAACTGATTGACAGGGAATGTTCAACGACTCTATAAATTCTTTTGTTCCGCCTGTCGAGATAAGGCTCACGCCTGTGGAGTGCAAAAGTCTGATAATTTCATCCAATCCGTCTTTGTGAAAAACGGAGACAAGTGCCGATTTAATTCTTTTTGTAGACATATTATCTTTGTTATTTTAAAATTTATTCTGCATTTACAGTAACAGCATGAAACACAATGCCTTACCAACGAATCACCTAAAAACAGGTTATTTTGTCGCGAAGATACTTTTTTTTTACTGATTTTGCACTATAAATCAATATCTATTTTACCCATAAAACAAAGTTTTATAATATGTTTATCCGTATAATGCAATTATATCGCAACGGGTATAAAAAGCTCAATTTTCACTCTTGTTTTTTGGAACAATAATGCGATTGTTACAGGGGAGGGGAGAGAAGAAGACCTCCTGATTAAAGTTTTAAAATATTTTTGTGGTGAAATTGATAGAACATCTGTTTTTCAAAAGAGTGAGACAAGAATAGAACACTCCACGAGGATTATTTCTTATAAGATATAATGGCTGCACAATCGGGAAAATGTAATTGTGCAGCCATTATTCTATTTTACGATTGTCGTCTATTGTTTCATCTTTTCAGATGGTCGATATTATAGTGCAATCCGCGACTCTCTCTTCGCTCAATGGCCTGACGCATTATCAGATAACCGACGTTTATGATATTGCGCAGTTCGCAAAGCTCCTTGCTGATGACACTGCGCTTGAAAAGCTCCTCGGTCTCTTCATACAGAAGATCCAAACGCTGCCATGCACGCCGCAGACGCAGGTCGCTGCGCACAATTCCCACATAAGTGCTCATTATCTGCCCCACCTCTTTAACATCCTGGGAGATAAGCACCATCTCTTCGTTCATCACCGTACCCTCGTCGTTCCATCGGGGAATATTCTCGTTGAAAGTATATTCATCGATATGTCGAACAGAGTGCTTGGCCGCTGCATCGGCATATACCACAGCCTCTATAAGCGAATTGCTTGCGAGACGGTTGCCACCATGCAGTCCTGTGCAAGAACACTCGCCCACTGCATACAGACGATGTATGCTCGAAGCGGCATTAAGGTCGACCTTGATACCGCCACACAGATAGTGTGCCGCCGGTGCCACGGGGATATAGTCTTTTGTTATATCTATTCCAAGCGAGAGGCATTTTTCGTAAATATTGGGAAAATGTCGCTTTGTCTCCTCTGCATTTTTGTGTGTAACATCAAGATAAACATGGTCTTCGCCACGCATCTTCATTTCATTGTCTATGGCACGTGCCACAATGTCGCGTGGTGCAAGCGAGAGGCGTTCGTCATATTTGTGCATAAATTCCTGTCCATCCATTGTGCGCAACACCGCACCGTAGCCGCGCATAGCCTCGGTGATGAGGAACGATGGGCGGTCGCCGGGGTTATATAATGCCGTAGGATGAAACTGAACAAATTCCATATCCTTTACTGTACCTTTTGCGCGATATACCATGGCAATGCCGTCGCCTGTTGCCACAAGGGGATTCGTTGTTGTTTTATAAACGGCGCCTACACCACCGGTAGCCATGAGCGTCACCTTGCTGAGGAAAGTATGCACCTCGCCCGAAAGAATGTCGAGCACATAGGCTCCGTAACACTCAATGTCGGATGTCTGACGTGTCACCGTAACGCCGAGATGGTGTTGCGTGAGTATTTCTATGGCAAAGTGCTTGTCAAAAATAGTTATATTGGGATGCTTGCGCACGGCACGTATAAGAGAATCCTGAATCTCGGCACCTGTGTTATCAGCATGGTGCAATATGCGAAATTCCGAGTGCCCGCCCTCGCGATGCAGGTCAAACTCACCATCTTCGCGTTTATCAAATTCCACTCCCCAATTTATCAATTGCTGTATCTGTCCCGGAGCCTCGCGCACAACTTTTTCAACGGCATCCCTATCGCTTATAAAGTCTCCGGCAATCATCGTATCTTCGATATGCTTCTCAAAGTTGTCTACCAACAGATTTGTCACCGACGCCACACCCCCTTGCGCAAAATAGGTGTTTGCCTCTTCGAGCGTAGTCTTGCACACAAGCGCAACGGAACCTTTGTGTGCCACTTTAAGGGCAAAGCTCATTCCGGCAATGCCCGAACCAATAACCAGAAAATCAAACTTCTTAACCATGTCCGCCTTATTAGTTGCGTTTTTTTGAAAGTTACTTGAAATTTACTCAAAAACAGTTCAACGAGCGCTTACCGCAGATTCTCCGAGACGACAAACGGTTTGATGAGGTCGAAATAACAACACGAAGATTGAAACTTTTTCTAATAAATTCCAAACAACATCTTAAACTTTTTGTAATTTGCCGCTAAGTTACAAAAAAAGTGAAGAAAAAAGTTCTGTGTGCATTTTTTTCGGCAGATTATATTTAGAAGTTGTTTAAATTTTATTGAAAATGTTTTCTAAATTTGAAATATATCTCGAATATAGGCCTGCACTCACTGCAAAATAACAAAGCAAACTTTGTTTTATTTCGCTCGTTTATTAGTATATTTGAGGTAAACCTCGAATATAAGACGGCACTCGCTGCAAAATAACAAAGCGAGCTTTGTTTTATTTCGCTCGTTTGTTAGTATATTTGAGGTAAACCTCGAATATAAGACGGCACTCGCTGCAAAATAACAAAGCAAGCTTTGTTTTATTTCGCTCGTTTGTTGCTATATTTGCGGTTCTGTTCGGTTTCTTTGTGTCTGTATCAGACCTCTTTTCTTTGTTTCTTATTGGAAGCAGCTCGCTATTACCTGCAATATAACAAAGAAAAACTACTCTGAAACGGTTCTCAAATAATTCCGAAGTAGAATTTAAACAGTTTCTAAGTTTTGCCACACTTTTATCGAAATCCCCAACATGAAGCATATAATTCTCTGTTTTTTCTGTTTCACACAGTTTTTATGCACAGTTGGTCGAGCGCAAAATCTTTCGACACAGATAGAAGCCCTGCTCTCCGACCCTTTGTTCGACGACAGCGACGTATCCATAGCCGTATACGACCTTGACGCCGACACAATGCTTTATACACATCGTGCGCAAAAATTATGCCGCCCGGCATCGGTGATGAAGATAATCACATCCACCGTAGCACTCAAGCGTTTAGGGTGCGACTACACCGTTGACACCCACCTATATTCAAAAGAGAATGTCAGCGGCAAACACAATCTGTATATAAAGGGAAGTATCGACCCTCTTTTCAGCGAAGAGGATTTACTGCAGATGTCTGCCGCGCTGCCCGAGGGTATGGAGGTTGACACCCTTTTTGCCGATTGCACCTTCATGGACTCTATTCATTGGGGGCCGGGTTGGTCATGGGACGACACGCCTTGGGAATTTCAGCCATACATCTCACCACTGATGCTTAACGGAGGATGCGTAGAGGTTTGTGCAACCCCCTCTTCGCCAGGCGCTCCTCCCACAGTAGAATGCAGACCTCAATCAGATTTTTACACAATTGCTAATGAAGCTGTAAGTCATGGGAAAAGAGGCGAGAAGTTTACCATTCTCAGAGATTGGCTGAACAACAGCAATGTGATACGTCTGCGCGGCGATTGCAATGCCCCCAAAAGCGAGAAGATGAACCTATACCCCTCGCAGGATTTCTTTATAACAGTGATGCGTGAGCGCCTTGCCGAAAGAGGCATCCGGATAAGCAATATTGCAACAAGCACAACCCCCAAGGAGGCTACGCTTATTGCAATAAAGCAGCGCCCTATATGCGATATAATACACGAAGCTCTCATGGAGAGCAACAATCTATGTGCCGAGGCTTTGTCTTATCATCTTGGGGCTTTATATGGAAAATTTCCCGTAAGTCAAAAAAGAGGCCCTGATATAATGGAAGGTTTCCTCGAATATAACACAAAAGCTCCGGAGAGATTTAATATAGCCGACGGTTCGGGTCTATCGCTATACACATATTTATCAGCTGAGATGCTTGTCGAGGTACTTAAGCTCGCTCACACCGATACCATTGCACGAGATATAATAATAGCCGGGCTTCCGCAATCCGGAATAAGCGGCACAATGAAGCATCGCACCAAAAACACCCCTGCATACAAAAAAATATTCGCAAAGACGGGCACCGTAAAGGGAGTGTGCACACTTGCCGGATATGCACAAACACCAAATGGGCATACATTGGCGTTTGTGATACTCAATCAAGGTTCCATGGAGCCACGCAGGGTGCGCAATTGGCAAGATAAGCTGTGTAACGTATTATGCGAAAACAGGTATTAGGATTACGAGTGTAATATGTTTCACAAACACTCCTTATCGAGCCAATCAATTCATTGATATTTATTTCACAAAATTTCAATCATGGGATTTTCTGAGAATCACCATTTGCCCGTCAGCTATTTTATTTAGTTTCGGTATTATATAACAAACTACACTACATTATAAAAAACGTAGAATTTGTATATATAATAATGAGTGGTCTATTTGCTGTTTTATCCGGTTGGATAGACTTAGTCAAGTATTATCCCATTATAATAGAAAGAGACGAAAAGGTGGTGCTGCAAAATAAAGAGATTGCAGAAACCACCTATAACTATCGTTTATACTTTGTAAAATATCGATTTAAGATTTTTTTACGGTTTTTATATACCAAATAATATGTCGTATGCCACAGAAGCAAGGATATTAAAAACAGAAAGTATTGCAATAAACGTTGGTCACAAATTTTAACCATATTGTTACTTAATACAATTTTCTTAAAAATTTCCGCCACGCCAACGCCATCTATCACACCCCGAAAAAAGGTTGCGGCCCGTCTAAGCCTTCTATATAAAGGAAGCGATTTGCAGCTGCAATATCCTTTGCAATATCCGAACGTAACAAATTATCGGGTACGTGAATGTAGCATAAGCAATTTATATAAGAAATTTTTGACATAAGATCTACCACCCCATCTGATAATTTATCGTTCAAATTCTCGGTAACGCCAAGATACATATATTTATAAGTTACCTCACCGGTATTAATACACACATTGCGCTCGGCAAGAACAAAAACAGCCGGAAGACCATCAAAACGTTTTTTTACACAATGAACACCATCATCGAGCAAACATACGTTAAAAACATAACCGCTGCCCGAAGCCCCTTTAATTGTCAAATGATTTTCTACCTCCATCATAATATATAATTATATTGTTTACATTATATAGAGTACACAAATACCTATTTTCTTACAAAAGAAACATAAATATTTTGAAGTTGATTAAGAAGCTGTTTAAATTTTCGTAAAAAAACACGGTTCTCGGAGCAAAAAAAAGGTGAATTTCGGCGTTTTGAACTGAGCCATAACGCATTAAGGAGAAAACCTCAGAAATAGTAACGATAGCAACTTCGCAAAGAATTACCTGGATTAAGAGGTTTTTCTGCTGCGAGTTTGCGTAAGATGCTTACATTCTATGAAGAGTGGCAGATGCTTTCAGATAATTCGTTCGTTGAAACGAATGAATTACCGACTGTACAGTTTAAGATAGATGCAAATTTTCCGATTACCGCATTTATGAATAATACCGAAGAACTGTTCATTCGTGATAAAGACAGAGACGAGCGCGTGATAGAACAGCGTATAGTGCAGAATGTGAAAGATTTTATTATGACATTCGGCAAGGACTTTACATTTGTAGGCAACCAATATCATTTGGAAAAATTCGGTGTGGAAGATTTTCCTGATTTACTATTCTTCAACAGAGAATTGGCAGCT
>JAFSAT010000022.1 GCA_017442185.1 Bacteroidaceae bacterium
AACTGAGACAGTTCTCAAACTTTGAAAGACCGTCAAGGCTGGTTTGCATTCTCCTTTTTCAACACATTCGTGGGCAAAGATGGATTCGAACCACCGAAGTCGAAAGACAGCAGATTTACAGTCTGCCCCATTTGGCCACTCTGGAATTTGCCCTTTTCTTGTCACTATTTCAGAAAACGCATTTGCGATGCATTTAGCAGTATCACTGTTTAAGTAGAGCCTCTTGTCGGATTCGAACCAACGACCCCGAGATTACAAATCACGTGCTCTGGCCAACTGAGCTAAAGAGGCGTCGTACTATTTGCAGTGCTTACTTCCGTAATGCGAGTGCAAATGTACGAGTTTTTTTTTAATCCCAAAACTTTTTCGGACTTTTTTTTCAAAATTACCTGTTTTTTTCACGTTTTTTCTCTATTTGGGCCTTCAGAGCATCTATACAGCCTAACAAAGCATCCTCAAAAGTGTCGCAAACTTTTGATGCGAACAGTTCTCCTCCGCCTGTAGCAAGACGCAGGCTCACCTCTTTGTTCATAGCCGTCTCGGGCTTCACGAGCTTCATTGCAACCTCAAGAGAAGTAGCCTCGTCGCAAAGTTTTTCGAGTTTCGCCACCTTTTTCTCAACAAATTCCATTAATTGCGTCGATGCGTCAAAATGAATAGTCTGAACTCTTGTTACCATAATATTACCTCCTATAATTTAAGTGTTAACGGCTCTTGGATGAGCCTTTTGATAAAAGTCTTTAAGTTGTTCAAATGTAAGATGGGTATACACCTCGGTGGTGGAAAGCCTGCTGTGACCCAACAGCTCTTTTACAACACCAAGCTCGGCTCCGCCATTAAGCATCGCTGTTGCAAATGTATGCCTCAGCACATGCGGACTGCATTTTCCTTTATTGGCAGACTCCATCAACAATTTACGTACAATGCGGTAAACGGCAGTCCGGCTTATTCGCTGCCCCTGCTCTGAGACAAAGAAGGCTTGCTCGCCCGGCAGCGCAACATCCCGACGCGCCTCTATATAATCTTTAAACTGCATCATAAGTTCGTCGGCAAACGGTATTATGCGCTCTTTATTACGCTTTCCGTTCACTTTCAGGCGCATCGCCTGTAAATCTACATCGTGCAGATTCAGGCCCACAAGCTCCGACAAGCGAATGCCCGTCATGTAGAAACAGGATATTATAACACGGTTGCGATTTTCCGAGAATCCGCCGGCAACATCTTCGCTATCCAGCAGTTCATTCATCCGCCTCTCGTTTATAAAAGTCGGAAGTCTGTAACCCTGCTTCGGTCCGTGAAGGCCATAAAGCGGATTGGACGTCACATGTCCTTCTGTCAGAAGATAATTATAAAATGAATGAAGTGAACTAAGCCGACGATTAACGGAAGCCGGTGCCGCGCCCGACTCCATCATTGCAGCCGCCCATGCACGTACTATATCACTGTCGACATTTTCGAATGATAAAGACTCATCAAGCGTTGAGAGATATTCTTCAAAGGCACGAAGGTCGCCACCATATGCTCTTAGGGTGTGCACCGAATATTTAAGTTCGGCCTTCAGATATTCGAGGAATGAGTCTATAAACATAATTCGTTGCCGAAAAAGATTCTTTCGGCAACGAATATAGTCAAGATAAAATAAAAAAACAAGAAAACCTGTGAGTTTTTTATTCCTCTGCAGCGCGGAGTTTTTGAACGTAAACAGCGTGCTCTTTCTTAAGTCTTTTAAGAACAGAAGGTTTGTCAAACTGCTGACGGGCGCGAAGTTCTTTTACTACGCCGGTCTTCTCGAATTTTCTTTTGAATTTTTTGAGAGCTCTCTCGATGTTTTCGCCCTCTTTAACAGGTACTACAATCATTTCCTATCTATTATTTAGTTTATATTATTTCCTTACTATGCAAAATGTGGCGCAAAAATAGGCACAAATTTCTGATTGGCAAAACTTTTTGCTTATTTTTTTACAATAAAAAAGGCAGGAAGCAATAAAAGCCCCCTGCCTCGAGCTGTATATTACGGCTTACTTAACATTGGGATTGAGAGTGCTCCACTCCGATACAGCGGGAAGCACACCCATCGCAATAACCTCGTCGCGCAAAGCGCAAAGGTGCTTATAGCTTGCTTTGAGAGACTCCATCTCGGCCTCTGTGCCTTTCAGTTCTTTGCACACTACACCCTCGGATGTAATCTCTGTTTCGAGTGCCATCATCACATTCTCAAAACCGGGCATTGAGCAATATGTTCCTGCGGGCCATGTGAAAGGCGCACCACCCATTGCGGCAGCTATCATTTGGATAGATACCAACGAGGGGCTTTGGAATGATGAGCGACCGCGCAACTTGATAATATTGGCACCGCCTTGTGTCACAGCAACCTTAAGCTCGGCCCACTGCTCTTCTGTAAGTTTATCGGTACCGATAAGTTCGGTAAGCGGGGTTCCTGCAACTGTTGCAGTAGATGCAAACACTGCCATCTGCTCGCCATGACCGCCGTATGTACGGCAATTCTCAACCTCGCTCTGTTTAACTCCGAAATGCACTGCAAGAGCACTCTGCAAGCGTGTGCTGTCAAGAGCAGCAAGAGTGGTAACTTGTGAGGGTTTAAGGCCTGAATAAAGGAGTGTGATAAGACCTGTGATGTCGGCGGGGTTGAAGATGATTACCACATGTTTTACATCGGGACAGTAGGAGCGAATATCCTTGCCAAGCTGCTCGGCAACAAGTGCATTACCCTTTAGAAGGTCTTCGCGTGTCATACCTGCCTTGCGAGCTGCTCCGCCCGAAGATACTATATACTTGGCACCTGTGAATGCCTCTTCGACATTGTCGGTGTATGTTATATTGGCACCGGGGAAAGCACAGTGACGAAGTTCTTCGACAACGCCTTCAAGACCGGGCATATAAACATCATACAAGCAGATATTGGGTGTAAGACCCATCATAAGCGCACACTGTGCCATGTTAGAACCAATCATACCGCCGGCACCGACGATAACCAATTTCTCATTAGTCAAATACTGCATAATCCTGAATATATTTAAAGGTTAATATAAAAAGCTGTTTTAATCTTCTGCCACAATATTCTATTTGGCAGTTGTTATATTTTTTTTCGTTTGTTTTTCATTTAAAATGTTTGCTTCTGTTTTTCGGCGGTTCGGCTGTTATATTCGCTGAAATGGGATAATCAAACGTAGAGCCTACTCTACAAAAAACAAACGATACATATTAAACGGTTTATAATTCTCCGTTCTGTTTTTGACTGCGAATATACAAAAAAAAGAGGGTGGAGAGCATCCGTTAACAATGTTTAAATAAAAAACATCAAAAACCCAAAACCGATAGTATCTTTTGTGATGCTCTGGAGTTGTTCTTCACATATAAGCCTGCTGCATCTCCTGCCATCTGCATGGCCTGTTTGTTTTCCGTAAAGAGGCGCATATGACGGGCAAAGTCGTCGGCATTGTGTATCTCGACACCACCGCCGCACTCTTTAAGCTGTGCGGCCTCTTGGAATTTTGCATTATTGGGGCCGAAGAATACCGGAATCCCATACACCGCTGCTTCGAGTATGTTGTGTATGCCCACTCCGAAGCCACCGCCTACATAGGCGACCTTTCCGTATCGGTATATCGAAGAGAGCAACCCGAAGCAGTCTACTATCAGACAGTCGGCGGCACGAACCTCGTCCATTGTTGCCTGAGTATATCTTACACACACGCCTTTGAAACGATTTTCGATGGATTTTACCCGTTCTTCATTGACTTCGTGAGAGGCTATTATCACTTTCCACCCGCCGTTGTTGTTAAAATACGGGAAGTAGACATCCTCGTCGGGTTGCCACGAACTTCCTGCAACAAAGACGGGCCTGCCACCCTCTACAAAGGCTTCAACCAAAGGTAATTGCCTTGCAGCTTCTTGTATCTTTGCCACACGGTCGAAGCGTGTGTCGCCCACAACCATCACACTTTTTATGCCCAACGTCGCAAGCAATTCTTTGGAGTGTTCGTTCTGCACAAAGAAGTGGGTGAAACAGTGTAGCACTCTTCGGTAAAATATACCCCAGGGGCGGAAAAACAGCTGTTTTTCGCGAAATATGGATGAGATGCTGTATGTAGGTATACCTTTCTTCTTAAGTACACTTAGAAAATTCATCCAATACTCATACTTCACAAAGAATGCCATTTTAGGATTCACCATGTTCACAAATCGGCGGGCGTTTAGCTTTGTATCGAATGGCAAATAACATACAATGTCGGCATATTGGTAGTTCTTTGCAGAGTCGTAGCCCGATGGGGAGTAGAATGTAAGAATTATTCTGTACTCGGGATGCTCGGCCCGTATGCGCTCCATTAGCGGACGTCCTTGCTCAAATTCTCCCAACGACGAAACATGGAACCACAAATATTCCGTATCTTCACGCAGCCCCTCCTTTAGTTTGGAGAAGATTTCTTTGTGTCCTGCTATCATGCGTCGAGCCTTCTTGTGTCCTAACATGGCCACAAGTTTGACAATAGCTAAATATATGTATATTCCTAATGTATACATGGCATAATCAACCTAATATAGATATTGCTTTGCGCAGACGAGCCAACGTTTCGTCTTTGCCGATAATAGCTGAGATGTCGAACATTTGCGGGCCTTTACCCTCACCCACCAATGCCAAACGGAATGCGTTCATTATCTCGCCCATTCCATATCCTTTTTCCTGAATCCATTCGTGTACGGCTGCATCCTGTGCCTCTATCGAGAAATCATCGAGGCTATCAAGAAGGTTGGCAAGCTCGCTCATTTTCTTGGCAGAATCCTCTTTCCAACGTTTTTTTACGGTTTTCTCGTCATATTTCTCCGGTGCTATAAAATAGAAACTTGCAGCATCCCATAGTTCATGCACAAAGTTCACCCTGCCTTTCATCAATGACACAATCTTCTCAAGAAGTTCCGGGCTAACCTCCACTCCGTGTGATTTTACCACCGGCATAAAGATTGCTGCAATCTCGCTATCCGGCTTTTGCAATATATACTCGTGGTTGAACCATATCATCTTCTTGTAATCGAAACGCGCTCCGGCTTTGCTGCATTTTGTAAGGTCGAATTTAGAAATAAGGTCGTCCATCGACATAAGTTCTATATCGTCGCCCGGGTTCCAGCCCAGCAATGCCAGGAAATTTATCACCGCTTCGGGCAGATAGTCCGACTCACGGAATCCCGATGAGACGGCTCCGCTCTTGGGATCGTGCCACTCGAGCGGAAATACGGGAAAGCCTAAACGATCGCCGTCGCGCTTACTCAATTTTCCATTGCCCTCGGGCTTTAATAAAAGCGACAGATGGGCAAAACGGGGCATTGTCTCTTCCCAGCCGAATGCACGATACAGAAGCACGTGCAGGGGGGCAGACGGAAGCCACTCCTCGCCTCTTATCACGTGGGAGACCTCCATAAGATGGTCGTCGACAATGTTTGCCAAATGGTATGTGGGAAGTTCGTCGGCCGATTTATAGAGAACTTTGTCATCGAGAATGGAGGAGTCTATTGTAACTACTCCGCGAATAATATCGTTTACCTGCACCTTTTCTCCCGGTTCAATCTTAAAACGCACCACATACTGGTGCCCCGAGTCGATGAGATTTTTGACTTCATCGGCGGGAAGCGAGAGAGAATTACGCATCTGCATACGTGTGGATGCATCATACTGAAAATTATCGACCTCAGCTCGCATCTTTTCGAGCTCTTCGGGTGTATCAAAGGCTATATAGGCTTTTCCGCTGTCGAGCAGCACTTTTACATATTTTTTATATATATCGCGACGCTCTGATTGGCGATAAGGCCCATGCTCGCCACCGAAAGAGACACCTTCATCAAATTTGATACCGAGCCATCGAAATGATTCCAATATATACTCTTCGGCCCCTTCCACAAAACGATTCGAGTCTGTATCCTCGATGCGGAAGATAAGGTCGCCGCCATGCTGACGTGCAAAAAGATAATTATACAATGCCGTTCTTACACCGCCAATATGTAACGGGCCGGTGGGACTTGGCGCAAATCGCACCCTTACTCTTCTATCTGCCATAGATTCTATCTTTTTATTCATATAACACCGGCACGAATGCTTACTCCGGGCACGTAAACGAGACTGCTACGAAAATAGCACACTTTCCGATTCTAAAAAAACAATGCTACAAAGATAATATAAAAATTTAAAAAACAACAAAAGATGTATAAATGTATTATGGTGCAGAGTAAACCGGCAAACACAAAACAAAGACTAAACCTGCTTTTTCAATTTGTTTATCTGTATATTTAAAGTAAACTTTGAATGTAAGACTGCACTCGCTGCAAAATAATAAAGCGAGCTTTATTTTTATTTCGCTCGTTTGTTGCTATATTTGCGATAAATCTCGAAGAGAGGCTCACTTGTAAAAAACAAAGCTATGGGAAAAAAGAATATTAAAGAACTTTTTGGAAAAAAGTTCCGCACTACACATCAGATTTTAACCACCATTTTGTGTATAGCTATGGTTGTATATTTTATGCCACGCGACAGGGTTTTCAACTACCAATTCAGCGAAAATACCCCATGGGGCTACGGACAACTGATTGCAAGCTTTAATTTTCCTGTATATAAAAGCCAAGAGCAGCTCGATGCCGAGAGGGACAGCATACGCTCGCACTTTTCTCCATATTTCATTAAAGACACTACGGCACTTACTGTCGCACTCGACAAGCTAAGAAGCAGGTATTATGCCGGATTTGACACATTAATACCGCATGCAACTTATCAGACTTATCGCAATAGATTGCGCACAATATACAACAGAGGTATCATTTCATCGGACGAATCAGAAAGAGTGCATCCTTTTAACACAAGAACCGTTAAATTGATAACCAACAACATTTCAACCACTGAAGAATTTGATAAGTTCATCAAGATACCCGAGGCTTACAGAATGTTGACGTATGGCGACACTCTTCCGACGGAATTATTGAATAACTTGCGTTTGGACGAACTTCTTTCGGCCAATATCAGTTACGACTCGGTGCGCTCGATAAATTCCTTGCAACAAGAATTGGAAGCACTGGCCGAGAGCAACGGTATTGTCCAAAAAGGACAAAAAATTATAAGTCGCGGCGAAATTGTCGATACAAAGACTTATCAAATACTCCGTTCCTATAATATAGAGCTTGATAAACGACATAATGATGACACAAAAACCTCTTTGATGCTTATAGGTCAGATAATCTTTATCACACTATGTTTCGGTTCACTGCTTGCATACATATATATATACGAAAAAGATGTGTCCAGAAACAGCAATATGTTCATCTTGGTAATGCTGTCGGCCATTATATTCCCCATCATTGTGGGTCTTATGATGAAGATGCACATTGGCAACGTGTTTATGCTCCCTCTTGCCATGATACCCATGCTGCTATGTCTCTTCAGCAGTAAACGTACCGCATTTGTAACGCATACGATGAACATTATCATGTGCTCGATAATGCTTAATTCGCCTTATGAATTTATGTTGCTTCAGATACCGGCCGGACTTGTCGCCATGCTGTGCATGCGTGAGTTGTCGTCGCGCTCTCAAATGTTCAGCTGTGTACTGTTTGTGCTTCTCTCCTATGCCGTTTCATATTTTTGCTACGAGCTTATAGTGGAAAACGACATCAGCAAAATCAACCTCGCAATGTATATATACTTTGTGATTAATGCCTTGCTATTGCTATTCACATATCCGATGATGTTCATAATAGAGAAGTTGTTCGGATTTGTATCTAATGTGACATTGATTGAAATATCTAACATAAACAGTGAGCTTCTACGCAAACTCTCTCAGGATGCACCCGGAACATTTCAGCACTCGATGCAAGTAGGCAACCTTGCGGCGGACGCTGCACGCAGCATAGGCGCCAACAGCCTTGAGGTTAGAACAGGAGCTCTGTTTCACGACATTGGAAAAACCCTTAACCCGATATATTTTACCGAAAATCAGAGCGGCGGCATTAATCCGCACGACAGCCTGCAACCCGAAGAGAGTGCAAAGATTATAATCAAACATGTAACCGACGGAATAGCCCTTGCCGAAAAACATTTTCTGCCACGCAGCATAAAAGATTTTATTGCGACACATCACGGCACCTCAAAAACCGGCTACTTTTATATAACCTACAAGAATACGCATCCCAATGAGAATATCGACGAGAGTATGTTCACATATCCCGGCCCGCAGCCTTCTACACGCGAACAAGCAATACTGATGCTGGCCGATTGCGTGGAGGCAGCGTCACACAGCATAAAAGAGTACACAGACGAGAATATTGACACATTGGTAGAGAACATCGTATCTGCAAGAGTAAGCAGCGGAGAGCTGAATATGTGTCCGCTAACTTTCCGCGACATCGAGACTATAAAAGCAACATTCAAGGAGAGGCTGAAAGCCATCTACCACACACGAATAAGCTACCCTACCGAGAAGAAAAAGTAATCGGCCTGTTACTACCATCTCACTCAAATGAATAAACCATGAAAAACCTGATGCGCTACATTTGGAGCAACAAACTTCTGCCCAAAGAGAAACTAAAAGCAACCTCGGGAGAGGATATAGAGGTCATAAACACCGGTTACGAGGAGAAAGAAGGATGTTGCATTTACTGCGATGCCCGCATTAAAATAGGCGAGAGAGAGTGGTCGGGAAACGTGGTGCTGCACACAAAAAGCAGTAATTGGGAAAAGGAGATACAAAAGAACGGCTGTTCGGCATACGAGAATGTGATACTGCACATTACACTCAACAACTACATCGACACGCTGCGCAAACACGGCGAGAGCATTCATCAACTGTGTATGCAACTGCCGCAGGAACTTGCAGATGAATTTGAATATGCCGCAACCGGAAAGGCAATGCTCGACTGCGAGAGTGCGATAGCCTCTATGGGAAGCATAAAGATGCACTGTCTCATGTCGCGTCTGCTTGTCGAGAGAATCGAGGAAAAAGCCTCTCGCATACGACAGCTACACAAAGAGTGCGACTGCAACTGGGAGGACACACTCTTTAAACTGCTTGCCCGCAACTTCGGATTCGGAGTGCAAAGCGGCACATTTGAAGCATGGGCGGCACTGCTCGACATGAAGGCTTTGGGTAAGCATCGCGACAATCTGTTGCAAGTCGAAGCTATATTTTTTGGTCAGGCCGGTCTTTTGTGCGAAGAGAGAATACCTTATTATTATAGGAACGAAGCTCTGCAATCGGAATACTACAACAACCTTGTGCGCGAATATAAATTCTTAAAATCAAAATTCGGACTCAAAGAGATTGATGGTAAAATGTGGGGATTGGGCAATGCAACACCTCATTTGCGCATAGCCCGCCTCGCAACACTATACAGCAATGGCAGGGCCACAATGTCGGCCATCGCCGATTGCAACACCACTGCCGAGGTTAGAAATTTGCTTCAATCGCGCCTCGAGGGTTATTGGACTAATCACCTTCAGTTCGGAAGCACCGATACAAAAGGTAATCCTCCCATGCGCAACAGACAGCTCGACCTACTCATAATAAACACAGTGGCGCCTATGCTATATGCCTATGGCAAACATCGCAACAATCAATCATTGTGCAACAATGCCGAGGATTTTTTACATAATCTGGACAGCGAGGACAACAACATAATACGACGCTGGGCTGCCAAAGGGATAGAAATAGGTTGCGCAGCAGACTCGCAAGCCGTCATACAACTGCAAAAGGCTTATTGCAACAGACACAGATGCACAGAGTGCCATCTTGCATACACCTACATAAAAGAGAAAATCTGTTTATAACTGAATTTGCTTTGCTATATCTAAACAAATAATCCGACTGTCGTTAACGACTGTCGGATTATTTGTTTATGAATCCTTGAAGCGCGTCTTTACTTCTTTTGCTTACCTATGATTGTATATGCCACAGGTGCTGCTATAAAGAGTGAAGAGAGAGTACCGAATATCACACCGAGTATCATTGCAAATGAGAAGCTGCGTATGCTGTCTCCACCAAAAATGAAGATACAGAGCAGCACAACCAATGTACTTACAGATGTATTTATGGTACGCGAGAGTGTTGTATTCAACGCCTCATTAAAGAGGTTGAACTTATCGCGCTTGGGATAAAGTGTAGTAAACTCGCGAACGCGGTCAAACACCACCACCTTGTCGTTTATAGAGTAACCGATGGCGGTAAGGATGGCACCGATGAATGTCTGGTCTACTTCGAGAGACATTGGCAATATGCCGTAGAATATCGAGTAGCAACCCAGAATCATAAGCACGTCGCACACAAGAGCCACCGTAGAGCCGATGCTGTATGCTACATTGCGGAAACGCAACAAAATATAGAGGAAGATTGCTATCACAGCCAATACCACCGACCAAACAGCGCTTGTCTTAATATCGTCGGCAATGCTGGGGCCTACTTTCTGAGAGCTTATGATAGAACCGCCTGTACGGTTGTCGCGGTCGATAAAGGTAGAGAGGTCGAGATCTTTACTCAACAGACCACCTTTCATTAGAGCTGAATATAGGAACTCTTCAATTTCAGAGTCGATGTTTACACCATCCTCATCAATGCGGTAGTTTGTCGTAACACGTATGGTCTTTCCATCTGTACCCAGAGCTATTGCCTGAACATTATCTTCGGTAATGTGCTCGCGCAACAAAGCCTCTACTGTCTCAGGCTCTACCGGCTGTTCAAACTGCACGATAAAATTGCGTCCGCCTGTAAAGTCGATACTTTGGCTCAATCCACGCACTGCAAGGAAGCCTATCATCACAATAGCCAATGCTCCAAAAATGGTAAGCGAGGTTTTGCGTGCTTTCATAAATGCGTAGCTGGTACCAACCATAAGGTTCTTTGAGATGTTGGTTACAAATGTAAGATTCAGCCACTTGCCTTTGTTCATAAAGTGTTCATATACCACACGTGTAAGGAACACAGCCGTAAAGAATGAACAGATAATACCTATTATAAGTGTGGTTGCAAAACCGCGGATGGGGCCTGTACCGAAATAGAATAGGATTATACCTGTGATGATTGATGTAAAGTTAGAGTCGAAGATGGCCGAGAAAGCATTCTTATAACCATCGGTAAGTGCCGAAATTGTATTCTTGCCTGCACGAAGCTCCTCTTTTGCACGCTCGTAAATAAGTACGTTGGCATCCACAGCCATACCCAATGTGAGCACAATACCGGCAATACCCGACATTGTAAGGGCAGCTTGGAACGAAGCCAAGATTCCGAGTGTAAAGAACAGGTTGATGAGAAGTGCCGCATTTGCCACGCAACCGGGAATTACACCGTATATAGCGCACATATATATCATAAGCAGGATAAATGCTATAATGAACGACACCATACCCTGGTTGATTGACTCCTGACCAAGTGAGGGGCCTACGATATCCTCGGAGACGATGCGGGCGGGAGCAGGCATCTTACCCGATTTAAGCACGTTGGCAAGGTCTTTTGTCTCTTCGATGGTGAAACTGCCGGTAATCTCGGAGCGACCGCCGGAAATCTCATTCATCACATTGGGAGCACTGTATACATAACCATCAAGAACAATGGCAATGCTCTTACCTATATTATGCTTTGTGAGTTGTGCCCAACGACGAGAACCGTCGGTGTTCATAGCCATTGTTACACAGGGGTTGCCATATTGATCGTATGAATCGGCAGCCTCAACGATTACATCACCCTCAAGGGCTGCACGACCGTTGCGCTGTGTAGACTTCACTGCATATAATTCATAGATATTGTTTTCTGTGTTTTTATTGTAGGCATATACACCCCAATATAGACGCAAGTCGTGAGGAAGCAGTCTTTTTGCTTCTGGCGAATGGAGCATTGCGTTTATGGCTGCAGTATCGCTATAATGAGCAATACCTACCACGCAATTGTGCATATTGCCTTGATTGGGAACAAGAACCGAGAAGATGGGATTTTGCTTTTTGGCAGCGTCGCTGTCGGCTGAGGCATTATCGGTGGCAACGTTCTCCGAAAGAGCGGCGTCAAGGTCAACCTCGGCTTTCTCTTCGGTTTTCACTGCGGCTGTGTCTGTTGCAGCAGCCTCAGGCTCGGCAACTGCGAGCTTTGTGTTAAGAGAAACAAGTGCCGGAAGAATCTCTGCTGCGTTATAAGTCTCCCAAAATTCGAGGTTCGCAGAACCTTGGAGGAGCTTACGCACGCGCTCAGGCTCCTTAACACCGGGAAGCTCTATCATGATGCGTCCCATTGAGCCTTCCAATGTCTGGATGTTGGGCTGCACCACTCCGAAACGGTCGATACGTGTACGCAACACGTTGAATGAGTTATCTATTGCAGCTTGAACCTCACTGCGAAGAACTGCTTCAACCTCATCGTCTGTCGAACGTGTTGTAACTTTGTCTTTCATCTGCTGAGTAGCAAAGAGTGTTGCCAAACTGCCGTCGGGCACCAAACGTTTATACTCCTCGATAAAGAGCGTGATAAAATCCGACTGGCTCTTTACTGCCAGCTTCTTTGCATTCTCTACGGCTTCATTGAAAGCCGCATCGCTTTTGTGCCCTGCAAGTGCTTTAACAACATCGGCTACTGACACCTCCATGATAACGTTCATACCACCCTGAAGGTCAAGGCCGAGACCAATCTGCATTTCACGGCACTGCTTAAGAGTATATGCACCAAGCCACACTCTCTCGTTCTGCATAGAGTCCATATAGTGCTGCACGCCTTTGGGGTCCTCGGCAGCCTTACCATTATGGTAACTTGTTACAAAAGAGAATGAAAGATAGAAGATGCACACAAGCGAAAGCAGAAGCGCAAATACTTTTACAAATCCTTTGTTTTGCATTTTGAAATTAATTTTTATTATTATTTAGTTTGTCGCCAATATTTTCGGAGATTTTGAAACAAAATCAAACTGTTTACAGGTTGTCACCGATTTAAAGTTTGCAAATATAGCTTTTTTTTCTCAAACAAACAGAATTACCCCCTTTTTTCTTCACATAAAAGCATATAAGATATGCCGATAGTTGCTTTTTGGTGCAAATATCGGCATTAATCTTTGTATTTTCGAGAGAGTTCGGTAATTTTGCCAAGCTCCATTGGGATTTCTATTAAGTGCTTGGAGACTGTTGCAAGAAGCAAAAGAACACCCAAAAAAATCAGACCTCACTTATCGGAAGCATCAAAGAGACGTTTTTTCTCTTCGTCAGACAGTGCGGAGTAACCGCTTTTTTTTATTTTTTCGAGAATGTGGTTTATTGCTGCTTCATTTTCTTTTTTGCGAGCATTATATTCGTGGTCGGCCGAGTGTTTGGCTCCACCTCTTGTAAATGACATCCCGGCTCTTTTCGGACGTGTGAACATTTTTTTTAGTTTATCAAACATCTTCAAAGCAAAATCGCCCAAGTTGTTTATGATGGTGGTAATATCCTGTCCTCTATTAAGCCTTACGGCAAACAGCCAGCCGGCCATCGCACCGCCAAGGTGAGCAAAATTACCTCCGGCATTTTCCGAAGCAAGAAGCAACACCGACACTGCTACGGTTATAATTGCAAGTGTCTTCAGCCTCATCTGCCCCAAAAGCATCAGATTAACGACATAATTGGGACTTCTCACTGCCACAGCCGACACAATGGCAAGCACTGCTGCAGAAGCTCCCACGAGATAAGAGTGTTGAACAACATTTTCAAAATGTGGGAAAATATTGTATGCCGCCACAAAGAAAAGTCCGCCTGCTATTCCACCCAAAAAATATATTCCCACAAAATGCCTTGTGGAGTAAAATTCCTGGAATATACGTCCAAAGCCATACAAGGCAAACATATTCCACAATATATGCGTGAAACTGCCATGCACAAACATATATGTGACAATTGACCAAGGCCGGCAGAGCAACTGCATTACATCTGCCGGAAGTTCAACCCATCGAAAAATCTCATTCACAGGATTCAAAGCATCGAACAACGTTGCCACCACGCCTATGAGCGCCATTGTCAGATATACGGCAACATTCACATATATATATTTTCCTACGATATTTTCGTTACAAAACCTTTTCCACAAATTTTCAATAGTACGGGCCATTTATATCTCCTTTTTTACGCCAATATAATATCATCAATAATCCAAAAAGCATACCTCCCAGATGGGCAAAATGCGCCACATTATCACCGGCACTCGGGCTTAATCCCGAGAGAAGTTCTATTCCGCCGAATATAAGCACAAAATATTTAGCCTTGATGGGAAACGGCAAAGGAAACACAAAAAGGCGCTCTTCGGGGAAAGTCATTGCAAAGGCCAACAATATGCCATATATCGCACCCGAGGCCCCTACGGTGTTCCACAAGTTCAAATATTCGGCCATGGGAACCAACATGCCTCCTCCAAAATCCACGCCCGAATACATGGACAATTGAGTCTCAAAATATATATACTGAACAAGTTGTTGAATGATGCCTGCACCTATTCCTGTGGCCATATAGAATGTCAGAAAGCGCTTCGAGCCCCAAACAGTCTCAAGGACACGACCAAACATATACAATGCAAACATATTGAAAAACAGATGCACAAAGCCACCGTGCATAAACATATATGTTATCAATTGGAAAGGCCTGAAATCCTCGGCAAGAAAAAGATGAAGTCCCAAAAGATTATTCAGGTCAACGCCATATTTCTCGACCACTATGGTGGCAAGATACATAAGAGCATTAATAGCCAACAGGTTCTTAGTAACAACGGGTAGTTCTCTCATCATTAAAACATTTTCAAGCCGCGAAGATAGCACAAAAAGCAGAATTATTAAAAAACAAGCCTTAAGGTTTTTCTCTTTTTAGCAATATTAAACAAAAAAACCACATATATTTTGTATCTTCGCGGCAAAATAAGAAACCAAAAGAGACTTGTAAACATAAAAACAGTTTCTGCAACATACAATATACAAAAAGAACCAAATCATTATACTATGAATATAGAAACAATTCTCACTCAAAGTATCGTAGAAGCAATGAAGGCCCTCTATGGGCAAGAGGTTGCACCCGAGAAGATACAACTGCAAAAGACAAGAAAAGAATTTGAAGGAGACTTTACATTTGTCGTATTCCCATTCCTGCAAATATCGCACAAACGCCCCGAGGATACGGCACAAGAGATAGGGGCGCATCTTGCAGCCAATCAACCGTTGGCAACATCCTTCAACGTAGTAAAAGGCTTCTTGAATATAACCATAGCCCCCTCATATTGGATAGACCTGCTCAACACCATCGACAGCGACGCCAATTGGGGTATAGCACCGGTACACGAAGGCTCACCGCTTGTGATGGTGGAATACTCATCCCCGAACACAAACAAGCCACTGCATTTGGGACACATACGCAACAACCTGTTGGGATATGCACTCTCCAACATAATTGCAGCCAACGGCAACAGAGTGGTAAAGACCAATATAGTGAACGACCGCGGCATACATATATGTAAATCTATGCTCGCCTGGCAAAAGTGGGGCAACGGTGAAACACCCGCGTCGAGCGGCAAAAAAGGCGACCATTTGATTGGCGATTATTATGTGGCATTCGACAAGCATTATAAAGCCGAGACAGCCGAGCTTATGGCAAAGGGCATGAGCAAAGAGGAGGCCGAGGCAGCCTCGCCACTTATGGCCGAAGCTCGCGAGATGCTTGTAAAATGGGAAGCAGGCGACAACGAGGTGCGCAAGTTGTGGGAGACAATGAACGGCTGGGTGTACGAAGGCTTCGACGAGACATACCGTCGCTTAGGAGTAAGCTTCGACAAGATATACTACGAATCGGACACCTACCTTGTTGGTAAAGAGACCGTACTCGAGGGGTTGGAGAAAGGCATCTTCTATCGCCGCCCCGATGCGTCAGTGTGGGCCGACCTAAGCGGTGACGGGCTTGATGAAAAGCTACTGCTTCGCAGCGACGGAACATCGGTGTATATGACACAAGACATCGGCACGGCACAATTACGTTTCCGCGACTATCCGATAGATAAAATGGTTTATGTGGTGGGAAACGAACAGAATTACCATTTTCAAGTACTCTCATTATTACTCGACAAATTAGGTTTCTCATGGGGTAAAGGATTAGTACACTTTTCATACGGAATGGTAGAACTGCCCGAAGGCAAGATGAAGAGCCGCGAGGGTACAGTGGTGGATGCCGACGACCTCATGGACGAGATGATAAACACCGCACGCGAGACATCGGAGGAGCTTGGCGGCAAGCTCGACGGCCTCACCCCCGAGGAGGCTGCCGACATAAACCGCATAATAGGATTGGGAGCACTCAAATACTTCATGCTCAAGGTAGATGCACGCAAGAACATGCTATTCAACCCCAAAGAGTCCATCGACTTTAATGGCAACACAGGGCCTTTCATACAATACACCTATGCTCGCACACGTTCCATCGAACGTAAAGCAAACGAAGCAGGCGTAAACATGGAAAGCGCGGCCACACCTGCAAAGATAAGCGAAAAAGAGTGCTCGATAATACGCATGCTCAACGATTTTCCGGCAGCCGTGCGTCAGGCAGGCATCGACTACTCGCCATCGGGCATTGCAAACTACACCTATGAACTTGCAAAGGAATACAACCAATTCTACCACGACTTCAGCATACTGCGCGAAGAGGACGAAGCAGCAAAAGCATTCCGCGTACAACTAACACGCAACGTAGGCAAGGTCATAAAAACCGCAATGAACCTATTGGGCATAGAAGTTCCCGAGAGGATGTAAAACATACCAAGACAAACGCATGAAAAAAAAACGCTATTATGTAGTGTGGAACGGATTAGAGCCGGGCATATACTCATCGTGGAAGGATTGCCAGGCACAGACAAAGGGCGTAAAGCAGGCTCTTTTCAAGTCGTTCGCAACGTCGAAGGAGGCGCAACGCGCCTACGCTTCGTCGCCATACGACTACATAGGCACAAAAGCAAAGGAACAGCCTCTCCGTTCAAAAGACGGAGAGCTGCCATCATGCGTAGAGCTGAATGCAATAGCCGTAGACTCGGCGTGCAGCGGAAATCCCGGACAGATGGAATACCGTGGCGTATACATCGGCAACAGAACACAGGTATTTCATTTCGGCCCCATATTCGGCACAAACAACGTCGGAGAATTTCTTGCAATAGTACACGCACTTGCACTGCTCAAGCAGAAAGGGTACAACGATATGCCCATATACAGCGACAGCCGCAACGCCCTATCGTGGATTAAACAAAAAAAATGCAAGACAAAACTGCCACGAAACGCAGAAACAGAGAATCTGTTCCGGTTGATAGAGCGTGCCGAAGAGTGGTTACGCAATAACAAATACAACAACAGTCTGATAAAGTGGGAAACATCGCAATGGGGCGAGATTCCGGCCGACTTCGGACGAAAATAGCTTGCCAATATGGAAAATGTAAAAGAAAAGATACTGTTCATCGTAAAGTATTATGCGTCAATATTACTCTGTTTCGTTCCTCTCAGACTGATATTTGCAATTACAAACAGCACCGAAGCTTACACCCTATCCGACTATTCAGACATAGCACTGCACGGTCTCCCATTGGATGTAGCCGTAGCCGGTTATCTGACAGTGCTCCCTTTACTGTTATCCATAGCAGGTACATTTGTATATATTCCCACTCGCAAGCTGCTCACAGTATACAACGCCTTTGTTGCGATAATAATTGCAGCAATCTTCATGGCCGACATAAGCCTATACCCCTTTTGGGAATTTAAGCTCGACGCATCTTTCCTATTATACATAGACTCGCCGTCAAATGCCCTTGCAAGCGTCGAAACAGGCTACATTATTACCCGTCTGCTGCTAACACTGCTAATCGGAATTGCAATATTCGTACTTTTGCACAATGCAACAACAAAGAGCCTGCGACCAAAGAAGAACCGCATAATCACACTGTCGGCAATCATATTATCGGGTGCACTTATCTTCTTGGGCATACGCGGAGGGGTAGACGAATCCACGAACAACATAGGCAAAGTATATTACAGCGACAACCAATTTTTAAACCATTCGGCCGTAAACCCCATATTCAGTCTACTCTATTCGATGGGCAAGCGCGACGATTTAAGCAACGAATACAATTTCTATCCCCAAAAAGAGCTTGAAGCACTCACCGCCAATCTATACCCACACGACGCCACAATTACCGACACACTGCTTAACACCACCCGCCCCAACATCATTACAATAATATTGGAGGGTATGGGCAGCAATTTAACAGGCTCATTGGGCGAGATTGAGGGTATAACCCCCAACTTTGACAGACTGAGCAAAGAAGGCATACTGTTTACAAATTGCTACGCAAACAGCTACCGCACCGACCGCGGCCTTATATGCGCCCTTAGCGGCTACGCATCATTCCCAAAAACCTCGGTAATGAAATCTCCGATAAAGAGCAGTAAATTACCGTCCCTTGCATCATCACTCAAAGATGCAGGCTACCACAACACACTTCTGTACGGCGGGGACATAAATTTCACAAACATGAAAAGCTACTTCTACTCCACCGGATACAGCGACCTTATATCCGACAAAGACTTCAGCATCAAACAGCAAAAGAGCCACCAATGGGGAGTATCCGACCATGTTACATTCGACTCACTTTTAGCATTGACAAAGAGTCGTCCGCAAGAACCTTGGCACATAACCTACCTTACACTGAGCAGTCACGAGCCTTGGACAGTGCCCTGCAACCGCATAAAGAACGATAAAATCGCAAATGCCTTTGCCTACACAGACTCATGCTTAGGTTCTTTTATCGACCGCCTGAAGAAGAGTGATGAATGGAATAACACACTTGTAATATGCCTCCCCGACCATGCGTTGCGCAGCTATCCTCCCAAAAAACACCGAGACGACGAAATAGTGCGCAACAAAATCCCTCTGCTACTTACAGGCGGAGCCATACGCCGGGCAAAGAGAATAGAGACCATCTGCAATCAGAGCGACCTTCCGGCAACAATATTGGCACAGATGGGGCTGCCGACGGAGAAATTCACATTCAGCAGAAATATCCTCTCACCATCGTACAGCACCCCCTTTGCCTATCACTCATTCAACAACGCAATATCGCTCACCGACACAACAGGATATACGTTGCTCGACCTCGACTCGCATACAATACTCATAGAGTCGCCTATTGACAGCAGCAACCACAGAGCAAGAATGGCAAAAGCAATTTTACAGCACACATACACCCACTTTCGTGAACAATAAGATATTCTTAAAACAGAAGCTGCCCGAAATTACAAGCACAATATTTATAGAGAAGCATCATGACACAAAAGAGAGAATATAAAATCACGTTTGCCATTCTGTGGAATATATTTATTGCCTACGCAGCCTTGATAATATGCAGAATAATATTCGTTGCTGTAAACCATGAGATGTACGCAGCCGGCATGGAGACGTGGGATATACAAGCCATCGTAACAGGAGCATTGCGGTTCGACACATCAACAGTGTGCTATCTTAACATACCCTACATATTATGCCTGTTGCTTCCCCTGCACTACAAAGAGGGTGCGACAATGCAGCGAATAACCCAAACGGCATACGTAGCCTGCAACGGCATAGGCATAATAGCAAACCTGTGCGACACGGTATATGTACCTTTCAGTGGGAGACGCACCACGTGGTCGCTCTTCTCGGAATTTTCCAACGAAAATAACATGGGCAGAATCATTGGCAGCGAGATTATAAACCATTGGTATCTTGTATTGGC
This sequence comes from Bacteroidaceae bacterium, assembly GCA_017442185.1. Classification (GTDB taxonomy): domain Bacteria; phylum Bacteroidota; class Bacteroidia; order Bacteroidales; family Bacteroidaceae; genus HGM04593. Next base: position 19,773 of record JAFSAT010000022.1, read on the forward strand.
CGGAGGAGCGCTCATTTGGCTCTTGTGGCGCCTCTATCACCATGCAGCGATAGAGAAAAGCACCACACGCTATTATATCACACGCATACTGCTGCTGGCAATCACAGCCACCCTTATAATATTAGGAATACGCGGAGGTGTAGGACGCACTGTGCGCCCGATAAGCCTTAACGATGCCAACCAATATGTAAACAGCCCAACCGACGCAGCTGTGGTGTTGAACACCCCATTCTCAATGATACGCACCATTGGCAAAACCCCCTTCAAAGAGGTAAAATTCTACGATGAAAAGGAGCTGAATGAGATTTTCAACCCCATACACGACATAGCAGTGGGCGACAGTATATCGCAACACAAAAATATAGTAATATTCATACTCGAAAGTTTCGGCAAAGAGCATATCGGAGCCTACAATCCCCAAAGGAGAAAGCCATCGCTCACTCCATTCCTCGATTCATTGATAAATATCAGCCGCACCTACACCTATTCCTATGGAAACGGGCGCAAGAGCATCGACGGAATGCCATCGACACTGTCGGGAATACCAATGTTTGTAGAGCCATTTTTTGTCACACCTGCTGCACTGAACAAGGTGAGCGGCATTGCAGGAGAATTGAGCAACAACGGCTATCACAGCGCATTCTTTCACGGTGCGCCCAACGGCTCAATGGGCTTTCAGGCATTTGCAAAGGCAACAGGCTTCAAAGAGTACTACGGAATGGACGAGTATAACGCTTCGCCCCTCCACAATGGAGAAAAGGACTTTGACGGCTCATGGGCCATCTGGGACGAGCCATTTTTCCAATATTATGCCGAGACGATGGACACCCTTCCACAACCCTTCGTGACCGCCCTTTTCAGCGCATCATCACACCACCCCTTTGCTCTTCCCGAAGAGTACGTAAACACCTACAAAGAGGGAGACATGCCTATACACAAATGTATACAATATACCGATAATGCTCTGCGTCGCTTCTTCGACAAAGCAAAAACCGGCGAGTGGTTCAAAAACACCCTCTTTGTGATTACAGCCGACCACTCCAACCAAAACAGCGAAGAACGCTACCTCACCTCTTCGGGACTTTTTGAAATACCAATCATATTCTATCATCCCACAGGCGAGCCACCATTCAGCCCCCAAACAGACAGCACACTCATTGCGCAACAGATTGACATAATGCCCACCGTGCTACACTATGCAGGCTACAACCGTCCATTCCTTTCATTTGGTAAAAGCCTGATAAGCGACACCCCCGAGAAGAGCTATGCAATCAATTGGATAAGCGGACAATATCAATACTACAAAGGGCCTTACATGCTGATATTCGACGGAGAGAAAAGCACCGCCCTCTTTGACATACGTCACGACCCACTATGCAAACAAAACCTTTCTGAGACCCGGCCCGTTATAAAACAACAAATGGAGCGCGAAACAAAAGCAATCATACAACAATATATGACACGTATGCTGCACGACCGCCTTGTACCGGAAAATAACAAATAGAAACAGTATAAAACAGGAAAAACATATGTCAACAATAATATTTCCCTCACCCATCTTCGGGCCTGTAAAAAGCCGTCGCTTAGGAGTATCGTTAGGCATCAATCTGCTACCGGGCGACGGCAAAGTGTGTACGTTCGACTGCATATATTGCGAATGCGGCTTCAATGCCGAGCGACGCACCCGCACATCGCTGCCCACCAGAGAAGAGGTTGCCGCCGCATTAGAGAAACAACTTATAACCATGCAAGAACAAGGCACTGTGCCCGACGTACTAACCTTTGCCGGCAACGGAGAGCCTACCATACATCCGCAATTTGCCGAAATAATCGACGACACAACAGCCCTGCGTAACAAATACTGCCCCTCGGCAAAAGTAAGCGTCCTGAGCAACGCAACCCAAATAACACGTCCCAAAGTGTTCGATGCTCTTTGCAAAGTCGACAATAACATCCTAAAGCTCGACACCTCAGACACAGAGTATATTACAGCCGTAGACCGCCCCAACGCCGCATATCACCTGCACGAAATTATTGAAAAAATGAGAGATTTCAACGGACACATCATCATACAAACAATATTTCTCAAAGGCACGGTAAACGGGAAGAACCTCGATAACACTGGCGACCGCTATGTACTTCCTTGGATAGATACCATAAAGAAGATAGCCCCACGCGAGGTGATGATATATACGATAGACCGCGAAACACCGCAAAAAGGGTTGCTCAAAGCCACCCCTCAGGAGCTTGACCGCATTGTGTCGATGTTGCAATCAGAGGGAATAAAGGCAACAGCCTCATACTGACCACAGGCACATAAATTGCTCAACAAACAGTTTCTAAAAAAAACATAAACAGAAAGAGTATCTCACATATTATAACTATTTTTGCAACGACAAAGCTAAAAGATACCATTGTGGAGAATAAAAAACTATTCATAGAGACATACGGCTGCCAGATGAACGTAGCCGACAGCGAAGTTATAGGCTCGATATTGGACATGGCCGGCTACCAAGCATGCGAAGATATTTCGGAGGCCGACCTTATTCTATTGAACACATGCTCCATACGCGACAATGCCGAACAAAAAATCTACGGCAGACTCGACCAGCTGAACGCCCTCCGTCGCGGAAAATCGACACTCATAGGCGTGGTTGGATGTATGGCCGAGCGCGTAAAAGAGGAACTGATACAGAAATACAATGTCAACATTGTGGCAGGCCCCGACAGCTACCTCTCACTACCCGAACTTATAGCACAAGCAGAGGCAGGCCACCCTGCAATGAATATAGAGCTATCCACCACCGAGACCTACCGCGATGTTATCCCACTGCGCATTTGCAGCAAAAACGTATCGGGTTATATCTCCATAATGCGAGGATGCAATAATTTCTGCCACTACTGCGTGGTACCCTATACACGCGGACGCGAACGCAGTCGCGACATACAGAGCATACTAAACGAGGTTGACGACCTTGTTGCACGCGGATTCAAGGAGATAATACTCCTTGGGCAGAATGTAAATTCATACAACTTTGTGCAAGAGGATGGTACAGAGATAACCTTCCCCAAACTGTTGCGCAGCGTAGCACGACGCGCCCCCGAAGTGCGCATACGCTTCACCACCTCGCACCCCAAAGATATGAGCGACGACACACTGCACGTGATAGCCGAAGAGCCAAATGTGTGCCGACACATCCACCTACCCGTACAAAGCGGCAGCAGCAACATGCTAAAAGCCATGAATAGGAAATATACGCGAGAGTGGTATTTGGAGCGTATCGAGGCCATTCGTCGCATAGTGCCCGACTGCGGACTCTCCACCGATATTATAGCAGGCTACTGCGGAGAGACCGAGGAGGATCACCAGGCAACCCTCTCGCTCATGCGTCATTGCGCCTACGATGCGGCATTCATGTTCAAATACTCGGAGCGCCCCGGCACATTCGCAAGCCGCCATTTTAAAGACGACATAGAGGAGAGCGAGAAGATACGCCGTCTGAACGAGATTATCGCCCTGCAACAACAACTATCGGCCGAGCAGAACAGCAAATGTGTGGGACAAGTGTACGAAGTGCTTATCGAGGGAACCTCCAAACGCTCCACCGCACAATTCTATGGTCGCACCGAGCATAACCGCACCGCAGTATTCGACCGTGGCAACCATCGAATAGGCGACTTTGTGAAGGTGAGAGTGACAGGCTCCACCGCAGCCACACTGCTTGCCGAACTTGTGGAGTAAAGCAAAAAATATATAAGGCTTTGTAAATAGTGCAAAAATATTTACATAAGCCGCGACATACAGAAGCAGCAAAATATTAATGCCATTATTTTGCCGTTGTTTAATCTCTCAATTTATAAGGCCCCGTTCATCCCAAAGAACGGGGCTTTTTTATACCCCGATTGTGAAGATTCAAGACAAACATTCCCAAAAGCACACACTCAGAAATCTATTTTGTGAAAATAGACAAAAAAAGCACAAAATATCAATACACTCATTTCTATCCCTATATACACGAACTATATCTTTGCCACAGAACAAACCCACACACAGAGCACAGAAGACCATTTATCAACAAAAAAACAAACACTTATAGCAATGAAACTACGTCAACATTTATACCACTGTCTGTTAGTTGCATTTATGTCCTTGGCAACCATTGCATGCAACAGCGATGATGATTCCTCAAAAAATCCCGAATCACCGTCTAACCCGGAGACACCGCCAAGCGTGAAAGTGGAAGTGACCATGAAAGATGCGTTTGTAGAAGGCACAGTAAAAGACACATCGGGCAACCCCCTCGAGGCCGTCACAATAACAAGCGGCGATATTACAACAAACACCGATAAAAACGGGAATTTTTCGATGAATAAAATAGCCGACGCCTCGGGGCGCTTCGTGCTTAAATTCACAAAAAACGGTTATTTTACCATAACCCGTTCGGGCGTGTTTAACGAAAATCTCTCAATGTCTGTGGTAATGCAACCAAAAGGCGACTCTAACACCCTCTCGACCACATTCAGTTCCACAGCCGATGAAACACTCGAAGCAGAGGGCATGCAGGTGGATATTCCCGCCTCATCACTGGTGACACCGGACGGAAAAGAATACACAGGCACAGTACAGGCCGATATGCTATATCTGTCGCCGGACAATGATAATTTTACTGAGATGATGCCCGGAGGAGATTTGGCAGCCGTTCGCAGCGACGAGAGTGATGCGATGCTCATTTCATACGGCATGGTAGAGGTCTCTCTGACTGACAGCGACGGCAACCCTCTGCAACTAAAAGAGGGCGAACAGTCACAAATGACATTCCCCATCCCCGAGAGCATGAAGAGCAACCCTCCGGCAACAATTCCTCTGTGGTATTTCGACGAGAACGCAGGACTATGGATTGAAGAGGGCGAAGCTACACTCTCGGGCGATGTATATGTGGGAAATGTAAACCATTTCTCGTGGCACAATCTCGATGTTCCTGCCGAGCGCGTCACTATCACAGGAAAAGTAACCGATTGCAAAGAACGTCCTGTTTCGCGCGTGCTTGTCACCGTTGAGCAGACAAGCGCAATCACACGCAGCGATGGAACATACACTGTATATGTCCCCGAATATACCCCTGTAAAAGTAACAGTTGAGAGCGAAGACTATTACAATTATTCTCCCGAAGCAAGCGCCGAGGTTGCCGGACAACCGGGCGGCACCACCGTTAGGAATGTCGACCTTGAGCTTCCCTGCCTGCCTGTGATAAGCGGACGCGTCATAAACACAGCCGGTTCGTTGGTGATTTCACGCATATACTGCGAATATGACATTAACGGAAAATCCACAACATCGGACGCGGCTTACACAAATGCAACTACCGGAGAATACTCACTGAGAATATCTCCCGAAGCATCGGGCCCTGCAATCCTCTACATCGAGCCATCGGGTGGCGAGACTGTCACTCGCGGCATATTCCTTTACGGTGAAGACCTCACTGTAAACATCGAAATAAATCAGATGATAGACGAAAAAGCCGACAATGTGGTCACAATAAAAGATCTTGACGGCAATCTGTTGACAGCCGCCACTGTCGACCCCGCAACAGCAATCCTCATACTTGCTCCGAATGCATTGGCCTACACGGCAACCGTGCAAATGTGTGACGAAGGTACACTGATAATCGGAAGTGAGACATACGACGGCAGTTCAAGCTCGGCAGAAGATGTGTCGGTAGCATTCTACTCAATCACATACCCCGACAACATGCACGCTTTCGTATGTGAGACGGGACATGTGGATATTATCGAGCGCAGCGAAACTGAAACAATAATTTTGGTAACAGCCGACGGGAAATATACCGATGCGTCGGGCGTGGAGCGTGATGCGGTATTCACAGCAACCCTATCGGGCAAGGTAAGCTACTCAACCGACGGTGTGCGCACAAATGTCACCGATTGGAGCTCACTGAAATGCGGAGCCATTGTTCCTCAATTGAAAGTGCCCATAGACCTTGTGGCAGTGATAAACACTATGGGCATGGAGATTGAGACACTCTATTACAATGGCACACGGGCAGACGCCGAGGCTATGCAAAAGATTCTATTGGATAATGGTTGGCAGGAAATGAGCGCCGACTACACCGAGAGCGGATTCACGGTCGTATACATGAACGCAAATTGGGCCATAGTGAGCATAGGCTACGATGAGAATGGACTCGAAGCCCCCGACGGCAACAGATACCCCATAAGCGTAGTTCCGATGGTATAAATTTACAATTACTCAGAATAAGTAAAATTTCTTAAGAATATAGCGTAACCGAAAAGCTTAAAGAGTAGGAATAAACAAACTAAAATCTTTAAACAATGAAAAAATTATTTATTTTCATCTTTATCGCAATGTGCAGTGTAGCAGCGACAAACGCACAGGAAAAGGGCAGCATGGCAGCAGGTATCAATCTTGGTATGGGAATGGGATATGATGGAGATCTGGGCAGCACCATCAATATCGGCGCAAAGTTCCAATATTCGCTCACCGACAAAATTCGTTTGGAGCCGGCATTCAACTACACTCTTGAGAAGAACAGCATTTCTATGTGGGATTTAATGGTTAATGCACATTATCTGTTTCCTATGCTCGACAGTAAAGTAAACGTATTTCCTTTGGCAGGAGTGGGACTACACAATGCATCGGTCGACTTAGGCCCCTTTGGTTCTCATTCGGAGAGTGGAGTTGCAATCAACCTTGGCGGCGGTGCAGAGTATAAACTAACCGAGAACATCTCCATTGGAGCAGATTTGAAGTATATGATTGTAGCAGACTTCGGCCACATTGGTATCAACATTGGTGCAACATACGCATTTTGAGAAACGTTGTAATTGAAAAACGAATTGATTCTATAACTGAAAAAACGAATTGAATTATGAAAGCTATTAACAAATATCTATGCATGATGTTTATGGCAATGAGCATGATGTTTGCATTCAGCGCCTGCAGCAGCGACGATGATGACAATCCGCTTGACAACCCCGGTTCTGAAACAATACAAGAGGGTAAGTGGAGTGTAAATGGCAACACATACACCTACACCATCAAGCAAGACTACGGTTATATCTCTTGGACAATGAAATGGGAATTGACATTTGGCAGCGACGACAAATGCAGTTCGTCAAAATGTGTAATCTCTTTCCCGGATAAGACTATGGCACAAGAGGCTTATAATGAATACAAAGCTGATGGCGAGAAGGTTACTATTTCGGGCAAAAATGTCACTATTGATTACACCGACACTCACAAGGGATTGCTGAAGTCTGAACTATTGGCTATCATTGAGGCCATGGATGGAGCAATGAACGGAACTTTCTGATAGAAAATTAAATAATACCATAAAAGAGGCTGACTAAAAAGTATTTTTTAGCAGCCTCTTTTTGTAGAAGATGAATAAAAAGATGTAGTTCAAGGCTTGCGAAGCCTGAAAAGTCGGAGTTTACTAAACGTAAATGAGGATTTTGAAGACAAGCGTAACGAAGAAATAAACTTTTTAGTCATCTTCTTTCATGTGGTATATTAAAACTGATTCTTCAGATACCACTCATAAAGACGGTGGATTCCTTCGTCAATCTCCACTTTATGATGCCACCCGAGCGAATGTAATTTGCCAACATCGGTCAGTTTTCTCATCGTGCCATCGGGTTTGCTTATATCCCATCGAAGCTCGCCTTTGAAGCCCACTTCGGATATAATCATTTCGGCACACTCTTTTATGGAAATCTCTTTTCCTGTTCCTATGTTAATGTGGCAGTTACGCACCCGGGAAGAGCCGTAGGCGTATGTATCCTTAAAATCAACATTCAATAATATGTGAACGCTTGCATCGGCCATATCTTCGCTCCACAGAAATTCGCGCATGGGTGCGCCTGTTCCCCAAAGGGTTACAGCCTGTGCCGTGATGCCGTATTTGGCAAGGGTCGCCAGAATCTGCTCGTCCGACGCATCGGCACCCACTCCCTCAACGGGACGAGCCATAAGGTCGCTGCGCACGGCTGCCATATTACCTTCGTTAAGCGATTTTGCAAGATGTATCTTGCGTATCATTGCCGGTAACACATGACTGTTTTCAAGATGAAAATTGTCGTTGGGGCCATAGAGGTTGGTGGGCATCACCGCTATGTAATTTGTACCATATTGCAGATTAAAACTCTCGCACATCTTAAGACCGGCGATTTTGGCTATTGCATAAGGTTCATTGGTGTATTCCAAAGGTGAGGTCAGAAGAGAATCCTCGGTCATAGGCTGAGGAGCTTCGCGCGGATATATGCAGGTGCTGCCCAGGAAGAGCAGTTTTTTCACTCCGTGACGAAAGCTCTCGCCAATCACATTTTGCTGTATCTGCAAATTGTTATATATAAAATCGGCACGATATTGCAAATTTGCCATTATACCACCTACAAAAGCTGCGGCCAGAATAACAGCATCGGGCTGTTCATCGTCGAAGAAACGCTTGACAGCCGCGCCGTCCAAGAGATCCAGCTCGCTATGAGTGCGCCCTACAAGATTAGTATACCCACGCTCGTGCAGATTCTTCCAAATGGCTGAGCCGACAAGACCTTTATGCCCTGCCACATATATCTTTGATTTTTTATCGAGTGACATATTCAACAGTGTTCTCTTAATCTTGAAAATCAATCTGCTCTTTCAGATGCAGTTTTCTGACAAAGCGCATATCGCTCTCTATCATGATGCGCACAAGTTCCTCGAAAGGGGTTTTGGTGGGATTCCAGCCAAGGAGTGTTTTTGCTTTTGTGGGGTCGCCAAGAAGTTGGTCAACCTCGCAGGGACGGAAATATTTAGGATCTACCTCTACAAGCACGCGACCGGTTGCTGCGTCTATTCCCTTTTCGTCGACACCGCAGCCCTCCCAGCGCAGGTCGATGCCTATATATTTGAATGTGAGGGTGCAAAATTCACGCACCGAGTGCATTTCGCCTGTGGCAATCACAAAGTCTTCGGGTGTCTCGTGCTGCATTATCAGCCACATGCACTCTACATAGTCTTTTGCATAACCCCAATCGCGCAAAGAGTCGAGATTTCCAAGATACAGCTTATCTTGATAACCCTGTTTTATGCGTGCGGCAGCCAATGTTATCTTACGGGTGACAAATGTCTCGCCGCGACGTTCACTCTCGTGATTAAAGAGAATACCGTTAACCGCATACATTCCGTAGCTCTCGCGGTAGTTCTTTGTTATCCAGAATGCATACTGTTTGGCCACACCATAGGGAGAACGCGGATAGAAAGGGGTTGTCTCTTTTTGAGGCACCTCTTGCACCTTGCCGTAGAGTTCCGATGTTGATGCCTGATAGATGCGGCAACTCTTTTCAAGACCACAGATGCGCACAGCCTCAAGCAGACGCAAAGTGCCCAAGGCATCTGCCTCGGCTGTATACTCAGGGACATCGAAACTTACTTTCACATGACTCTGAGCTGCAAGATTATATATCTCCGTGGGACGTATATCACTTATTATACGTATGAGAGAACTGCTGTCGGTCATGTCGCCATAATGAAGATTCACCAGGCGGCTCTTTTTCATGTCGCGCACCCACTCGTCAAGATAAAGATGTTCTATTCGTGCAGTGTTGAACGACGAGGAACGACGCAAAATGCCATGAACCTCATACCCCTTGTCAATAAGAAACTCCGCCAGGAACGAGCCATCCTGCCCCGTTATACCTGTAATAAGTGCTACTTTCCTCATAATATTATTTTAATTATCCTTCACGCTCTATCCTCTCTCTCATACGTTCCGCATAGCTTTTGTCATTTTTTTTCTCGGGCATCAGAACCCATAGTATAATGTATAAAACAGCAGCAGAACCACCCAGAAACAGACACACCGCAAATATTATACGCATTACTTTCACATCAAAGCCAAAATTCTCGGCAAGGCCTGCACATACACCAGCTATAACCTTATCTTCGGAACGATACAATTTTCCCATCTCTTATTTCTTTAATTTGTTTATAAATATAAAAACTTTATTCGCCGACTAAGAAGCTGTTTAAATTTATGATACATCTTTTCTTAATATAAACTGTATTGTTTGTTTCGCCATTTTTAAATATAAGAAAATTGGCGATATAAATTTAAACAGTTTCTAAAAACTATAATGTTGCAAACAACATTTACTCATGCAAAATTAATAATTAACGAACAAATATTGCATCATTAAAGATAAAAAAGCATTTTTACACTTAATTTTCAGCATAGAAGCATGAAAATCGCACAAAAAGTTGTATTTTTGTAGGAAATTTTGGTGGATTGCGTCTTTAAAACAGAATTTACAAATATGAACAAGATAACTCACACGGTTTGCCCACTTTGCGGAAGTTCCTCAATCAAGAAACGGTTCGCGTGCAAAGACTATTTTGCAACCGGAGAGTACTTTGACATATATGAGTGCAAGGAGTGCAGGTTCACATTCACACAAAGCGTGCCCGATGAGAAAGAGATTGGGCGATACTATGAATCGCCTGCATATATATCGCACAGCAACACCCACAAAGGTATACTCAACAAAATATATCACATGGCGCGCAGCATAATGTTGCGTCGCAAAGTGGGACTGATAAAAAAGTTGACACTCCTGCGCAATGGTAAAATTCTCGACTACGGCACAGGAACCGGATATTTTGCACAGGCTATGAAGAAAGCCGGATGGGACGTTGCCGCAATTGAAAAGAGCGAGCAGGCGCGTATTTTCGCCAAAGAGCAGTTCGGCCTCACATTACTGCCCGAAGAGACACTTCCAAAATTAGAGGAAAAGAGCTTTGACGTTGTCACAATGTGGCACGTGATGGAGCACATACAAGACCTTGATGGTTTTTGGAAGCAACTTCATCGCATAATAGACGAGAGCGGAATAGCAGTGATAGCAGTACCCAACAGTTCGTCCTATGATGCCGAATTTTACAACGAACATTGGGCCGCATACGACGTTCCGCGCCATCTGTGGCATTTCACCCCATCCACAATGATGAAATTCGGCGAGCGCAACGGCTTTATCTTGGAGCGTCACTACCCTATGCCTTTAGACGGGTTCTACATCTCCCTGCTCAGTGAACGATACAAAGGGCGCAAGATGGCAACATTACGCGGCATTTGGAATGGATTTTTAGGATGGATTGCCACCTTTGACAAATGCAGCGCCGGCAGTTCCATAATATACGTATTCAGAAAAAAGCGATGAGCAAGAGAATATTCAGCATACAAACACTTAGCGTATACGTAAGCACCACGTTGGTACTTGTGCTTTTGGGCATGATGGGTCTGCTGTTGGTTACATCAAAGTCGCTATCGGAACATGTACGCAAGAACGTAACAGTAACCGTTATAATGGATAACGAGCGCAGCGGCAGCGATGCAGCATCGCTGTGCAAGCAACTCGAAAGACGCGACTACACAGCTGCGGCAAGACATATAACAAAAGAGGAGATACTCGAAGAGCAAAAAGCCGAATTAGGCACCGACCCGGTGATATTCCTCGGTTACAACCCATACAACGATGCAATAGAGCTGTCGATGAATCCTGCATACGCCAATAGCGACAGCCTCGCCGCCATCGAAAAGCGCCTGCTCGCCACACGCGGAGTAAAAGAGGTATATTACAACAGAGACCTGATGGACGCCATAAACAACAACATAAACAAAATTGGTGCAATACTGCTTGTACTGATGGCACTGCTTACGATTATATCATGGTCGCTCATAGGCAATATGGTGCGCCTCTCGATATACTCGAAACGCTTCTTGCTGCATACAATGAAGCTGGTTGGCGCCGGTTGGGGTTTTATACGCCGTCCCTTCCTGATACACAATTTGCGAGTAGGACTTATCTCGGCCATATTCGCAAACACAATCCTCTGCGGCGCTATTTACGCAGTGGCACAAAAAGAGCCCGCCATACTGACCATACTGCCCACAGAAGGATTGATAGCCGTAGGCACAGGCATAATACTTTTTGGAATCATAATAACAGTTTTGTGCGCATACAGGTCGGTAAACCGTTTTTTACGCATGAGGAGCAACGACTTATATTTCATTTAAAAACAGTGACAAACAATAATATGGACAAAAGAAGATTCGCATTCGACAAGAGTAATTACATTCTGCTTATTGCAGGTGTTGCAGTAATAATAGCAGGCTTCGTGCTGATGCTTGGGCCCGGCTCCACAATGACACACTTTGAACCGGACATATTCAGTTTCCGAAGAATAAAGCTCGCTCCGGCTGTATGCTTTACAGGATTTATATTCATCATATATGCCATAATGCACAAACCGGCAGCAAAGAGACAAGATAAAACACAGGAATAAACACAAAAAAAAGCAGAAGAATAAAAGATGAGCACATTAGAGACTATTATCATTGCCATTGTAGAGGGACTGACCGAGTTTCTTCCCGTTTCGTCAACAGGACACATGATAATAACACAAAATTTATTAGGCGTAGAGAGCACCGAGTTTGTAAAAGCCTTTACATTTATAATACAATTCGGTGCAATACTATCGGTTGTGGTACTATATTGGAAACGATTCTTCCAGCTAAACCACACACCCGCGCCCGAGGGAGCATCGTCTTTGAAACGTTTCCTCCACAAATATGACTTCTATTGGAAACTGTTTGTGGCATTTATACCGGCAGCAGTGTTAGGTCTGCTGTTCAGCGACATGATAGACGCCATGCTTGAGAGTGTCACAGTGGTAGCCATAACCCTTATACTCGGAGGCATATTCATGCTCTTTTGCGACAAGATATTCAACAAAGGAAGCGAAAAGACAGAGCTGACAGAGAAACGCGCCTTTTGGATAGGCCTTTTTCAGTGTATCTCCATGATACCGGGAGTATCACGCTCCATGGCTACCATAGTGGGAGGTATGTCGCAAAAGCTCACCCGTAAAGCAGCAGCCGAATTTTCATTTTTCCTGGCCGTACCCACAATGTTCGCAGCCACATGCTTTAAAATGTTGAAACTGTTTTTAGAACCCGACGGCATTGAGATTATAAAAGAAAATTTAGGCACACTGCTCATTGGCAACGTTGTTGCCTTTATCGTGGCCATGCTTGCCATAAAATTCTTCATCAGCTTTGTAACAAAATATGGCTTCAAAGCCTTTGGATGGTACAGAATAATAGTAGGAGGCATCATACTCGCAATGCTTGCCACCGGACATAACCTCACAATTGCATGATGGACTTTCAAGCAGGAGAGATATTACCCCTTTATAAACCCTACGGGTGGACCTCATTCCAAGTAGTGAGCAAGATTCGCTATCTGCTATCACGTCATCATGGAGTGAAACGCTTCAAAGTGGGACATGCCGGCACGCTTGACCCATTGGCCACCGGCGTATTACTATTGTGCACCGGAAAAGCCACAAAGCGCATCGAAGAGCTGCAAAGTCACACAAAAGAATATATTGCCGATATAATGTTAGGTGCAACAACACCCTCGTTCGACTTAGAGCACCCGATAGACGCCACATACCCCTATGAGCATATAACACGCGAAATGCTCATGACAACCCTTGAAAAGTTCACAGGCACCATAGAACAGTGCCCACCACTATACTCGGCATGCAAAGTAGAGGGTAAACGCGCCTACAAACTTGCACGAGACGGCAGCGACATGCAGTTATCCCCCAAAAAAGTACAAATAGACAAGATAGAACTACTCGCATGCGATATACCCAAAATCACAATACGAGTAGTATGCGGAAAAGGCACATACATACGCTCACTCGCACGCGACATCGGCATGGCACTCAACAGCGGAGCACACCTCACAGCCCTTGAGCGCACACGCATAGGCGAGACACGCATAGAGCAGTGCATAAAGCCGGATGATTTTCAAACCTGGTTGGAAACAGCCACAAAAAACACAAATAACCTATGATGATGGACAACACGTTCTACACGAATTTTCATCAGATGAAACTTTCACAGTTCAAGTACAGAATCCCCGACGATCGCATCGCTCTATACCCAGCCGAGCACCGCGACGAAGCACGTATGATGGTGCTCCATCGTAAGACAGGCGAAATAGAGCATCGCATCTTCAAAGAAGTGATAGAATACTTCGACGAGAAAGATGTATTCGTGCTAAATGACAGCAAAGTATTCCCCGCACGTCTCTACGGCAACAAGGAGAAAACCAACGCCAAGATAGAGGTGTTCTTGCTGCGCGAGCTTAACGAAGAGTTCCGCCTGTGGGACGTCCTTGTAGACCCCGCACGTAAAATACGCATCGGCAATAAGTTGTATTTTGGCGAGGACAATTCCATGGTTGCCGAAGTGATAGACAACACCACCTCACGCGGACGCACACTGCGTTTCCTCTACGATGGCCCCCACGACGAGTTCAAGAAAGCACTCTTCGCCTTGGGCGTTGCCCCCCTGCCCGACGACTTCAAGCGTCTGCGCAAAGAAGAACCCGAAGATTTGGAGAACTTTCAAACCTATTTTGCAAAGAAAGAGGGCTCAGTGACAGCCTCCTTTGCAGGTCTGCACTTCACTCGCGAGCTTATGAAGCGCATGGAGATAAAGGGCATAGAGACAGCCTACGTTACCATGCACACAGGCCTCGGATGCTTCCGCGAGATAGATGTTGAAGACCTCACCAAACACAAAATGGACTCCGACCTTATAAGCGTAGATACCGAAGCAGTAAACATCATCAACAAAGCCAAAGCCGAGGGACGACGCATCTGCGCAGTGGGAACATCAGTGCAGCGCGTGCTTGAGACTGCAACACTCACAAACGGAATGCTCAAAGAGTACGACGGCTGGACAAGCAAATTCATCTTCCCCGACTACCAATTCCAAGTGGCAAACAGCATGATAGCAAATTTCTACATGCCATACAGCACCATGCTCATGCTCACCGCGGCATTCGGCGGCTATGAATATGTGATGAACGCCTATAATGTGGCCCTAAAAGAGGATTACCGCTTCGGGCTATACGGCGATGCAATGCTCATCATAGACTGATAAAACCTGTGAAGAACTTATGAAAAGGCTCTTTTTGAGTTTAGGCTCAAACCTTGGAGACAAGAAAGAGAATCTGATGCGGACGATAGAGAAACTATCGTCCGCATTGGGCACTCCGGCAGCAGTGTCGTCCATCATAGAGACCGAGCCTTGGGGCTTCACCTCGGCCAACAGCTTCTTCAACTGCGTGGCAGCCTTCGACACCCCATTAAGCCCCACAGAGATTCTACACATAACTCAAGAGACAGAGCGAGAGATGGGACGCACCGCAAAATCGGTGAACGGCGAATATAAAGACCGCATAATAGACATAGACATTCTGCTCTATGGCGACGAAACAATAAATACGGAAAATCTCACAATACCCCATCCGCTGATGCACAAACGCCTGTTCGTGCTTGAGCCTCTCGCACAGATAGCACCCCGACATCTGCACCCCACGCTAAAAAAAACAATAGCGGAACTATTGAACGAACTTAGAAGCTGTTTAAATTTCTGAAAAATACTTTCCTAATGGAAACTGTACAGTTTGTTTCGCCATGTTTGCTCTACAAAAAAAATGGCGATATAAATCTAAACAGCTTCTTAACAGTTAAAAAAGACTATATAGTAGCAAAAAAAACATTTCAGATACACCATTATCGATAAAATCTGCTTACCTTTGCAAACGATAAAAGGAACAGCCCGCACACAAAAGCGGAAAGTGGAGAGATTTGGCTGCTTGCAACCACGATAAAAAATGCTAAAAGTAGGTGCTCACGGAGCCATTCATAGGCCCTGCACCTGCCAAGGCTCTACCCACACAACAAGCACCATCCGAAAGTATTCCTCCACACTCCTTTTTAAGAAACTGTTTTAATTAATATTGTATGCCGTTAACACAGCAAATACCCCAAAAAGCACAAAGCAGTTTCAAAGCACAAAAGAGAAGAACGTAATTATTATTAACCATCCGAGGGCACAAAAACATTGGTACCATCGGAAAAACACACACTTTAAAATGGGATACTTATTTACATCGGAATCCGTTTCAGAGGGGCACCCCGACAAGGTTGCCGACCAAATTTCAGATGCCATTCTCGACGAACTTATTGCCTTTGACCCCGAGTCGAAAGTAGCATGCGAGACATTGGTGACAACAGGTCAGGTAGTAATTGCCGGCGAAGTAAAATCAGAGGCATACGTTGACCTGCAAGATATAGCCCGTCGCACAATCAACAAGATAGGCTACACAAAAAGCGAATATATGTTCGATGGCAATTCATGCGGAATATTCTCGGCCATACACGAACAAAGCGGCGACATAAACCGCGGCGTAGAGCGCGAAAATCCCATGGAGCAGGGAGCCGGCGACCAAGGCATGATGTTCGGATACGCCACAAACGAGACAGAGAACTATATGCCCGTATCATTAGACCTTTCGCACCTGATACTCACCGAGCTTGCCGAAATACGTCGCGAAGGCAAAGTAATGACATATCTGCGCCCCGACTCAAAAAGTCAGGTTACGGTAGAATATGACAACGACAATCATCCTGTGCGCATAGACACAATAGTAGTGTCCACACAGCACGACGACTTTATACAACCCACCGAAGAGGGCACGGCAGCACAGCTCACCGCAGACGCAGCACAGATAGAGCGCATAACCGACGACGTAAAAAACATACTGATGCCCCGCGTAAAAAGCAAGATAACATCACCCAAGGTGCTTGCACTCTTCGGCAACGATATAAAATATCACGTCAACCCCACCGGAAAATTCGTCATTGGCGGCCCGCACGGCGACACAGGACTAACCGGACGCAAAATAATAGTAGACACATACGGAGGCAAAGGCGCACATGGCGGCGGAGCATTCAGCGGAAAAGACCCCAGCAAGGTAGACCGCAGTGCAGCCTATGCAGCACGTCACATAGCCAAGAATCTTGTTGCCGCAGGCGTTGCCGACGAAGTGCTCATACAGCTATCATACGCAATAGGCGTTGCCGAACCCGTGAGCGTATTTGTAGACACACACGGAACAGCAAAAGTAAATCTCACCGATGGCGAAATTGCAAAAAAAGTTGCAACCATCTTCGACCTGCGCCCGAAAGCAATAGAAGAGCGACTTAAACTGCGCAACCCCATATACAGCGAGACAGCAGCCTATGGACACATGGGACGTACACCCCAAACAGTAACAAAGACCTTCACATCGCGCTACCTCGACAGCAAGACACTCACCGTTGAGCTGTTCACATGGGAAAAGCTCGACTACGTGGAGAGAATAAAAGAGGCCTTCTCACTGTAAAAACAGAAGAATGTCAACCCTAAGAGAGTGGATAAACAGACTGAGGCATAACAGGGGATACGGAGTACAATCCCCTGCTGCCTTTCACTTTGTGATGCACGTGCTGCGCGAGGGACGCCACAGATACTACTCTTACCAATATATCGACAGTATTGCAAAGAGAAGCAAGGAATACTCCCCCGCACACTGTCGCCGTCTCTTTAGGATAGCCAATGCACTGCATCCGCAAAGCATCCTGTCGATAGACAATGGCAGATGCGTGGAACAAGTTCTTAAAACCGCTTGTAACAACGCAAAATACAGCGCCACACAGGATATTGAGCACTTTACGGCTCAGCTCATGAAAGAGCCACCTGCCGAACTGCTCATGATTGGCGACACTCCACACTACGCAAAGGCTCTCGACAAAGCCTTGCCACATGCAAAAGCACACACAGCCATCATAATAGAGAACATACGCTCTTCGTCAGAAAAAAAAGCATGGTGGCAGCACACAATAAATCGCAAAGAGGTGGTAGTGAGCATGGATTTATACAACACAGGCCTGCTCTTCTTCGACCCACAATATCGAAAGCAACACTACACTTTCCACTTCAAATGAAAAAAGCAATCATATACACACGAACAGGCGACAGTGGCACAACATCACTCATGGGAGGAAAAAGAGTGAGCAAAGACCACCCACGAGTAGAGGCTTATGGCACGCTCGACGAGCTTAACGCTCATTTGGGACTTCTTGCCGCGACCATGCACGAGCACGAGGAGCGCTCCACAATAGAGCAGATAATGAACAACATAATGACGCTTGGCTGTTACCTTGCCCGGGAGGAGGTGGAGACAACCTGTCCGGTAACAGAAGAGTCCATTGCCACTCTCGAAAAGCACATCGACGAGCTATACTCGCACTTAGCCCCATTGCGCGGCTTCATCCTGCCATCGTGCAACGAAGCCTCGGCACGTGCCAATCTGTGTCGCACCGTCTGCCGCCGCGCCGAGAGACGAATCATCACCCTTGCTCAACATGCCGAAGTATCGCCGCTGGCAACATCCTATGTGAACCGTCTCTCCGATTATCTGTTTGCATTATCAAGAATATTAGACACCGAAGACGAAAAAACCTGGGAAAACCATTGGAAATAGAGATTTTTATCTATTTTTGCAGACTTTAAACGATAAAATAAGATTTTCAACTAACATATTTAAATAACAATTAAATATTTACACTATGTATTGGACACTTGAACTTGCATCAAAACTTGAGGATGCACCATGGCCCGCAACAAAAGATGAGCTCATAGACTACGCAGTACGTTCGGGCGCTCCTATGGAGGTTATCGAAAACCTTCAGGAAATTGAGGACGAAGGAGAGACATACGAAAATATAGAGGACATCTGGCCCGATTATCCCAGCAGCAATGAGGACTTCTTCTTCGACGAGGAGGAGTATTAATGGGCAAAAAGTCATCATTTAGTAGATAACTAACTGATAAAGAGCAATGTGAAGAAAGATTCAAAACTTTCACACATTGCTCTTTACCGTATTTAAAAGCCAAATTTCTTGCACAATAATCTCAAAAACTATGCTTTTTTGAGGGGGAAGGTGTGAAACTTTCACAATAATCTGTCGTCGAAGAGTTTCCACCCGTGGTGCAAGAAATAAAGAAAGACTTATATATAATGGAAAGAGAAATAACATATACCCAACTTCACTTGCTGCAAGAAATGTTCGAACAACAAGTTAAAGAACAAAACATAGTCTTTCCTGATGAAGAACAAGAAGAACTTTGCTTGGATGACTTTATAGAGCAGTATATCCAGGGCAATGACAATCCACAGATAAGAATTGACTGGCAAGTTTAAAGTTGAAAAAATGAGTATTGCAAAGTGGCAGTACTCATTTTTTTCGCTTATAAAATTAGGTTTTCTTAGGTTTTTTCGACAGACATTCGTTATTCTCCTAATAAATGTATACTTTTGTGGCGTCGTGAATTAACATACGGCAAATCTGCACATATTAAAAAGTGCAGAGACATAGTGGTAAAAAGCGTTTATTGACGCTTGGTATTGGACTCTGGAACTTCGACACTTCTCAGCTTACCCAAACCAGGCAACGGTAGATGCTCACTGGTGTATATTACACTGTATAAGTTCTACTTTTGAGTAGAACTATCATGGTTTACATATGCACTGCGTGGGGTCTTCGTTGCTCGTTGAAGTAAGCAAGGTAGTCGAAGACCTCAGAGTGAAACGAGCAACAATAAGGCTTCACGCTTTTTTTGTATGGTTTTTACATCATGCATTTTTCAATATAAACGTCTGATTGGAGCTAAGACATATAATTATTGTATGGATTGATATGACTATCCCAATTTTGTATTCTTTTGCATTGACGCACATCAAATACGTCAATCCTTTTGTGAGAAATTTTACAGGAAGGCTTCGCGGCAAAAAGTTATTTAAATCGCTCGTTGATAAGGATTTTACACGCGAACTAGAAGTGTGTAATAATAATCTCAAAAACTATGCTTTTTTGAGGAGGAAAGTGTGAAACTTTCACAATAATCTTTCGCCTGAGAGTTTCCCCCTGTTGTGCAAATATTAAAGAGAATATTAATAAAAATTGAATTATGGACTATTCAAAAGAATTTAGAGATTTAATCGCTTATACAAAGGATACAGAAGATTTTATAGGATATGGTAATCCTAATGCTAAAATTATGATAATCGGCAAAGAAGAGAGTTTCGATATAAAAAAAGAAGAAAATAATATAATTTATAATCAGGCGTCAAAGGGTAATTGGAAAGGTTGGGAAGAAGTTATAGGCAACCCATCAATTACACCCGATTCAATTCCTGTATGGAAAGATAGTGGAAAGTTTTGTCCTTTATACCCATGGAAAGGTGATGATTTGCCTAAAGGCACATGGACTAATTATCAAAAATTAATAAACCGCTTATATCCCGAAGCCGATGCCGGGAAGATGACAACATTCCATCAATACGCATTTATAACAGAGTTCAACGACTCGCCTTCAAAAACGAGTAAACGCAAAGATCCGGAAGTCCAACAACGCATTACGCATAGATGCAAGAATGTTTTAAATCACCCTTTTTATAAATCTTTTCCAATTGTAATAGCTGCTTGCGGGCATTATGTCAAAGATTATAATATAAACCTCGAAGATATTTTTAATCAGAAATATATAGAACCTGAATCAGTTAAAATTAAAACAGGGGAATGGATAAACATTCATAGAAAAGATAATAGGATTCTAATTCACACAAGGCAACTTTCTAATGCGTTTTCATTCGAATTAATCGAGCGTATAGCTGATTTTTGCAAACCATACATTGAACCTCTGCAAAAGTCTTAAATCCGGGTATAACAATGAAAAATATAACCAAGCATAATCGTCCTATTAATACAGTTCTGAAAGAATATGTTGAGCGTCATAAAGGAAAAATTGTTGAAGCAAGAAAAGAGTTGCAAAGACGATTTAATGGATTAGACTGGAACATACAGAAGAAAATTCTCGTTGCACATCTAAAATCATCAAAATCGGACAGAGAATGGGCTTATTCTCTTCTTCTCAATTATTGGGATAGGAGTTTTTTACCTTATGTTCAGGAAATTTGGGAGACATTTCATGAAGAGCGATGCTCATGGATTGTTATTCGCTATTTCCCGAAAGATTATATTTTCAATAATCTTCATTTGTTGAACTATGAACGTAATTATATGTTTATTTGTCTTCGATTTGGTTTGGATGAAGGATTTGTCATAGAAAAAGAAAAACTCAAACCAGAAGATGTTCTCTATGTTCATTATCGTCTAGGTATAGGAATACAGCCGAATGAAGCTAAAGCTTGGTTATATGAAATAGCAATAGATGCTGTTTTGAATTATTACAGAAATGATCTTGATTTGAGACCTTCAGAACAAGGGCGTATTACAGAATTATATCCGCAGAGAATAAGACAACTGGGGCGTGCATTATATTATGTTAATGAAATGGGAATAGAACCAACAGTGTCAGACTTCTCAGAATGGTGTGAATCGGTTAAGCAAATAATGAATAATTCACACGAATGGAAAGAACTACAACAAAGAAATCTGCTTGATTGGGAATTTAACATGAGAGCATATCGTATAATTCTTAAATATATCGGAATCAACTTGCATGAATCTATTATGGAAAATTTAATCAATAAGTTTCCACAACTTAAAAAACTTGTTGATGAATTAAAACTAAAAATTGATTTTGATTACATGCTAAAAGAATTAGAAGAATGAGTTCAATATAAGAATCAAACATAATAGTCCATAATAAAAGGTATGAAAAAGAAAGAATTTATTTACCATAATACCGATGGCAAAATGGCAAAAGAGAAACTCATGCTCATGTTTAACGAGAATGGACATGTTCGTATTGATGAAGCGGATTATACAGCTCTTTATAAAAACATCGAGGAATTTTACCATTGGGCTTTACAGGGTAAGAGAATATATAAAGAATGGATGAAAGTTTTTCAAACAGATGAAAATGCTATCAATGCATTATTACAAATGTTAAGACAAGCAAATACGATTGAAGATTTCATCAATGAAACCACAGAGATATATAAAATCAGTACTGTTTCCGCAGAAGCCCTAGCTAATTTATCTTTGTCGGAATTAACAGGACTTACCCTTGATGTTATCATACAGAGTTTAAAGTATTATTCTATTGCAGTAGAACAATTGGGCACATTAATACAACATAAAAATGCGTTACAATAGCACAGAGTTTGTGTGATTAGATGTTGCGATTCGGACTTTTAAAGAAGATTGCGACTAAATAACTAACACAATAAATCGCAGTGAGATGTATAACATATTGATAAACAATGATAACAATTTTCTTCGACGAAGAGGAGTATTAAGAAGCAATAATCATTTTAAATGATTAAACATCAGCGAGACAAACAAAAACAGTTTGTTTATCTAGCTGATGTTTAATGGTCTTTTAAGGCTTTTAACAGCCAAGTTTGTATATCTGAGAATATACAAGTTACAATATAGTGGGTTAGTATTTGTATCTCAACTGCAGAGGGTTAGAAAATCCTCGGGAATATTAAAATTTACTATATGAACACTATTATTTGAAAACAGGACTATCACTGCTTATTCGCACCATCACCGCGCTATCGGGCCAGAAGCCAAGTTTTTTTGCGGTTTTAAACAAAAGGGTGTTGTCGCTGAAAAGTTCCAATGTAACCCCGCAATCGGCATCCAAAAAGAAACGCCCTGTGGCAGTATTTCCACGTGTTGGAACAAGCAGATGAGCTTGTGGTAAGTAGTTGCCATCACCGCCAATCTCCGGCATTTGTATTCTTGCACCACCTAAAAACACACCACCGGCTACAAGCAACAGCGAATCACCCTTTGCGGCTATGCCTATACTAAAATCTTGCCAAGGGCCGTTATTCTCCCACCCCCACTCACCTACAAACGGGGTGGGCACAATGCCCGCAACTTCAAATTTATTTACAGACGAAACATCAGCATCGGGTACAAAGGCATTCTCTTTATATAAATCTACCACCTCGGTTGAAAAAGAGTAATTCTCGCTGTTTTTACGCACAAGCACCCCGCTGTCGGGCCAATAATTTACATTACCGCTTATTTTAAACGTAAGCGTATCGAGTGATTTTAACTCAAAGGCAAGAGGATGGTACTCATTCTTTGGATATTTCTGGAACACACTAAAATATTGGTTCACAATTGTGCCAACTGCACTGTTACCTCTTTTTGGAACAGGAATACAAGCCTGAGGTATGGCATTGTCCTTGCTATCGCTCAATGGGTTACCCGTCATATAAAAAGGTTCCTGCCGCTCCCAAAAAAATGCCACAAGCAACGAATCGCCTCGCTCGCCTATGCACACCGAGAGATTTTGAATAGTATCATTCGCTCCTACACACTCCCAACAACCCACAAACGGTGAGGGAGAGATGCCCGCAACATCAACCTGTTTATTGCCACCGCAAGCAATAATAGTTAACACATTAAGAATCACTAATAATCTTTTCATAAGTTACTTTTTTAGGTGCCTGCTTTTGAAAATAGTATCACAACCGAACTTATTGCCTAAATCATTTATACGATAAAACCAACCTTCTATATAACGTTTCTGTTCAGGATGTTTGTCTATTATAGCATCACAATGTTCGGCACGAGACTTCAGCAGTTCTTTCTTCAACCATTTTTCATCCACTGAGTTCACCGCTTGATTAGTTTTATCGCCAATGTAACCATCTTCCTTTAAATTATACCCCATCTTATTTAAGGCCTTCTGCAAAGAACGAATTGCAGTACTTGGACCTGAATTAACAGAAAAATCATAAATAAGTTTCATTACATTCTCATTATCCAATAATCCAAACCCCCTACTATCCCATTCTGCTTTATATAATTTTATAGCATCGCTTTTTGTTAAGTTTTTAACATTATCTATATTAACACCTGCTTTCTTTTTATATGTATCAAGGAATGGTTGTGTTATACCCATATTAGTTTCACCGCCACGGTCGAACTTATCATTAACGTAACCCCCTTCATAAATTAGTACCATAGGTATTGTAGCATAAAACAATGAGTCGCTACGATGTTTTTGTGCTGAAAGAGAGTCTTTTTTATTCTCTGCTAATTCATCAAGATATTCTGGTGCAATCTCACTCCTAAAAGAATCTCCATTGGAATAATTCTCTACAAGAGAGTACCTTACAGGGAAGGACGATTGCATTAAAAAACTTTGAATAGCTTTATTCTTTTTCCTTTCACTTACAAGTTCATCCATACTATCCGATTGAAATTCCTCAATCATCTCAAAATCATTGTCATTCATAATACATCAAATTTTAAGTTTATCAATGACACAAAAATATAGCACAAATATAATTATTTGGTTGCGAAAATGCCAAATTCAATTTATATTACGCAATAAACAATCGCCTTTTATCTCCGTTTACCGCCAAATATGTATCTCTCAACTACATCATAACAAAGCATCAGCATTGATTATCAGCTCATTAAAAAACAAATAAAACTCTTCGACGAGGAGGAGTATTAATAGGCAAAAATTGAGTTAAATGATTAAACATCAGCGGGATAAGCAAAGATAATTTGTTTGTCCCGCTGATATTTAATGGTCTTTTAAGGCTTATAACAGCCAAGTTTGTATATCTGAGAATATACAAGTTACAATATTGTAGGTTAGTATTTGTATCTCAACTGCAGAGGGTTAGAAAATCCTCGGGAATATTAAAATTAATAACAAATTTTATGAAACGACTATTATCAACAACATATCTGCTTATGACATTGCTTGCAACAGTTTCAGCGCAATATTTTATCATCGACACGACAAGATTAAGTAAAGCCTACAATGATTTATTGCAGAATCCACAATCAGGACTTAAGCAGAGAGAATTTTTCAATGCGTTTCCGGG
>JAFSAT010000023.1 GCA_017442185.1 Bacteroidaceae bacterium
TCCACCGTCAGTCGTGAAATCAAACGCAATTCCACGAAGAACGGCAAGTATGTATGGTTCAAGGCACACGAAAAGGCCGAAGAACGCAAGAAGCGTACTCCCGGCAACAGAGGCCTGTCCCCTCTTTGGCGATGGCGTATAGAATAGCTCATTAAAGACGAGCAATGGTCTCCCCGCCAGATAAGCGGATATCTCGCGAAAGAAGGCGTAAAGGTATCCCACGAAGCGATATACGCAATGATACGCAACGATGAAAGCGGAGAACTGTCCGGGCATTGCAGGCACAAGATGAAGTACAAACGCACAGTCCGCCCTCATCGTGTAACCAAGGCCACTAATATAAAGAACCGTGTCAGCATACACGAAAGGCCTGCGGAAGCAGACGGCAAACGCTTCGGTGATTGGGAGATGGATTTGATTGTAGATAAGGCAAGCAATGCCATACTTGTACTTATGGAACGCTCGACCAACTTTGTGCTGATGGAAAAGCTCAGGCAAGGCAAGAAAGCAAAACCTGTTGCTAAGGCTGTATGGCGTTTGCTGCTGCCATACAAGGGAGAGGCATTAAAGACCATTACCACTGACAACGGCTGCGAATTTGCCGAACACGAGTGGATTACAAAGCAACTGAATGTGCCCATTTACTTTGCAGATTCGTACTGCTCTTGGCAGAAAGGAGGAGTAGAAAATGAGAACAAACTCATCAGGCAATATATACCGAAAGGAACGGATATAAGTACCGTTACTGACAGAAAAATAAAGAAAACACAATACAAATTAAACGAAAGACCAAGAGAAAAACTGAACTTTTTAACACCAAAAGAGTGCTTTTACAAATTTATTTCGTAATGTTGCACTTGCTGGTTGACTCTGCAATTAACCCGAACACGTTGCAAATATATCAAAAAAAACTAAATATTTGTTGTTTTTCCTCCTATAATTCATTATATTTGCCAATAAAAATTGAGTTTGTATGATTCTATATATAGGAATAGAACATATTCTTTTAAATGTAAATTTGTGAATAATTACTAATTAAACATTAAATAGTTTTTTAAATACAACAAATTCGTTCCTTTGATTGTATATTAGTAACATAAAGTTGTCAAGCTTTGTTTTTGCATAATTTTCATATATAATAAAGTTATGAAAAAATCATTTTATAGAACAGATTATCTATTTGCTACGAATTCTTTTATAATGGGAATTGGTAGTATTTTGAGTGTTTTTTCGTCATATTATACCTTTAACGCTTCAAGGTCTTCTTTACAAGCTGATAAAACAGCTATTGAATCTGATTTTGGAACAATTGGAATGGATATATATAAATCTTTGGAACTATATAAATGAGTGAAAAATGTCAAATGATAAACCGCATAATAGTTTAGATAGCGAAACTAATAATAAAGAAAACCCTGTAGAAGTTATTCTTGAGGCTGTACCTGAAAATAAAAAGGAAGAAGTCAAAGAAGCCTTAATGATAATAAGAAGTGAAACGTATTCTGGACCAATACCGCCGCCAAAAGCTTTGGCAGAGTATGAGCAAATACAACCAGGTGCAGCAGATAGAATATTGAAAATGGCTGAGAAACAACAAGACCATAGAATGTTGCTTGAAAAAAAAGCTATATTTGGTCAAGTTGAACAAAGTAAAAGAGGACAAATCTTTGGTTTTATTATAGTTTTCTTGTGTGTGGCTGTTGCTGTATTTTTTGCAATAAAATTTGAAATGTTAAAATTTGCCGCTACATTTCTTACTGTAACAATGGTTGTATTGCTTGGATTGTTTTTAAATGGTAAAAGTGAAATAAAGAGAGACCTTAAAAAGAAATCTAAAGACCAAGATGTATTATAAAAGTTATTGCTCCCGGCTTCGCCAGGAGCAATAACTTTTATAATGAAAACTCTCTTTTTACCCTTTGTACTGTACTAACGCTAACGCTTGATAACTTTGCTGTGTTTCGTACAGAGTAATCACGCTTTAAGAGTGAAATAACCTCTTTGTATTCCTCTTTCTTCTGTTCTGTGGCAATTGCAACCGGTGTCAAAAAGTGGTGCCAATTTATATTCGTTAACTATTATGTTAAAAATACCCTCCAGAATGGTCTGGAGGGTGTATATAAAAGAAACTGCCCTAACCGTTTTATGGGTTAAGGCAGTTTGTAAGTTGTTTATTATTAGGTTTTTTATTGACAAGGCTCGTTGTTCGCAACCCGCACGGCGTGAATTTTATCCACGCTTCGTGCGACCTTTTGCTACTCGCCTTGTCGATAATTTTTACCTTTTTTGAGGCAAAAATCATTCCCACTCGATGGTTGCAGAGGGTTTCGGCGACATATCGTAGCATACACGATTGACGTTCTTAACTTCGGCGAGTATGCGGTCGGTGATTTTCAGCAGGATAGGCCAATCTATTTGTTCGATGGTGGCTGTCATGGCATCTACTGTGTTTACGGCGCGTATTATCACAGGCCAATCGTAGGAACGGGCGTTGTCTTTTACACCCACCGACTTGAAGTCGGGTACGATGGTGAAGTATTGCCATACTTTTTTGTCGAGGCCTGCCTTTGCAAATTCTTCGCGCAAAATGGCATCCGACTCGCGAACGGCCTCTAAGCGGTCGCGGGTGATGGCGCCAAGGCAGCGAACACCAAGGCCGGGGCCGGGGAACGGCTGACGATATACCATTTCGTAGGGAAGGCCAAGCTCAAGACCGCAGGCGCGTACCTCGTCTTTGAACAACTGGCGTATGGGCTCTACAAGTGCAAACTGCATGTCATCGGGAAGGCCGCCTACATTGTGGTGCGATTTTACCATCTTTGCTGTCTTTGTGCCGCTCTCTACTATATCGGGGTATATGGTGCCTTGACCAAGGAAGTCTATGCCGTCGAGCTTGCGTGCTTCCTCTTCAAATACGCGGATAAATTCGCCGCCTATTATCTTGCGCTTCTGTTCGGGGTCTTCAACGCATTCGAGCTTGCCGAGGAAGCGGTCGGTGGCATCTACATATACAAGATTGGCGCATAGTTGATTGCGGAATACCTCTATGACATTTTCCGACTCGCCTTTGCGCATCAGTCCGTGGTTTACGTGTACGCAAACAAGGTTGTTGCCTATGGCTTTCAAAAGAAGGGCTGCCACAACCGAGCTGTCGACACCCCCCGAAAGGGCAAGAAGCACTTTGCGGTCGCCCACCTGACGACGAATAAGCTCCACCTGGTCATTTACAAAGTTCTTCATGTTCCAATTGGCTTCTGCCTTGCAGGTGTCAAATACGAAGCCTTTTACGGCCTCTTTTATTGCTTCTACGTTGTCGGTGAATTGTGCAAGTTTTACGTCGCACAGGGCTTTGTCGTGTCCGGCCGACATAATTGGAAAGCCTGCGTTGTATATGTCGTGATTAACGTCTATCTCTACACCGTCTATTACATTGTTGGGGCCTCCGTTAATGATGATGCCCTTTACGTTGGGCAACGATTTAAGTTCCTCAACTGTGATGTCGTGGGGGTATATTTCGCTGTATACACCCAATGCGCGTATTGCTCTGGCAAGCACGGTGTTCTCGTGGCTGCCCAAGTCAAGAATGACTATCATGTCTTGTTTCATGGTGTTGTATATTAAATAAGGTTGTTTACTCTATGTGATTATCCGTATAATAAAAATAAGAGCGAAATGTTTTCACTCTTATTTTTTATTGCGCACGTTATTTTTTCTATTTCAAGAGGTCGCGTATTTCTGTAAGAAGTTTCTCCTCGGCCGATGGCTCGGGAACCGGTGCCGGAGCCGCAGGCGCAGCAGCTTCTTCTTTCTTTTTTCTCTCGGTGAGCTTTGCGATGGCCTTAATCATAATAAATATAGACATTGCTATGATTAGAAAATCGAAAGTCTGCTGCAAGAAATTACCGTAGTTTAATGTAACGGCTGCTGTCTCCACAGTTCCGTCGGCTGCTGTAACAGCGTCCTTCATCACCCATTTCAGGTCTTTGAAGTTAACACCGCCAATCAGCAACCCGATGGGAGGCATTATAATATCGTTTACCACCGATGTAACAATCTTTCCGAATGCACCTCCGATTATCACACCGACTGCCATGTCCACTACGTTGCCTTTCATAGCAAAGGCTTTGAAGTCTTGAAGAAATTTACTCTTAGCCACTGTTCTGTTTTTTTAAAATTCCTAAATAATGCGCGAAGATACTACAAACTGTGCTAATTGCAAAATTAAAGGTGGATTTTCTTCATCTAAGTTTTAATATCTCTATTTTTTCTGTTCGCACCCTCCATTTTCCCCTATTTGTTTTGCAAGTGTGAAAAGAAAGTCTTAAATTTGCAGTGTATTTAAGAGAAGTGGAGGATGAAAAATTTAAAATCGGCAACTATCTTAATATTGCTATCTGCTGTATTGTTTGTTGCGTGCTCTACGGCACACACCTGCAATTGCGGATGATTTTGAAATGATATTTTATTAACCTTTTTATTAATTTATATAAGTAATATGACAAAAGTAGGTATTAACGGTTTTGGCCGCATCGGCCGTTTCGTTTTCCGTGCCGCTCAGACAAGAAACGACATTGAGATTGTAGGTATCAACGACCTTTGCCCCGTAGATTACTTGGCATACATGCTTAAGTATGATACAATGCACGGTATCTTCGATGGTACAATCGAAGCAGACGTTGAGAACAGCCGTCTCATTGTTAATGGTAAGGCTATCCGCGTAACAGCAGAGCGCAACCCCGCAGATTTGAAGTGGGATGCAGTTGGTGCTGAGTACGTAGTTGAGTCAACAGGTCTTTTCCTTACAAAAGAGAAGGCTCAGGCTCACATCGAGGCAGGTGCAAAATATGTTGTAATGTCAGCTCCCTCAAAGGATGATACTCCTATGTTTGTTTGCGGTGTTAACGAGAAAACATACGTTAAGGGTACACAGTTCGTTTCTAACGCTTCTTGTACAACAAACTGCTTGGCTCCCATCGCTAAGGTTTTGAACGACAAGTTCGGTATCACCGATGGTCTTATGACAACTGTTCACTCTACAACCGCTACTCAGAAGACTGTTGACGGTCCCTCTTTGAAGGACTGGAGAGGTGGTCGCGCCGCAGCAGGCAACATCATCCCCTCTTCAACAGGTGCTGCTAAGGCTGTAGGTAAGGTAATTCCCGCACTCAACGGCAAGCTCACAGGTATGGCTATGCGCGTTCCCACTTTGGACGTTTCTGTAGTTGACCTTACTGTTAACCTTGCAAAGCCCGCTACATACGCAGAGATTTGCGCTGCTATGAAAGAGGCTTCTGAGGGTGAGCTCAAGGGTATTCTCGGCTACACAGAGGATGCAGTTGTTTCTTCAGACTTCCTTGGTGACACTCGTACATCAATCTTCGATGCTAAGGCAGGTATAGCTCTCACCGATACATTCGTGAAAGTTGTTTCTTGGTACGACAACGAGATTGGTTACTCTAACAAGGTTCTCGACCTTATCGCTCACATGGCTACTGTTAACGCATAATACGTTAAAAGTAACCGAGAAAAAAATGACGACTCTGAATGGGTCGTCATTTTTGCGTTTAATGCGGTATCTCATTCTGCAAGGTGTGGTGGCAAATAAAACAAGGTCTGATAATAATAGAAATTTAAACACTTGCTAAATAGGTGGTGTAAAGATAGTGATAGATTATTGCAAATGATATATTTTTGCACACTCAAAAGAACTTGTTCATGAATACGATATTTATAGTGATGCCCATTTTGCTGGTACTAATGTTTATGTTGGGCATAGAGCTGAATAGAGCGGCTTTTACAAATGTTTTTAAAAATCCAAAGGCTGTGATGGCGGGAATGGCGGGGCAGATTCTATTGCTTCCGATGATAGCTTTCATAGTGGCTTGGGGTTTGCAGCTGCCGCCGGTATATTTTATGGGACTTATGCTTGTATCGTGCTGTCCCGGGGGCAGTTCTTCCAATGTGTTCTCGATGCTGGCTAAAGGAGACATTGCATTGTCGGTGACGCTTACCGCATTGAGCAGTATAATTACACTATTCACACTTCCTCTAATAATGGAATTTGTTTCTCATTTGGTGACTGACATTTCGGGAGTGGAAATTAATCTGCCCATAGGGAAGTTGTTTGTTCAGAATATTCTTTTGCTTTTTCTGCCGTTGCTGTCGGGTGCTGTTTTCAAGCATTATTTTCCTGTTGCTGCCATGAGAGTGAACAAGGTTTTGGGGAAGATTGCTTTTCCGGCTCTGATGACATTGGCGTTAGTGTTTTTCTTGCAATATAGAAGCGAAATTGCCGAAAATATGGCCATACTCGGATTCTCTGCAGCGTTGCTCATCTTGTTGTCTATGTTGTCAACTTCCGTAATATCGCGTGCCGCAGCATTTAGTGATGCCACGTGTCGCACGCTGGTGATTGAGGTTGGAATGCAGAATGCGGCACAAGCAATAGCGATAGCTTCGTCTCCATTTATCTTCAATAGTGGCGAGATGGCTCTGCCTGCAATAATATATGCGTTGCTGATGAATGTAATATTACTTATTTATGTCTGTTTAGTAAAAAAATAAATTATAATAATGGCTAAGAAAGAAGGTATAAAGAGATTGTTTGATAATATAGCGCCTGACTATGATAAACTGAATCATATACTCTCGCTTAATATAGATAAAGGGTGGAGAAAGAGGGCTGTGCGCGAGATTACAGATGTTTCGGCTGCACAAAATATTCTGGATGTTGCGTGCGGTACGGGCGATTTTACAATTGAAATTGCCAGATGCGCCGCTGCGGGAAGCAGAATCGTGGGCATTGATATTTCGGAGGGAATGTTAGAGATTGGTCGTGAAAAGGTTAAGCGTGCTTCGCTTACAAATGTTGAGATGTTCGAAGGGGATTGCGAAGCATTGCAATACGAGGATTCTTCTTTCGACCGTATCTCAGTGGGATTCGGGGTGCGTAACTTTGAACATCTTGAGATTGGGCTTGGCGAGATGTATCGTGTGCTTGTCAAGGGTGGCAAATTGGTTATTCTTGAACTTTCCGTTCCCTCAAATGCTTATCTCCGTTGGTGTTATAAACTCTATTTCTTGAGAATACTGCCTGCAATAGGCGACTTTGTGTCGGGCAATCGTGGTGCTTATGAATATTTGCCGGCATCTGTGCTGAATTTCCCTGCGCCTGATAGGTTTATCGCTATGATGAAAGCGGCAGGCTTTGCTGTTGTAGAGCACACTCCGCTTACGTTTGGAATATGCAGAATGTATGTTGGTAAAAAAGAGTGACAGGCTATGCGTAAGTGGATTGAGGCCATGCGTCTTAGGACGTTGCCTGTGAGTGTGGCAGGTGTTATTGCCGGAATCAGTTGTGCCATTCTTTCAGAAGATTTCAATGCTGTTCCGGCATGTCTGTGTCTTGCTTTTGCCGTGCTTGCTCAGATTGCTTCAAATTTTGGTAATGAGTATTACGATTTTAAGAATGGTATAGACAAAAAGGGGCGCAGTGGCTTTCGTCGTGGGGTTACTGAGGGTGAGATTGCTCCGGGGGCAATGAAGTGTGCCACTTATCTTACACTTTTTGCTGCGGCTGTTGTTGGTTGTATGTTGCTTTTGTATGGTCCTTGGTGGCTTATTATTGTGGGTGCTTTAATTATGCTTTTTGCGTTGGCTTACAGTGCCGGCCCCTATCCTCTGTCGCATCATGGCTGGGGTGATGTTGCGGTGATTGTTTTTTTTGGAATAGTCCCGGCGACATTCACTTGTTTTCTTCAGAGTGGTACGTGGGATTCTCTCTGTTTCTCTCTTCCTACATCTTTAGCGGTGGGGCTGTTGGCTGCAAACGTGCTTGTGGTGAACAATTATCGTGATGCCGAGGATGATGCGGCGGTGGGTAAACGTACCACAGTGGTTATTTTTGGTCGCAGGGCTATGTTGCACTTTTATTTGCTGTCGGGGGTGGCGGCTGTTATTATAATGTTGCCTTTGTGGAGGGTGTTGCCTTTGTGGGCTTTATCGGTTCCTGCGATGTATCTTCTTTTGCATTTTATCACATGGAGGTCTTTAAGAAGAGCGCAAGGGGCTGAACTAAATCAGCTGCTTGGCAGGACGGCTGTTAATTTACTCTTCTTCTCTTTGTCTCTTTTGCTTGTGGTGATTGTTACTGATTGTATCGGTTTCTGATTTTGTGCTGTAAATCTTAAATACTCCCATGTCGCAATTTGTTCCTATGCGGAATGGCGGCCCCCACAGCGACAGTCCGCTCGACACGTATACATGCGAATGTGGCCATTTGCGGTAGCCGTGACTCTGTTCGTAGATAATGTCGGTGATTATGTTGCCCGGCCATATTTGTCCGTGATGCGTGTGTCCGCTGAACTGAATATCAATGCCTGATGAGTCTTTCTCGGAAATTTTCCATGGTTGGTGGTCGACCAGAATAATAGGTTTCAGTGAGTCGCACTTTGCTGTAAGTTTATCAATGCTCATACGTTTCATTTGGTTGCGGGCATCGTCGCGACATATTATCTGTATTCCGTTGGGCAGTGTCACTATACTGTCGAAAAGCATTTTAATCTGTGTGCGGTTTATAAATCGGACACTTTCGTCGATTCCGCTTATATACTCGTGATTGCCGGGTGCCATGTATATACCCATCGGGGCTTTCAGACGTTTTAGTTCCTCGTCCATATTCTCATTGTAAAGAGGTATGAGGCTGTTGTCTATGAGGTCGCCACCAATGAGTATTACATCCGGTTTTTCGGAATTTATCATATCCACAAGTTTGCTCAAACGCTTGCGGCCTGTGCCGTAGCCCAAGTGAATGTCGCTAACGGCAACCACTGTAACCGTGTCGCCATTGGCAAATTCTTTTTCTATGGGCATCTCTATTCTGTTGATTTTCGGGTGCAGATAGTTAATGTGTCCGGCTAAAAGTATGATTGTTGTTATTCCGAATGAATATAGTATTCCGTAACGCATACCCGGCACGAAAAAGTGTTTTATGGCGTCTGCAGCAAGCATTATCAAGGTCATATACATGATAAATATGAACCACAGGCAGCCGATGGTAAACATCATTTTTGGAATAAATTCCGGTATGTTGGAGTGGCGTGTGGTAAGTACAATGAACAGCATTGCTGCCAACAACCAAAAAATAATCGAAAATAATATTTTTACCGCAACAGATGCCGAATGTAATGTTTGCAGGATTCTTATGTATATATATATGTTCCCACCAAGAAAACATATCAGTACGGTTGTCAGCAGTATACTCATTCGATTATTTATGGCTGTTTCTATTATTATAAACTATGTAGTCATAGTCTTTGTTGTTTTTTGTTTTAGTCTGTACTCAGAGCTGTTTAAATTTATTAATGGGTACTGTTGTCTAAGAGATTGTCTATGAAGAAGTTGCTGAGACGTTCAAACAGGTGCATGCGTGTGTTCTGTCCGAAGTATATGCCATGATTGCTGTCGGGGTAGAGTGCCATCTCAAAGGGCTTTCCGGCTTGATTGAGTGCATGTACGTAGCGCAACATGTTGCGGAAGTGCACATTGTCGTCGGCTGTTCCATGTATAAGAAGCAGTTTGCCGTTCAGTTTATCGGCGTGCACCACAGCCGAGCCTATGTCGTAGCCCTCTTTGTTCTCTTTTGGGGTGCGCATGAAGCGCTCGGTATATACTGTATCATAGAATCGCCAGTCGGTTGGAGCTGCAATTGCAACACCTGCTTTGAACACTGCATCGTTCTGACTCATGGACATTATGGTGTTGTAGCCGCCGAAACTCCAACCCCATATTCCTATGTTTTTGCTGTCGATATATGGTAGTGTGCTCAGGTATTTTGCTCCTTCAACCTGATCTTTAGGTTCGTAGTAGCCTAATTTCATGTATGTGCATTTTCCAAATTCGGTTCCTCGGCCACCGGTTCCTCGGCCGTCGACGCACACCATTATGAATCCTTTGCCGCACATGTAGGTTTCAAAAGCTGCTCCGGGATATTGTCCTGTGTACCATGTGTCCTGTACGCTTTGTGAGTAGGGGCCACTGTATTGGAACATTATAGCCGGATATTTTTTTGCAGGGTCAAAGTCGTGTGGCTTTATCATCCAACCGTTTATATCTACACCGTCGCTTGTGGTGAATGTGAAGAACTCTTTTTGAGGAAGTTGCATGTGTGAGAGGCGCTCGTTGAGTGCGCTGTTGTCGAGAAGGGTTTTTATGGTGTTTCCCTTATTGTCGTTTGTGGTTACCACGGGTGGAGTGGTGATGTTGTCAAAGGTATTTATGAAGTATTTCATTCCTTTGCTGAATACTGCGCTGTTGGTGCCGTCATTGGGTGTGAGGCGTGTTTTTCGTTCTTTGCGGTCTGTTTTGTATATGTTGTTTCGCAGAGGGCTGCCCTCGTTGCTTGAATAGTAAAATTCGTTGCTCTTTTGTTCCCATCCGAAGAAATCTGTCACTTCGTATTCTCCGCTTGTTATCGGGCGTATGAGATTGCCGTCCATGCTGTATAGGTACAGGTGGTTGTAGCCGCTGCGCTCGCTGTGCAGCACAAAATGTTTGTCAAAGAATTTTATCTTTGCGTAGGTGCTTTCGTTAAGATAGGTGTCGCTCTCTTCGCGCAGTATGCGTTTACATAGTCCTGAGCGTGGATTTGCTGCAAATATATCCATTACGCTCTGGTGGCGATTGAGTGTGACAACGGCAAGTGTCTCGGGGTCTTTGGTGAATATTATTCGGGGTATGTAGCTCTCGGGGTCTGTCTCTAACTTCAGCTGTCGTGTTACGCGGCTTTTTACGTCGAAAGTGTGCACTGTCACTTTTGAATTGTCGGCTCCTGCCACGGGGTATTTATAGCTGTATGGTGCTACGTAAGGGTCATATTCCACTTTGCTTTGTGTGGGGATATACATTGGCATATCGTAGTTCATAACTCCGCTCTCGTCGTAGCGTATGTAGGCAAGCATTTTGCTGTCGGCGCTCCAATCGTATGAGCAGTTGGTGGAGAACTCTTCTTCGTATACCCAATCGGGTATTCCGTTTATTATCTTGCCGAATTCGCCATCATCGGTCACTTGTGACTCGCTGTTGTCGAATAGCAGTTTTACGATGAATATGTTGTTGTTGCGCACAAAGGCTATCATTGTTCCGTCGGGCGAGAATTTGGGAACCTGCTGTGCTCCATTCTGCGAGAGTGGCGCTACCTTGTTGTTCTTGCGCGAGAAGATGTAGTGCTCGGCTGTGAATGAGCGGCGGTAGATGCTTTTTGTGTTTGTTTGTATGAGGATGCGGCTCTCGTCGGGCGAGAATTGGTAGCCGTCGATATGTTTCTTGTCGAATCCGCGTGCTGTGGAAGCATCGAATATGGTATCTACAACTTCGCCACTCTTGAACGAACATTGCAGAATCATGCTGTAATCGGCACTCATGCGTGCAAAATGTTCGCCGTCTGCCATAGGTACAATGGCTGAATAGCGTTGGGGCCAGAATGTGCCACTCATCACATCTTTTAGTGTAATGCCGTTATCGGCAAAAATGGGAAGTGTAATAAGCGCTGTCAACAGCGTTGAGAGAATTTTCTTCATTATTGTAGTCTTTTTTATATTGTTTCGTGTTTTTATATTTTTCTGCGAAGATACGCTAAATTATTGATATATGGAAGTGTTGCCGTCTCTCTCTTATTATCTTTTTGTGCTGTTTGTTGTGTTATGCAGCTTCTTATATTTTGATTGTTTCCATCCTTTTTAGTAACTTTGCTTATCATGAACGATAATAATAGATTTTACTATAATGACTTCAGCACTTATCTGCGCAGATGTTTCGGATGTAAGGTGCAGAAGATAACAATTGATGGGGGTTTTACTTGTCCCAACAGAGATGGCTCGGTGGGGCGCGGAGGGTGTACGTTCTGTGATAATCGTACATTCAGCCCTGCTTATTGTAACCGTGAAAAATCTGTGACCGAGCAGATGCGCGACGGTATAGCTTTTTTTGCGCATAAATATCCGGCAATGCGTTATCTGGCATATTTTCAAGCATATACGAATACTTATGCTCCGCTTGTAGAATTGCAGCGCAGATACGAGGAGGCATTGGCTGTGGATGGGTGTGTGGGTCTTGTGATTGGGACGCGCCCCGATTGCATGCCCGAGGCCCTGCTCGACTATTTGCAGATTTTATCGAAAAAGGTGTATGTTCTTGTGGAGTATGGTATTGAGAGCACCGATGAGCGTACTTTGATTCGCATCAACCGTGGGCATGATTATGCTGTCTCTGTGGATGCTGTTTGTCGCACGGCTTCGCGGGGGATTCCTGTTGGTGCACATATTATTTTGGGTCTGCCGGGTGAAACACGTGGTATGTTGATGAAGCAGGCCGAGGAGCTGTCGCGTCTGCCTTTGACAACGCTTAAACTGCATCAGCTGCAGTTGATACGTGGTACGCGCATGGCATCGGAGTATTATGAGTGTCCGCAGGATTTTTCGCTTTTCACTCTCGAGGAGTATGTCGAGACTGTTGTGGATTATGTTGAACGTCTGCATCCCGGTATTGTGTTGGAGCGTTTTGCTTCGCAGTCGCCAAAGAATTTGCTGATTGCTCCGGATTGGGGGATAAAGAATTATGAACTTGTTGAAATTGTTAAGCGTCGCATGCGTGAGCGTGACACATGGCAGGGTAAATTGTATTCAGAGTGACGTATTTGATATTTCTGACTCGATGTAACGGATGATATCGTCTTTTTCGTCGGGGTGGAACCAGCGAATCTCTTCGTCGCGGCGGTACCATGTTTGCTGTTTGCGAGAGTATATGCGTGTGTTCTGTTTTATTTTTTCTATGGCAAAGGGTAGTTCCCATTCGCCGTCTATTACTTTGAACATCTCTTTATAGCCTACGGTGTTCAATGAATTATGGTGGCGCAGATGATATAATTTTTTTGCCTCTTCCATAAGCCCTGATTCTATCATTGCATCTACACGTTGGTTGATGCGTGAATAGAGCTCTTCGCGTTCGCGTTGCAGTCCTATTTTGATTATGTTGAAGGGGCGTTTTCTTTTCTCGCCCGAAAGGAAACTGCTATATGGCTTTCCTGTCATGTAGCATATCTCAAGAGCGTGCATCACTCTCTTGGGATTTTTTGTATCTGCTTGACGATAGTATTCGGGGTCGAGTATTTTAAGCTCGTTGCATAGCTGTTCAAGGCCTTCGCTAGTGTATCTCTCTTTTATGATGTTTCGTGTCTCTTCGTCCACTGTGGGTATGTCGTCGATTCCTTTGCATACTGCGTCAATGTATAGCATTGAACCGCCTGTGAGCAGCATGGTTGGGTGCTTGGGAAACTCTTTTTCAAGCACCGACAGAACCTCTTGTTCGTAGCGTGCGGCGCTGTAATAGTCGCCCGGCAGGAGCTGCCCCACAAAATAGTGTTTGTGTAGGGTCTGCTCCTGCCGTGTGGGGGCTGCCGTTCCTATCTCCATTCCTCGGTACATCTGCCGTGAGTCGGCAGATATTATCGGACAACCGAAGTGCTCGGCTATTGCAAAGCTCGTAGCGGTTTTTCCCACAGCTGTGGGGCCTATCAGAACCAGCAGAGTATTCATTTAATAGAGGTCGTCAATGGAGCTTGTATCGGCTATTCCGTCAAGATCTAGTCCGTCCAAATCTTCGTCGTTATATTCGTTGCTGCCATAGAAGTCTTCGTCCAGCTCCACTCCTGAGCTTATGTCGTTTTTACTCATCAGCTGGTCGAAGTCGAGCATTTGTGTGGGTGGTTCGCCTAATGCCTTTACGCATCGTGCTTCGTCAATGTCTTTGCCATATTCTATCTTGCTCAGTTCCATGAAAAAAACGCGGTCACCAAGTGGGTCGAATACGTACATGAGATGTTGCTTCTCTTCTGTAACAAGCTCGCTCAGTTGTGTCTCTGACATTACGTAGTTATCTTCGTCGGAGCGGCTTCCCATATCCTCGAGTGTTATTTCGGTCTCTTTTATCCAGTTGTCGTTGCAGGTAAAAAAGGATGTCATCTGGTCGTCGGGATAGTTCACCGATGCTAAAATGGCTTTGTGCAGGTCGTGAAATGTTGCATCGGAATCTATCTCTATGTCTCGTCTGAAGTTTTCTGCTTCATCTGATAAAAGTCTGAATTTGTATACCATAATGCTTTGTTTTTTATCCTATGATGCCTCGTTCCGACTCATTTTCGATGAAGTTGAGTATGTATTCTATTTCGGGGCACATGGTTATTGTCTCTTTTATTTTTGCTACACCTGTTGTTACATTATTGTCGCTCTCATATATAAGGCGGTAGGCGTTACGTATGTTTGTTATTACTTCGTTGGTGAATCCGCGACGACGCAGGCCGACGATGTTCAAGCCGCAGTAACGCGAGGGTTCGCGTCCTACTATTATATATGGTGGAACATCCATGCTGAATCGGCAACCGCCCTGTATCATCACATATCCGCCTATGTGACAGAATTGGTGCACAAGTACGCAGGCGCTCAATATGGCGTTGTCGTCGATTATTACCTCGCCGGCTATTTTGCTTGAATTGCCTATTATGATGCCGTTGCCTATGACGCAATCGTGTCCTATGTGGGAATTTTCCATAAATAGGTTGTTGCTGCCTACTATGGTTTTACCGCGTGATGCGGTGCCGCGATTTATTGTCACATTTTCGCGGATGAGGTTATTGTCGCCTATCTCGCAGGTGGTCTCTTCTCCTTTGAATTTAAGGTCTTGTGGAATTCCGCCCACTACTGCTCCGTGAAATACATGGTTGTTGTTACCCATGCGTGTTCCGTAGAGTACTGATGCATGTGGCATTATGACGCAGTTGTCGCCAATAACAACATTTTTGTCAATATATGCGAAAGCTCCTATTTCGCAGTTCTCCCCAATGCGTGCTTCGGGGTCGATGTATGCCAATGGACTAATCATATTGTTGGTTTTTAGAACGTTTGTATTATGTTATTTGTTCTTGATAATCTGCCCGGCGAATGTTGCTTCCACTGCTATGCTTTCACCTACGAATCCGTAACCTTTCATCATTGCGATGCCGTGGCGCAGTGGTGTCACAAGTTCTACGCGGAACACTAATGTATCGCCCGGTACCACTTTCTTGTGGAATACAACTTTGTCTATCTTTAGGAAATAGGTGGAGTGTCGCTCTGGTTCTTCTATCATGTTGAGTACCATCAGACCTCCTACTTGTGACATGGCTTCCACCATCAACACTCCGGGCATTACCGGTTCGTCGGGGAAGTGTCCTTGGAAGAATGGTTCGTTTGCGGTTACGTTTTTTACGCCTACTATGTAGTTAGACCCCATTTCTATTATTTTGTCTACCAGCATGAATGGGAAACGGTGGGGTAGCAGTTCGCGCACTCTGTTAACCTCCATGACGGGGGCGTCATTGGGGTTGTAGATGGGAGCCTGTATCTGATTTTGGCGTATTATCTTGCGCATTGCGCGTGCGAACTTATTATTTATGGTGTGTCCGGGGCAGGTGGCAATGATGCGTCCTTGCAGCGGCTTGCCTATCAGGGCAAGGTCGCCTATGATGTCGAGCAGTTTGTGGCGTGCCGGTTCGTTGTTCCATACAAGCGGCTTGTGGTTCAGATAGCCTAACTTTGTGGCGTCCATGTGGGGAACGCCCATCACATCGGCAAGGCGGTTGTATTGTTCCTGGGGCATTTCTCGCTCGTATATGACTATGGCATTGTCGAGGTCGCCGCCTTTTATCAGTCCTGCTTGAAGAAGGGGTTCCAACTCGCGTACAAACACAAATGTGCGGCTCGATGCAACTTCTTCTTTAAAATCCTCCATATCCTCGAGTGTGGCATATTGGTTGTAGAGTATACCGGAGTCGTAATGCACAAGTACGTTGAGACTGAACTTTTCATCGGGTAGTATTATTACCGAATTGCC
The DNA here is from genome assembly GCA_017442185.1 of Bacteroidaceae bacterium. Classification (GTDB taxonomy): domain Bacteria; phylum Bacteroidota; class Bacteroidia; order Bacteroidales; family Bacteroidaceae; genus HGM04593. The sequence continues at coordinate 15,922 of JAFSAT010000023.1, forward strand.
TGTGTTTTCGTCCTTTATCTCTATCTTGGATTTTATAATGAATACGTCCTTTTCGGCATTTTGCTCTTTAAGGCCTACGCGTTCTATATTCTCGACGTATTGTATGGCGCTGCCGTCGAGTATAGGGAATTCGGGGCCGTTTACCTGCATCAGACAGTTGTCGATGCCCGATGCAAAGAGGGCTGCCATGGCGTGCTCTACGGTGCTCACTTTTGCTTCGCCTTTTGAGAGTACTGTGCCGCGTGTTGTTTCTGTAACATTTTCGGCAACAGCGTCTATAATGGGTTCTCCGGGAAGGTCGATGCGTTGTATCTTGTATCCGTAATTTTCAGGGGCCGGGTTGAATGTCACTGTAAGGCTCAGCCCTGTGTGCAGGCCTTTGCCGAATAGTGAAAAACTTCCGTTTAATGTTTTCTGCTTATTGTTCATTTGAACTTTGTTTTTATTATTTGTTTTTCTTAAGTTCCTCTATTTCGCGTGTCAGCTCTTTTATTTTTTTGCTCATCTCGGGCAGACGTTTCAAATAGGCTGCTGCGCGTATGTATTCTTTTGCATCTATTGCGGGTGAACCTAATACTGTTTCACCGCCTTTCAGATTGCCTATTGTGCCGCATTGCGGACCTATTGTTGTGTGGTTGCCTATGGTGCTGTGTCCGGATATTCCGGCTTGCCCTCCGAATATGCACCACTCGCCAATCTTGGTGCTGCCTGCAACGCCTACTTGTGCTGCCATTGCGGTGTGGCTTCCTACTTCGTCGTTGTGTGCTATTTGTATCAGGTTGTCGAGCTTCACTCCGCTGTGTATTACGGTGGCACCCATTGTTGCACGGTCGATGCAGGTGTTTGCGCCTATTTCTACGTTGTCTTCCACTATGACAATGCCTGTCTGTGGAATTTTTTCGTAGCCGTTTGCTGTGGGAGCAAAGCCGAATCCGTCGGCACCTATTACGCATCCGCCGTGCAGTATGCAATTATTCCCTATGCGGCAGTCGTGATATATCACTGCGTGTGAATATATTGTGTTGTTGCTACCTATTTTTACTCCGTCGCCAACAGAAACACCGTCGTATAGCATGCAGTTGTCACCAATCTCGCAGTTTTCTCCTATTACAACGTAGGGGGCTATGTAGCAGTTCTCTCCAATCTTTGCCGATGTGGCTATCGAGGCCAATGAGCTGATTCCTTGCTTCTTGGGTTTGCTGGCTTCGTATATGGTGAGCAGTTTTGCCAGGCTGTTGTAGGCGTTGTCTACTTTTATCAGTGTTGGTTTGATTTCTTTTGTGGGAACAAAGTCTTTGTTTACCAATACTATCGTAGATTCGGTGGTGTAGATATACTCGGTGTACTTTGGATTGCCAAGAAATGAAAGTGCGCCGGGAACACCTTCTTCTATTTTTGCGAAAGTGTATACTTCGGCATTTTCGTTTCCTATTATCTCTCCGTCTATGAAAGAGGCTATCTGTTTTGCTGTGAATTTCATATCTAAATTCTGTTTTTACATGGTTAATACCTGTTTATTCGGCGAAAATAGTGAATATTTACCAAAGTGAGGTGACTGTTTTGCACAAATTTACTTTTGTTTTAATAATTGGTGTCTTGTTGACTTTGTTACTGGCCTTTTATTGGGTGTTTGCTGTTTTTTTTGTATATTGGCGAGTATGTTAAATTGCTAACTTGGGTAGCGGTGCTTGGAAGCTGTTTAAATTTCTAATAAATCTTTTCTCGGAATGAGATAAATTTAAACAGCTTCTTTGGCTGATTTTTATATTATTCCGTGTGAAGTTAACTCTTTTTCCATCTGTTTTTGGTAGTCGTGTGCTTTTTCTTTTGCGGCAGCTGCGAAATTCTCGCTGTTGTCGGCAAAGATTATGGCGCGGCTGGCATTTACCAGTAGTCCACATTCGTTGTTCATGCCATATTTGCATACTTCTTCTAAAGAGCCGCCTTGTGCTCCTACACCCGGCACTAATAGGAAGTGGTTGGGTACTATGTTGCGAACATTCTCAAATGATTTGCCTTGTGTTGCTCCCACTACGTACATCATGTTTTGGTCGCTTCCCCATTTTTGCGAGGTGCGCAGTACTTTCTCGAACAGCATTTCTCCATTCTCGTCTTTTGTGAGCTGAAAATCGTGCGAGCCGGGGTTGGATGTAAGGGCAAGCACTATAACCCATGCTCCTTCGTATGAGAGGAAGGGGGATACGCTGTCTTCGCCCATGTAGGGTGCAACGGTGAGTGCGTGTACTTGCATCTCTTCAAAGAATGAGCGTGCATAGAGTGCCGAGGTGTTTCCTATATCACCGCGTTTGGCATCGGCGATAATGAAAATTTCGGGGTGATTCTCTTTTATGTATTTTACTGTTTTTTCGAGGCTTATCCATCCTTTTACGCCGGTGGCTTCGTAGAATGCAAGGTTGGGCTTGTAGGCTACGGTGTAGGGGGCTGTGGCATCTATGATGGCTTTGTTGAATTCAAATACGGGGTCTTCGCTGCCGAGCAGACAGGCGGGTATTTTTTTTATGTCGCTGTCGAGACCTACGCACAGAAATGAGCGTTTCTGTTTAATCTGTTTGATTAGTTCTTGTTTGTTCATTTTGTATGTTGTTTTTTTGTTTGTTTTTTCTTAAAGTTCGTTTTCTTTCATGCGTTCGGTGTTCTCGGCTACAATAAGGTGGTCGATGCAATCTTGTATGTCGCCGTTTACGAATGCTTGCAGGTTATATATTGTGTAGTTTATACGGTGGTCGGTGATGCGTCCCTGTGGGTAGTTGTATGTGCGTATCTTTGCCGAACGGTCGCCTGTGGATACCATTGTCTTGCGTTTGTTTGCTATGTCATCGGTGTAGCGTCTGTGCTCGCGGTCGTATATGAGTGTACGCAGACGGGCAAGGGCGCGTTCTTTGTTCTTTGGCTGGTCGCGTGTCTCGGTGCACTCTATGAGTATCTCTTCTGTCTGTCCTGTCTCGGGATTGTGCCACGGGTAGCGCAGACGCACACCTGATTCTACTTTGTTTACATTCTGTCCTCCGGCACCGCTTGAGCGGAATGTGTCCCATTTTATGGCGCTCTCTGTTATCTCTACGTCGAATGGCTCTGCTTCGGGTAGTACTGCCACGGATGCTGCCGATGTGTGTACTCTGCCTTGTGTCTCGGTTGCGGGAACACGTTGCACGCGGTGTACTCCCGATTCGTATTTTAGTGTGCCGTAAACTTTTTCGCCGCTTACGGTGCATATTATCTCTTTGTAGCCGCCCGATGTGCCTTCGCTGAAACTTGATACTTCCATGCGCCATCCTTTGCTTTCGCAGTATTTGCTATACATGCGGTAGAGGTCGCCTGCGAAAATGGCTGCTTCGTCGCCGCCTGTTCCTCCGCGTATTTCGAGTATTGCGTTGCGGTCGTCCTGAGGGTCACCGGGAATAAGAAGCAGCTTTATCTCTTCTTCGAGGATGGGAATCTCTTCGGTGCATCTGATTTGCTCTTCGCGTGCCATTTCGCGTAATTCATTGTCGCTTTCTTCGGCAAGCAGTTCTTTTGTTTCACGCAGTGTCTCTTGCAGGGCAATGTAGCGTCGACGTGCGTCCATTATCTGCTCTAATTCGCGATATTCTTTGTTGAGCTTTACATAGCGCTTCATGTCGGCTGCCACGGCGGGGTCGGTAATAAGAAGTGCAACCTCTTGAAATCTGGCTTCAAGGTCGTTCAGCTTTTCGAGCAATGAATTTGCGTTGTCCATCTATATGCTTTTTTACTTATATTTTACTTGCTGAATTGATTCGGACTATTTTATTCCAATCAATACTGCCATCTTCAAAACAATATTCGTCTATGAACTCTTTTGTGATTTTATTTAGCATTTTCCCATATTCCGTTGAAAATGTTTCGTTTTTTTCTTTTGCATCTGTTGCCAATGGTTCTATTATATCTTGATAGAGTGTCTCTTCGCCCGAGATAAAATACCAAAAATCTTGTCCGCAATATTTGTAATAGTCTCCTTTGTCAGGATTATTTTCTATTCCGTAGCAGCATCCGTTGACAGCCAAAATGTTAAGCCCCGATTTGCTTGTTCTTAATGTTTTTTTTGCTGTTTTAAAATCTTCGCGCATTTTTGCTATTTGTGTGCTGTTACCCCAATATGGCCCCGATTTTATAGATATTATATATCTTATGTTGTCTTTGTCAAATTCCAAATCAATTCCTTTGGTCGTTGATTTTCGTCCATTATATACTGTTGAGCAAACAAAAACAGCAAGTCCTTCCAGCCAATCGCCGAACATTGTCTCTTCGGCCGATGAAATATAGGCATCGGCGTAGTTCTTAACAAACTCAGCCGCTGTTGTTATATTTTTGGCTTTAAAGAGATATGGATTCTTACGTTTAATAAAATCACGTAGTTTTAAAGTTTCCATTTTCTTTATTCGGCTCTCGTGGAATAAATGAATATTCTCTTTTACATATTGTATTACTTTGTCTGTGAGATCTTGATTCATTATGTGTTTGATTATTGGACTCAATGATGCTGTTAAAACGTTCTTTCACAAGTGAATAATACTCTGGCATTATTTCAATCCCTATACTGTTGCGGTTTAATCTTGCCGCTACTATATTTGTTGTGCCGCTACCCATAAATGGGTCTAAAACTATATCTCCTTCGATTGTAAATAATTTAATAAACCATTCGGGAAGTGACTCGGGAAAGGCTGCACTGTGTTTTTTGTTATTACATTCTGTGGCTAAATGAAGAACATTTGTGGGATATGCCTTATCTCTGCCTATCCAATTGGATATGTTTTTACCGAATCCGCTCAGCACTTTTGAATTTTCTCTTCGTTTATCTGCTTCACTTAAATTCTTGAGCCTGTTTTTTGCCCAATCTCCCGTTGGAATCATCACAGCCTCTTGGTACATGTTGAAATGTTTGTTTTTGTTGAATTGAAGTATTCTTTCCCAAGCATCTCTGAAGCGGTTGGGCCATTTACCGGGGTAACTGTTTTTTTTATGCCAAATGAATTCTTCGGTCCATAGCCAACCTTGACTTCTCATTTTTAAGATAAGTTCCATTACGTAAGTGCTTCGCTCTCCATTGACAACTTTTTCTTTTATGTTTAGGATAAAGGTTCCGGTTGGCTTAAGCACTCTTAACAGTTCTTCTGAAATGGGTATAAACCATTCTACATATTTATTTGTCTCTATGCCTCCATAGGTTGATTTTCTTTGATCGGCATAGGGGGGTGATGTTATAATTAAATCAACGGAATTGTCGGGGATTTCTTTTAGAATATCCCGACAATCTCCTAAATAAATTTTAGTATCAGGTTGTTGATTTATTATTTCCATTTTCAAATTTATCAGTATTTGAATGTTCCGTAAGGACTTTCTATGATTAGTTCGTTGCTGTCGGATGCTTCTACATGTCCTATCACCTGTGCTTCTACTCCGAAACTTTTGCTTATGTCTATTACTTCTTGTGCATGCTCGGGGCGCAGATATACTTCTAAACGGTGTCCCATGTTGAACACCTTGTACATCTCTTGCCATTCGGTACCGCTCTGTTCTTTGATGGTCTTGAAGAGTGGGGGAATGGGAAATAGGTTGTCCTTAATGACACGTTTGTTCTCTACAAAGTGCATCACTTTTGTTTGTGCTCCGCCCGAGCAGTGTACCATGCCGTGTATTTGTGGACGCAATGCGTCGAGCAGTTTTTTTACTATGGGGGCGTATGTGCGCGTGGGGGATAGCACAAGCCTGCCTGCATCGAGTGGCGAGCCTTCTACTTTGTCTGTGAGCTTTAGCCCTCCCGAGTATATTAGCTCTTCGGGTACACCTTTGTCGTAGCTCTCGGGGTATTTCTCGGCAAGATATTTTGAGAATACATCGTGACGGGCCGATGTTAGTCCGTTGCTTCCCATGCCGCCGTTGTACTCTTTTTCGTATGTTGCCTGTCCGTATGAGGCAAGACCTACAATGACGTCGCCTGCTGCGATGTTGGCGTTGTCGATTACATCGCTACGCTTCATGCGGCAGGTTACGGTGCTGTCTACTATTATGGTGCGAACAAGGTCGCCTACATCGGCTGTTTCGCCTCCTGTTGCATATACGCCTACACCCAAACGGCGCAACTCTTCGAGTAGTTCGTCGGTGCCGTTTATGATGGCCGATATTACCTCGCCCGGCACCAGCAGCTTGTTGCGACCGATTGTCGATGATACTAATATGTTGTCGGTGGCGCCTACGCATAGCAGGTCGTCGATGTTCATTATAAGTGCATCTTGAGCTATTCCTTTCCACACTGATAGGTCGCCGGTCTCTTTCCAATAGAGGTAGGCCAACGAGGATTTTGTGCCCGCACCGTCGGCGTGCATTATGTTGCAGTATTCAGGATTGCCTCCCAGTATGTCGGGAATTATTTTGCAAAAGGCTTTGGGATAGAGTCCCTTGTCGATGTTCTTTATGGCGTTGTGCACATCTTCTTTGGATGCCGATACTCCGCGCATCATATAACGTTGATCGCTCATTGCTGTTTTTTTTGTTTGTTTTACCTCGTTTGTTTTACAATATGTGAAGAAACAGTTTTAAAATTGTTTCTAATGTGCGAAGATAATTAAATTCGCGCAAAACGCCAAGCAAATGCGGAGTTTTCCGCCGTAAGCCTGTCTGTTTTGCGCGTGCCTTGTGCTTTGGTTTTGATGTGTGATTGTGTCGGGGGCTGTGTTTACTCCAGAGCCGAGTCGAGAATTTTTTTTACTTCGTCTTTGTATATACCTCCTTCGTGCATCTTCACTCCGTCGAGGTAGAATGTGGGTACATAGTAGTAGTCGAATTTATCGGCATATTCTGCTTGCTGTGTCTCTTCGATAAGTTCTGTGGGGATTTTTGTGTATTCTCTATTTTCGCTTTTAAGCTCATCTATGAATTTGAATGCTCTCTTACAGAATGGACACTGTTCTTGGTAAAAAATTTGTATCTTCTTCATGCTGGTATCTCCTTTGTTTAGTTTATTGTTGCTTCGGATGTATACTGTTTATCAGATATTCTTGGAAATGCTTTGCCTCTCTCCAATACTTCGATGGCTTTGAGCACGGTGCTGTCGAATGTATTTAAATATCTTACATGTTGCAGCATGCCTTGTATGTTGTATATTATATTGGCATATATGGAGCGCTCTATTCGTTTGCGCGATTTTTCTATTTGTCGGTAGCGTGGTTTTAATCCTTTTTGTGCTGCGTAGTTAACAAAATCACCTACGAGATTTTGACTTTCGAGGTGTGCCAACATCTCTTCGTACTTTGTGAATTCGGACAACTTTTGGCGATTTATGTCGCTGTATCTGAATGTATATTGTTGTATGAGACGATTGGATACTGCTTGCGAAAAATATGAACTTACGTCTGTTGTGTCGCTCGATACAAATATATCGGGCATGATGCCGCCGCCACCGTATACAGTACGTCCCAAGCGTGTTTTATATATCAAACTGTCATTCTGGTGTATGCTGTCTTGTGAGAAAAATTCACCGCGTTCGTATCTGTGCACAAGGTCGAGGGCGTATTCCTCGTCGTCGCCTTTTTTGTAGGGCTTTTGTATGCAGCGACCGCTGGGGGTGTAGTAACGGGCTATGGTAAGGCGCACTGCCGATCCGTCGCTGAAATCGAATGGTTGTTGCACAAGTCCTTTGCCGAATGTACGTCGTCCGATTATTGTGCCTCGGTCGTTGTCCTGTATGCAACCTGCTAAAATTTCGCTTGCCGATGCCGATGCTTCGTCGGTGAGCACCACGAGCGGAATGCCTTGAAAATTACCGTTGCCGTTGGCATATTCTATGTTGCGTGGTTGGTGTGTACCTTCGGTATATACTATCATGTCGCCTTTTGTCAAAAATTCGTTGGCCATTTGTATTGCCACCCCCATATATCCGCCGCCGTTGCTGCGTACATCTATGATTATGCCATCGCACTTATGTCGCATGAAGCGTGCAAGTGCTATTATAAACTCGGCAAATGTATTTTCGGCAAAGCGCTCCACTTGTATATATCCCCATCTGTCATCTATTATGTATGCTGCTTCTATGCTTTTAACAGGGATATTTCCGCGTGTGATGTTATATTGGATAAGTTCTTTTTCGCCATATCTTTTTATTCCTAGTTTTACGTTGCTGCCTTTGGGCCCTTTTAGTTTTGCCATTGCATCGTTGTTGTTGCACACGTCGCCAACGAACAGGGTGTCGTTTATTGTGACAATGCGGTCGCCGGGCATAAGTCCTACTTGTTCCGAAGGCCCTCCGCGTATTATGTCGGTTATGTGTATTGTGTCCTCTTCTATGAGGAAGCGTATTCCTATTCCGCTGAAACTGCTTTTCAGGTCGGCATTCGTTGTTTCAAGATCTTTTGCGGGGATATATGTGCTGTGCGGGTCTAATTCGGTGAGTATTTTGGGCATTGTCTTTTCTATGATATCCTCCATATTCATAGAGTCTACGTAGCAACTGTTCACAAGTTCCATCAGTTCGTCAACTTTGTTGAAACTTTGTGTAGGTATTATGATGGTATTTTGCCTGTTGCCTGATATGTATATGCCTATCAACACTCCTATGAGTGTGAAGAGTACCAAGAGGGTGGGGGTATATTTTTTCATCTTTTATGCTTTAATCTTTGTGAACAGTGCGGTTATTCTCTGTCGGCATCTTTTAATTGTAAAGTCTCTATTCCGGCTCTTTCCAACAGGTCGATTCCGTCGGTGAGACGATATTTCTCGCTATATATGACGCGTTTTATTCCTGCCTGTATAATGAGCTTTGCACACTCTATGCAGGGTGATGCTGTTACGTAGAGTGTGGCGCCTTGGCTGTTATTGCCCGAGCGTGATATTTTTGTGATGGCATTTGCCTCGGCATGCAGTACGTAGGGCTTTGTAAGGCCTTCGTTGTCTTCGCACACATTTTCAAACCCCGAGGGTGTGCCGTTGTATCCGTCTGATATTATCATTTTGTCTTTTACTATGAGTGCTCCTACTTTTCGGCGCAGGCAGTAGGAATTTTCTGCCCATATTTTAGCCATACGCATGTAACGAATGTCAAGGTCGTGTTGTTTATTTTCCATGATTTTAAAACTAAACAATATCTGTTTAAACAACTTTTAATGAATGTGTTACCTGTTGTAAAATTGCATTAAGATGTTGCTTTGTTGTATTATTTGAAGATAGTTTGTGTCGCCTTTGTATGCGGTTGCTTTTTCTAAGAATGTTCGCATCTTTGTTGCAGTTGTGTCGCCGGCTATGCTGCCCGAGATTACTCGCACTTGTGTGCAGTTGAAAGTGCGCTCTTTGTTGTCGGCATGCCAATTTCCCGAGATTGTTGCTCCGCCTGGGGTGGTGGCTGTAAAACTGTTTTCATAGAATCGTATCTCGTATCCCTCTTTTGCGCCTGTGGTGATATTGCCTTCGCGAAAGAATGCCAATTTCCAAGTGCGGTTCAGGAAAATGTCGTCTATGTCGTCGCCCTCGTTGCAAGAGGTCAGACTCGATGCTGTGCACATTGCAAGCAGTAGTCCCAATATCTGTATGCTTTTGTTCATGGTTCTCATTGTGGCTGTTTTTGTGGCTTTCATTTTGTGGGAATGATACCGTCGCGTTTGAGCAGGGCGTCTATCTCGGGCTTGTGTCCGCGGAAGCGCATGTATAATTCCATGGGGTGCTCTGTGTCGCCCGGAGCAAGTATATTTTCGCGGAACGATTGTGCTACTTTCATATTCATTATACCTTCTTCCTTGAAGCGTGAGAACGCATCGGCATCGAGCATCTCGGCCCATTTGTAGCTGTAATATCCGGCAGAATACCCGCCCGACATTATGTGACTGAATTGTGGTGTTATTCCTGTGCCGGGAATGACGGGCATCAATCGCAGAGCGGCTGTTGCTGCATGCTCATGCTCTATGACGTCGCCGGTGAATGGTTTTGATATGTTGTGCCATGCTTGGTCTATCAGCCCTAATCCCACTTGTCTCACACATTGGTATGCTGCCTTGAATGTGCGTGATGTGCGTATTTTTTCCAGAAGCTCTGATGGAATTATTTCGCCCGTTTGGTGGTGAAAGGCGAATATTTTGAGAAATTCTTCCTCTACCACGAAGTTTTCCATTATTTGTGACGGCATTTCCACAAAGTCCCATAATACGTTGGGGCTGCACAGGCTTGAATAGGTTACATTTGAAAGTATTCCGTGGAGACAGTGTCCAAATTCATGCATCAGCGTGTTTAGCTCATCGAATGTAAGCAGTGTGGGCTTGCCGGGTTGTGGCTTGCGATAGTTGGTAGAGAGCGTTACGTGTGGACGGTGGTCGTTTCCGGCCGAATCGCGGTATTGTGGTTTGAGCGTATCCATCCATGCTCCGCCGTGCTTGCCTTTGCGTGTATAAAAATCGCAATATAGCAGTGCAAGGTGGCTGCCGTCGTAGTCGAATACTTCCCACACTTTTACATCGTGATGGAATGTGGGTATGTCGTGGCGCAATTTGAATGTTATGCCATAAAGGCGTGTGGCAAGGTAGAATGCTCCGTATATGGCTTGTTCAAGGTTGAAGTAGGGGCGCAACGCCTCGTCGCTGATGTTGTATTTCTTCTCTTTTAGTTTTTCGCTGTAATAGGCAAAATCCCATGGCATGAAATCAAAATCTTTTCCTTCATTTTCTGATGCCAGCGACTTTATCTCTTCCATCTCATTGCGTGCAGCCGGCAGATAGGCCCATGTGAGTTTTCCCAGCATTGCAAACACTGCATCGCTGTTTTGTGCCATGCGCTCGGCAAGAACATAGTCGGTGTATGTGTCATAGCCCAACAGTTTGGCTAATTCGAGTCGGGCGTTGACGCTCTCTTTCACTATCTCTCTATTGTCGTATGTGTTCCCACGGGCACCTATTGTGCTGTGCGCCATATATATCTGTTGGCGCAGGTTGCGGTTCTTGCAGAATGTGAGGAATGGCGTGTAGCTGGGACGGTGAAGGGTGAATACCCATCCCTCTTTTTCGTGCTCGCGTGCCGTTGCTGCGGCGCTTTCCACAAGGTCGTCGGGCAGGCCTGCAAGGTCGGATGTGTCGGTTATGTGCAGTGTGTAGCTGTCGGTGTCTTTGATGAGGTTTTCTTGAAACTTGAGCGACAGTTGGCTTAATCTGCTGCATAAGGCGCGGTATTTGCTGCGCTCTTCGTCTTGCAGATTTGCTCCCGAGCGTACGAACATTGTGTATATCTCCTCTGTGAGGCGTTGTTGCTCTTTTGTCAGCTGTCGGGTGTCACTTTCATAAACGGCTTTTATGCGGGCGAATAGTTCTTTGTTGAGGGTGATGTTATTGCGGTGTTCTGTGTAGATGGTGTGTATCTCCTCGGCAACAGCTGTTATTTCGTCGTAGCTGCGTGCATTTATGAGTGCTTCAAATGCGCATAACACGTCGCCTATCAGCATGCCCGAGCGCTCGAACTTTTCTATTGTGTTGAAAAAGTCGGGTTCGGCGGTGTTGTTGCATATCTCGTTGATACTCTCCTCTTCGCGGCGTATTCCCTCTTTGAGTGCCGGGACAAAATGTGTCAGATTTATTTTATCGTAGGGGATTGCTTCGAAGGGGGTATTATAGGGTGTGCAAAAGGGGTTTTCCTCTTGCATGAGATTGCTTCTGTTTTTTACTTCGTTGTTCATACCGGTGTGGTTGTTTTTTATTTTCCTTATATCAATATGAGATACAGTCCATAATAGTTTGCAAAGATAAACAATACTCTTTTGTTTTTACTCTTATTTTTTGATTTATTGTGAGAAGTTGTGTTTAGTTTAGAAGTTGTTGCATAATAAATAAAGACGCACCATTAAAACAATGGTACGTCTTCGGGGTGTGTGTTAGTTATGTATCTCTCTTATTTTATTATTTTATGTTTTATTATTTTATGAACACTTTTCTGCCGTTTATTATGTATATACCTTTTGAGGGATTTTCGATGCGGCGTCCATGTAGGTCGTATATGGTATTGTCGGCCTCTGTTTTAATGTCGGTGATGCAATCTATTCCTGTTTCAATGTCGTCGGCGTCAATTGAGTCTTCGCCATTGGTGAGCCAATCGAGTGAGAAACGTACATAGCGCATTTGGTAACCTCCTTCGAGCCCGTCTTCTTCGTAATAACAGCCTATGGTTCCATCGGGAAGAACCGTAAGTGACGAGTAGGCCGAGCCTTTGGGGCAGATGCTCTTTTTAACAGGCCATGAGCCGCCTTCGTCGGTACTGAGGAATACCGTTACATTCTGACGCGAACCTGCGTTGGGGATAGAGTGGAGCAAACGGCTCTTGTCGCTTATGCTGCTTGATGTAAGGCGTATGAGGTCGCCGTTGCATCCGGGTTCAGTGAGCTGCGACCATGTTCTGCGGGGGCTCCAGCTTTCACCTCCGTTGCTTGAAACTGCATAGTAGCGATTGCCTGCGTGACGTGACGATACAAGAAGATTGCCATTGTCAAGTTCTACAATCTTTGATTCGTCGGCATCCAAAAGCGCAGCCTTGTTGCTGAGTGTCCATGTTTTTCCGTGGTCGCTCGAACTTATTATGTGTGCACCGAAAGTGCTGTGTGTGGTGTTGCTTGTGTAGCGTACCGGGGCAACGCACATGAGTGTGCCGTCTTTTGTTTGTGTGAATGAACCTGAGCTTGGGAACAGTGCATGCCATGTTTTTCGTGTGGGGTCGGCACATCCCGATGCGTATAGTTGATTTGTGATGTCTACGGGGGCTTCCCATGTCTCGCCGTTATCGCGGCTTGCTATCACTTTTATCAGCTGGGGGCTTTGAGGTGTTCCATAGAAGAATCCTTCCTTTGAGCACACAAGCACGAATATGTCGCCTGTTACCATGTCTGTGACAATGGCGGGGTCGCCGTGACCATAGTTGCCACCAAGCTCGGCTGTTCCGGCTATAGTGACAGGCTCGCTCCATGTGGTGCCGTTGTCTTTGCTGACACGTGCCACAACATCAATGTTATTGGGGAGGTCGCCGTTTGAGCCGAAGCGTTTGTCGGTGACGGCTACCAACCATCCGTTTTTTGCAGTGGTTATTGCGGGTATTCGGTAGTAGCGCGAACCGTTTGTGTTGAGGTATTCTACGGTGCTTGCCGTCAGGAATATGGTAGCCACATGTTGAGGATTGCCGTTCTTAATGGTTTTTTCTGTGTTGTCCATTATGTAAGATGTTATTTCGGCATCAATGGTGTTGCCCTCTTTTGCATCCTCTTTGATGTCTGCTACCAGCCAATAGTAGGCAGAGCTGCTCGATTTTATGGATACGGGTGTGTCGAATTTTATGGTAAAATTGCCGTTATTGTCGGGGGTTGCTTTTCCTAAAAGTTCGTTGCCGGGCTTGCCATCGTAATATTCGTACATGTCGTTTACCGAGTAAATGCTTACGCTCTTTACATCGTTGCTGTTTACCGAGCCTTTTATCGCATCAAGGGTCTTGTTGCCGCTGAGGCCTTCTACCACTGCTTTTATGCGAAGCAGTGCATGTCCGGTTCCGCCTATACCCACTCCCATTGCGCTGTGCTCTACGTTAAGGTTGCTTATGCTTATCTCTTTGTTTAATTCTTCGTCGGTAAGCTCTCTGAGTGCCCACAGTGAGGCGCCGTTGTTAGATGCCTGCCAAGTGACAATAACTACATTGTCTTGCTGGGCGTGTATGGGCTGATTGCTTGCGTCCGACTTTATGGTAAAGGCATTGCCTGTGAGTGATGTTCCTGTCCAACGTGTAATTGTGTAGTTGAAGTGTGGCTCATCAACCATGCCTGCGTTTGCATGGTTCTTATCCTGTGTCTTTGACATATATTTTCCGGCGTAGTTGCGTATTGCCACTTTTCCGTTGGAATTTTTTTCAAAGCACCATATCATGCTTGGGTCGAGCTGAATGTTAGCGTAAGTAAGCGGGCCGTCGCCGTTTGTCTTAATTGCCTTACCTGTGCAGTAGTCGTTGGTTGCATCGGACACTATGTAATACCATGTTTCGTTGCCTTTTGTCGAATACTCTACCGTGGTGGCATATTCGGCTTTTCCGTACTCTACGTTTATTGTATTGCCGGATATGCTTATTTTTGCACTGTTACCATTGTTGTTGGGGGCCGAGAAGTCTGTTGCCGATATTTTTGTTCCTTTGGGGAAGAAGAAGTGTCCGTCGTTGTATACTTTATCAATGCCTTTGTTGGCCGAATTGTTACATGTGATGCGTACATCTTCGCCTATCTTGCTTGCATTTACTGCGCCTGTGATTGATACATTGTAAATATCATAGCCTGCAAGTTCATCGGATGGTACGGCGTAAATTTTATATTGATAAGAGCTGTTGCTCATTTTGCCGACGTATGGTTGCTCGGGCCCACCCGAGAAGTAGGCTGCCCACTTGCCGATTATGGCAATACCGTCGTTGATGTTTATTGCCGTCAGCCCCGAAGTGAGTGCTGCGCGTGATGATGTTACATTTTCATTTAATTTATGTCCGCCGATGCTTTTGAAGTTGAATCCGTTGTTTCCGGGGGTGATATATATGAATGCTTTTGCGGGTTTATCGCCATCGAGTGCTGCATACTTCAGCGAATAGAAATTTGTGTTGTTCTGCTCATATTCATTGTCTGCTGCCAATACGTGGTCTGCTCCGTTTTTAAGAGCCTCTTGCATCTGGGTGTCGCTTGCTGAAGCAACTTCGATGGTATACCAGCCGGCTTTCAAATCTGAGGTGTTTTTTATTTGTCCCTCGATGATGGTTTCGATGTCGGGGTCGCCTGCAAGTTCAATTTTATATTGGCAACCTGTGTCGTCGCGGTCGGTTCCACTCTCGCCTGTGCTCCAATTGTAAACTTTGTAGCCTGTGTGAGATTGTGTCTGGTTGAGCTGTACGGTTCCGCTACTTATGATAAAAAGGCCGGGTGTGTTACTGTAGCTGAGTGTCCATCCTTTTTTCGGTTCGGTGGCCGATGTTGATATTGCCGAGTTGTATGTTGCAGTAGGGCTGAGGTAGGAGTTATCGTTGCGATTTACGATGTTTAAATCTCCATCGTTGCGTTTGACGAATTTCCACATGCTGTGTGCATAGTTGTTGTATGCTGCACCCACAACTTGTGTGCCTGCGCCTTGTGATGATAGGTAGCGGCTGTCGCGTAGAGGGGTGTATAGCTTGTACCAATGCTCGGTGGTTGCATCGCTTGTCTTGGGCATGTTAATGCTTTGCAGGGTGTTGTTTACGATTTTTGTAATATCTTCTCCTGCTTTTGCAAGCTCTTCGATGCTGACATCTGATTTTGTGAGAAGGGTGTATGCTGTCTCAATCTGTTCTAACAGTGCCGACAGTGCTTCGGTGCTGTATTCACCAACGCCGTCGCCCTCGGGCAGGAGTGATGCTTTTGTAATGGCGTTGCCAAGTGCTGTGCGACTGTTGAAGCGGGCGATTAGTGCATCGGCCTGCTCGTCGGTTATGGCTGTGATGCCTTCTTCGTTGATGGCTTCTGCCATTTTTTGTGCAACTTTTACATATCCTTTGCCATAGAGGTAATTCCCTGTAAAGTATTCGTTTTTACCAACATTATTTGCAGATACAAAATCGCTGTATATATCTACATATTCCACATTGTCGGTTGACGAGGCTATCTCCTTGAGTGCGTTGTTAAAGGGGACTACGCGCCCGGTGTTTAAGGATGCGGTGCCGGTGGGCTGCAGGCTCATCAGGTATATTGTGGTTTTTGGTGCGAGTTCTTTAATCTTTTTTACAATGTTGTTGTAGTTGTTTTTGAGTGTGTTAATGGCTGTGTTGCCGTTGACATCGCTCACGCCTGCATATAGGAACACTTTTGAGGGATTGCAGCTTCCCGATACTTTGTTGAAGATAAGGGGTATCTCTTTGAGTGTTGTGCCGAGGTCGGGTCCCGGATAGCCCCATGCTGTTCCGCGACTTTTTACTTTTGGGCTTTGAAGCAGTTCGTGCCATTCGCCGCCGTGTATCATCTCATCGCCAATCACAAGAATGTCGCCTTCGTTGACAGGTAGCATGCTGAATACAGTGGCACGCATTCCGTATGCTCCGCCAAGTCCGTTGCTGTTCTGGGAATTAAAAGTGTTCTCGGGAAACGACGACCTTGCACTCTCTTGGTCGAGCACGTGAGGTGCAATCTTGTCGCACCATATCTGATAGCCCGATGCTTTCAAATGGAGGTAGTCCATGGAGTGTGTGTTGGTGGTAATGCCCATGAGGTCGTCCCAAAGATCTATGTAGGTAATCTCCTCTTCGTTGCATAACTGTTTCAGTGCTTCGTTTGTTGACTTAAGCAAAGGGAGTGTGCGTAGCCCCGATGTGCTTGGAAGTATGCTCTGAATATAGATTTTTGTGTTTGGAGACTCTTTTTTTATGCGCTCTACAATAAGGCCGGTGTTGCTGAGAACATAGTCGACGGTGTTTTTTCCTTGTGTACCTAAGTCGTTGGTGCCTATCATCAAGAATATTTTCTTGGGCTTTCCGGCTACAATTGCTTCGAGGTTGGCAAGAGCCTCATCTGTGTATGCTCCCGAAACTCCTCTGTTTTTTACATTGTGGTTGCTGCCGAATGATTCCCACCATTCGTTCATGTTGGTGATGCTGTTACCAATAAACACAATATCTTCGGATGTTATTGGTAACACTTTGAATGAATCGTAACGATGGTTGCGAAACGGCAAGTCGGCAAATGTTGCCGCCACAAAAATTGTGAATAGAATAAAAAAAGCGAATAGTCTTCTCATTTTTTTTGGTTTAAAAGATTAGTTTGTTTTTTATTTTGAATGCGTACATTTCTTGAATGATTTTAAAAATTGTTGCGCTGCAAAAATATACAAATTTTTTATAAAAAAAACGATATTATATTTTATTAAGTAAAAGTTTCTGTTTTTAGAGATTGTTTAAATATTGTTGATTAAAATGAGATGAATTTTTGTGAGCTTGTTTTTTTAGAAACTGTATAATTTATATCAGCAAATTGTCAAAAAGAGTAATACGGGCAGTTAATTAAAGAGATGAGGCGGGATGTGCAATGACAAAAGAATAAAACTGTTTGTGAATATGATAAGCAGCGAAACAGATGTTTCGGAATAAGAAAAAACTTATTTGGATATAAGGTTGCTTCCAAAATGTTTTAATAAAATATTTTTAATAGAAATTAATGTAGTGTTGAATTATTATAAAAAACATTATATCTTCGTGTCTGTTTCTTTCGATAGGATTATGACCGATTGATGATACAATGATTTAAGACACACGCCGCACCGGCTATAAGTCGCAGGCTGAGTGCCGATTAAGCGAAGTGTGTAATTTTGCAAAGTAAAAAAAGAACTATGATATTATGACAGATGGCAAACATGATAGCTTCGGGCGCATCGCTCAAGTGATAGGTGCTGTGGTTGACGTTACATTCGATTTTAAGGAGGATAATGGAACAGTTGCTCTTCCTGCGATACATGAGGCTCTTACCGTCACGCTCGATGGCAGGCGCACTATTGTGCTCGAAGTGCAACAACACATTGGCGACGACACTGTACGTACTGTTGCAATGGATCGCACAGCCGGCCTTGCACGAGGAATGAAGGTGGTGGCAACAGGACAGCCAATCACTATGCCTGTGGGTGACCAGATTAAAGGACGCATGATGAATGTGGTGGGCGAGGCGATAGATGGGCTGAAAGAGCCTGATCGCACCGGTGCTTATCCGATACACCGCGAACCGCCTAAATTCGATGAACTTTCCACTGTGCAGGAAGTGTTGTATACGGGAATAAAAGTCATAGACCTTCTTGAACCATATTGTAAGGGTGGAAAAATTGGTCTTTTCGGAGGTGCCGGAGTGGGAAAGACGGTGCTTATCATGGAGCTTATAAATAACATAGCCAAAGGACACGACGGATATTCGGTGTTTGCTGGAGTGGGTGAGCGTACACGTGAGGGCAACGACCTTTTGCGCGAAATGATTGAATCCAATGTGGTGCGCTATGGTGAAGAATTTAAGAAAGGACTTGAAAAGGGCGAATGGAATCTATCAAAAATAGACTATGACGAGGTTGCAAAATCTCAGGCAACATTGGTTTACGGACAGATGAACGAGCCACCGGGTGCCCGTGCATCGGTTGCACTCTCGGGGCTTACCATTGCCGAGTCGTTTCGTGATGCAGGTGCCAAGGAGGGTAAAAGTAACGACATTCTGTTTTTTATAGACAATATTTTCCGCTTTACTCAGGCCGGTTCCGAGGTCTCGGCTCTTTTGGGACGCATGCCCGGCTCTGTGGGTTATCAGCCCACCCTTGCAAGCGAGATGGGGGCAATGCAAGAGCGTATAGCCTCTACCATACACGGCTCGATAACTTCGGTGCAGGCGGTGTATGTGCCGGCCGACGACCTGACAGACCCGGCACCTGCTACCACTTTTACCCATCTTGATGCAACCACGGTGCTCAGTAGAAAGATTGCCGAATTGGGCATATATCCGGCTGTTGACCCTCTCGACTCCACATCTCGCATATTGGATGCAAATATAGTGGGCAAGGAGCATTATGAAACTGCCCAGCGAGTAAAAATGATATTGCAACGTAACAAAGAATTACAGGATATAATATCAATATTGGGCATGGATGAGCTTAGCGAAGAGGATCGCATCACAGTGAATCGTGCGCGTCGTGTGCAACGCTTCTTGTCGCAGCCTTTCACTGTTGCCGAGCAATTTACCGGCGTAAAAGGGGTGATGGTGTCGATAGAGGATACAATACGCGGATTCAATATGATACTAAACGGCGAGGTGGATTATTTGCCCGAGCAAGCATTCTTGAATGTAGGTACTATAGAAGAGGCTGCTGAAAAGGGTAAACGCATGCTTGAACAGGCTAAATGAAAATGAATGGGAGATGACGCACGAAAATTATAAACTCATTATAATGACACCCGAGAAGATTGTTTTTGACGGAGAGGTTGCGAGTGCAACTTTCCCGGGTGAAAAGGGGCGTTTCACGGTGTTGCGCAATCATGCTCCGTTAATCTCGGTGCTTGAGGCCGGGATGCTCCGATGGACAAGCAATGGCAGCGTCTATGAACAGAAAATCGGCGGAGGGTTTGTTGAAGTTGCAGACAATGTGGTAACAGTTTGTGCCGAAGTATTTTAAACGCTGTGGATATGAGTAAAACTTTAAAGTATATATTGTCGATGTATGTCATTGTGGCACTGTTGGCTGTTTTGCTGAGGCTGTTGTTGCTGCTTTTGATGCCGCAGTATGCGTGTTCCATCTATTGGGCTGTTCCTGCTTTTTTTGCCGGGGCTTATACTTTGGCTTTTGCTATTTTGTGTAAATCGGACGGCAGGCAGGGTAAGGTGGTTGTTGATTTCATGGCATTCAAGGCTATAAAGGTGTTTCTTGCGATTGTTGCTCTGTTAACTTTGATGTTGCTGAAGAATGCCTGGCTTTCGGATGTTGAAGTTAAGACTGCATTGTTGACGTTCCTTGTTTTTTATATATTGATGGTGATTCCCGAGACTATATTGGGAATTTATGGTTCTAAAAGATAATTTGTTGATATTTTGAATAATAATCGTAGATATTTAAAGCAATTGATGAGGGGGTCGAATCTGTTTTTGGCTGCGCTGTTGCTGCATGTGGCAATGTTCTTGCCACAAAAATCTTTTGCTGCGCAAACTAATAGTGATACTTCAGCAGTTGATGTGAAAAAGATTATATTTGAACATGTTAAGGATGCTTATGAGTGGCATATAACCACTTGGGGCGACAAGCATATATCTATTCCGTTGCCTGTTATTTTATATTCCGAGCGCACAGGCTGGGTGGCATTCTCCTCCGAAGTTTTTCATCATGGCGAAGAGTATATGGGCTTCAGAATATCGCACAATGGCGATAATGAGGGGAAAATAGTGGAGATGGGTGCCGATGGCAAAGAAAAGCGTCCTATCATAGATATATCCGTTACAAAAACGGTGTTTGCGGTGCTTCTGAACGCTATTATTCTTGTTGTGATTGTGCTTTTGATTGCTCGTCGCTATAAGCGAAAAGGGCACACCCTCGAGGCGCCACGTGGTTTTGTGGGGGCTTTTGAAATGCTTGTGGTGATGGTGGTGGATGATATTGCAAAGCCGAATATAGGAGCCGAATATAAGCGCTACGTTCCCTATTTGCTGACAGCCTTTTTCTTCATATTCCTAAGTAACCTGATGGGGCTTATACCCATATTCCCGGGTGGCTCGAATGTCACCGGAAACATTGCTGTGACAATGGCTCTTGCAATATGTACTTTTCTTGCGATAAATCTCTTTGGGAACAGGGAATATTGGAAAGAAATCTTTTGGCCCGATGTGCCGATGTGGTTAAAAGTGCCGGTTCCGCTGATGCCTTTCATTGAAATCTTCGGAATGTTCGTAAAACCTTTTGCCTTAATGATAAGGCTGTTTGCGAATATACTTGCGGGGCATACCGTTGTGCTGGCATTCGTCTGTATAATATTCGTTACGATGGCCGTCAACACTGCAATTGGGAGTGCAATGACTGTGCTGTCGGTGCTTTTTACGGTATTTATAAATTTTCTTGAGATTTTGGTTGCATTTATACAGGCTTTTGTGTTCACAATGTTGTCGGCGGTGTTCATAGGGTTGTCGCAACCTAAGCACCATTGTAATGATAAATAGGATAATGAGATATGGAATTTTATTATAGTATTAATTTAAAAAATAATTTATAACTATGTTTTTAGCAATTCTTTTACAGGCAGCATCGGCTGCAAGTATAGCAAAAGTGGGTGCGGCTTTAGGTGCTGCCATTGCAGTTGTGGGTGCAGCTTTTGGAATCGGACGTATCGGTTCCACGGCTCTTGAGTCTATTGCTCGTCAGCCCGAAGCTGCCGGTGATATTCGTTCAGGAATGATACTTTCGGCTGCACTTATCGAAGGTGTTGCCATGTTTGCCATTGTAGTGTGTTTCCTTGTACTCTTTGTGTAATATAACAAAAGGCCGCAAATGTCGTTCTTATTGCCCGACGCAGGTTTGCTCTTTTGGATGCTGATAGTATTCGGCATAGTCTTTTTTATACTTGCAAAATATGGCTTTCCTGTCATAATATCTATGGTGGAAGAGCGCAAACTATATATTGATAAGTCGTTAAAAAGTGCCAGAGAGGCCAATGAGAAACTTGCAGATATTAACGCTCGAAGCGAGGCGCTGTTGAAGACCGCACATGAAGAGCAGGCACGAATAATGCGCGAAGCTCTCTCTATGCGCGACCGGATTGTAAAAGAGGCACGCGAAAAAGCCGAAGAAGAGAGGGCTGAAATGCTCGAAGAGACACGCCGTATAATACGCATGGAAAAAGAGGATGCCATGCGCGATATACGCCGTCAGGTGGCTCTGGTATCGGTAGAGATAGCACAGAAGTTGCTGCGAAAGGAACTTTCCGAGAGTACAAAGCAATATTCGCTTATAGAGGAATTTGTTGATGAGACAATGAATAAACATCAGGATAAATAGAATGAACGCAGGAATCGTATCGTCACGTTACGCAAAAGCTCTTTTAGAGTATGCCACCGAGCTGCACATCGAAGAGGATATATATCGCAGTATGTTCTCTTTGATAGCATCAATATCCGAGGTGAAAGATTTTTTGGTGGCACTGCAGAATCCTATGCTGTCGTCTGCCGATAAGGTGAACCTTGTGTGCGAAGCCGCACAAGATAATTCAGTGCATTTCACACATTTTATCAGGCTTGTGATAAAACAAGGACGCGAAGAATTTCTTCTATTTATGGCGCAATCCTACATTATGCTTTATCGCAGGCATAAGAATATTGCATCGGTGAAACTGACCTCGGCGGTCGCTTTGCCGCATAATATTGAACAACGTATTATAAACCTTATAAAAGAGTGCGGATATTCAGAGGTTGAACTCGAGAATATAGTGGACGACTCTATAATTGGAGGATTTATATTAGAGACCGACTCCAGACGCCTCGATGCAAGTCTGTCCGGAGCCCTTAGAAAGATAGAGAAACAGATAGTAGACAATAACAGAAGATTAGTATGAACATAAAGCCAAGTGAAGTGTCCGGCGTGCTGCTTGAGCAACTGAAAGGAATTGACGACACCCTAAAGTATGAAGAGGTTGGAACTGTGTTGCAAGTGAGCGACGGAGTTGTACGTATATATGGCCTTTACAATGCCGAGTCCGATGAACTTCTTGAATTTGACAATGGTATTAAAGCCATTGTGATGAATCTCGAAGAGGATAATGTGGGTGCAATACTTTTGGGCCCCACGGATAAAATCAAAGAGGGTATGACGGTTAAGCGCACCGGTCGTATAGCATCGTTAAATGTCAGTGAACAGATGTTGGGGCGCGTTATTACACCGCTCGGCGAACCCATAGACGGGAAGGGAGCTATCGGTGGAGATTTGTGTGAAATGCCGCTCGACCGCAAGGCACCGGGAGTGATATTCCGTCAACCGGTTACCGAACCGTTGCAGACGGGGCTTAAATCTGTCGACTCTATGATACCCATAGGTCGCGGACAGCGCGAACTTATAATAGGTGACCGCCAGACAGGAAAAACCTCCATTGCCATAGATGCCATAATCAACCAACGTGCCAACTACGAGGCGGGCAATCCCGTCTACTGTATATATGTGGCAATAGGACAAAAAGGCTCTACGGTTGCCACCATTGTAAACACCTTGCACAAATATGGAGCAATGGACTATACAATAGTTGTTGCAGCAACGGCAGCCGATACGGCAGCAATGCAATATTACGCTCCCATGGCCGGAGCAGCAATAGGTGAATATTTCCGCGATACGGGGCGTCATGCACTCGTTGTGTACGACGACTTATCGAAACAGGCAGTAGCCTACCGCGAAGTATCGCTGATTCTCCGCCGTCCATCGGGGCGCGAGGCTTATCCGGGCGATGTCTTCTATCTGCACTCACGTTTGTTGGAGCGTGCGGCCAAAATAATAGACCAACCCGAGGTTGCAGCCCGAATGAACGACCTTCCCGACAGCCTTAAGGGGCGTGTGAAAGGTGGCGGTTCGCTCACGGCACTACCCATCATCGAAACACAAGCCGGCGACGTTTCGGCGTATATCCCCACAAATGTAATCTCAATCACCGACGGACAGATATATCTTGAGAGCGACCTTTTCAATCAAGGCTTCCGCCCAGCTATAAATGTGGGAATTTCAGTATCTCGCGTAGGTGGTAATGCACAAATAAAATCAATGAAAAAGGTTGCAGGAACGCTTAAAATAGATCAAGCACAGTATCGCGAGCTTGAGGCATTTGCAAAGTTCGGCAGCGACATGGACAGCGTGACGCAAATGATAATAGACAGAGGACGCAAAAACAACAAACTGCTTGTGCAACCCCAATACAGCCCCATGCCTGTGGGCGAGCAGATAGCATTGCTGTACTGCGGCACGCACAATCTGTTACGTGAAGTTCCACTTGACAATATATCGGAATTTGAGCGTCTCTTCCTCGATATAATGCGAATAAGTCACAAAAAAGATGTGCTGGACGTGCTTGAGGCCGGGCAGCTCACCGATGAGGCTGTACGCATCATAGAGAGTGTGGCACAAGATATTGTAAATGGTTTAAAACAGTAACAGATGAGCCTTAAAGAGGTTAAGCAACGAATACAGTCGGTAAAAAACACGCAGAAAATAACATCGGCAATGAAGATGATTTCTGCTGCAAAATTGCGCCGTGCTCAAAATGCAATAGAAAGCGTCCGCCCCTATAAAGAGAAACTCTACACAATGTTGCTCACCTATCTTTCGGCAGCGCAAGAGGTAAAAACCCCATACACTCGCATCGGTGCACCGCGACATGTGGCAATAGTGGCTGTTTCGTCCGATAGCAGTTTGTGCGGCAGTTTCAATGCCACCATAATACGTCGCGCCAATGAGGTTGTAGACGAATATTTGCACTCAGGCTGCGAGACGGTTGAGGTTTTCCCTGTGGGTAAGAAGATGGCCGAGGCTTTGCGAAAATCGGGCTTGCCGCTCGACGAAAGTCTCATGCAACAAGCAGGCTCCCCACATTACAACGATGTGTCGCGCGTGGCCTATCACCTTATGGAGCGTTTTGCCGCAGGTTCCCTCGACCGTATAGAACTTGTATATACCCATTTTCACTCGGCGGCAAGACAGATTCCCATGCGTGAGACTTTTTTGCCCATGGATGTCACAAACATCGGTTCCAAAGCGCAAAGCCTCAATCACGATTTTATAGTAGAACCCGATAAAGAAAGATTGATAGAGGCGTTGTTGCCACGAGTGACGGCTATGCGTCTCTTTACCGCGCTTCTCGATTCCGTTGCGGCCGAGCACGCAGCCCGCATGCTTGCAATGCAAATAGCCACCGATAATGCCGACGACCTTATTACCACGCTTGTTCGCGAATATAACAAAAGCCGTCAGCAGGCAATTACAAACGAACTGCTCGATATTGTGTCGGGCAGCCTGAACTGAAACATCCTTAACATCGGGGTGATACACTTAAACAGCTTCTTGTAAATTTTGTAAATGAAGATGAAATTTCAGCAAGATATAGAAGCTGTTTAAATTTTATGTACTTGGAATTTTCATAGCTCTTTTTTAGACTGTTTTTTATTTTTAAGGGCACATACGTGTAACATGACTGCAAAAAAAAGGTAAAAACAGACAAAAAATAGCATAAAAAGGCAAGTAAAATTCGCTTATACATAATATAAACGCAATATTTGAAATAAATTTTAGCAGTTTCTTACTATCTTCGCGGAAAATTCATATATTTGAGGTAAACCTCGAATATAATCTTTCACTCGATGCAAATAAAATAAAGCGAGCTTTATTTTATTTTGCTCGTTTGCATTTATAATTTAGGAATATTGTAAACAAACAAAATATTTATGGCAACAGTAGACGACAAGAAAATCATTTTCTCAATGGTAGGTCTGAGCAAGACCATCAAGCAGACAAACAAACAGATTCTGAAGAATATATACCTCTCATTCTTCTATGGCGCAAAAATAGGAATTGTAGGTATGAACGGTGCCGGAAAATCAACACTGATGAAGATAATCGCCGGCCTTGACAACGACTTTCAAGGAAATGTAGTCTGGTCACCGGGCTATTCTGTGGGTTATCTGCCGCAAGACCCCAAACTTCAGGATGGAAAGACGGTTATGGAGTGTGTAAAAGAGGGCGTGCAGGCTACAGTAGACGCTCTTGCCGAATACGAAGAGATAAACAATAAATTCGGTCTTCCCGAGTATTATGAGGATGAAGAAAAGATGAACAAACTTTTTGCTCGTCAGGCCGAACTTCAGGATATAATAGATGCCACCGATGCCTGGAATCTCGACAGCAAATTAGAGAGGGCAATGGCAGCTTTGCGTTGTCCGGCTCCCGACGAGGTTGTCGATCACCTTTCGGGCGGTGAACGCCGTCGTGTGGCACTTTGTCGACTGCTGTTGCAAAAACCCGACGTGTTGCTTCTGGACGAGCCAACCAACCATCTTGATGCCGAGAGTATCGACTGGCTTGAACAACACCTCAATCAATATGAAGGAACGGTGATTGCCGTTACTCACGACCGCTACTTCCTGGACGACGTTGCCGGATGGATTCTCGAATTAGACCGTGGCGAAGGAATACCTTGGCAGGGCAACTACTCATCGTGGCTCGAACAAAAAACAAAGCGTATGGAGCAAGAGGAGAAAAGTGCCGGCAAACGTCGTAAAGCATTAGAGCGTGAATTAGAGTGGGTGCGTATGGCTCCCAAAGCTCGTCAGGCAAAGGGAAAAGCCCGTTTGAACTCTTACGAGAGAATGCTTAACGAAGACCTGAAGGAGCGCGAAGAAAAACTCGAAATTTATATTCCCAACGGCCCGCGTTTGGGTAACAAAGTTATCATAGCCGAGCATCTTGCAAAATCTTTCGGAAATAAGACACTGTTCACCGACCTTAACTTCACACTTCCGCCAAATGGCATAGTTGGAGTAATAGGCCCGAACGGAGCCGGTAAGACAACCCTCTTCCGCATGATAATGGGGCTTGAAACAGCCGATGCAGGTACATTTGAAGTGGGCGAAACGGTGAAGATTGCATACGTCGACCAAAACCATAAAGACATACTTCCCGAAAAGACTGTTTACGAAGTAATGAGTCAAGGCAACGAACTTATGCGTCTGGGTGGCAAAGATGTGAATGTGCGTGCCTACCTGTCGCGATTTAACTTCTCGGGTGGCGACCAAGAGAAAAAATGCGGGGTATTGTCGGGTGGAGAGCGCAATCGCCTGCATCTTGCCATGGCTCTCAAAGAGGGTGGTAATGTGCTGTTGCTCGACGAGCCTACCAACGATATTGACGTGAACACTCTGCGTGCCCTTGAAGAAGGACTTGAAAATTTCGCGGGATGCGCCGTTGTCATAAGCCACGATCGTTGGTTCCTCGACCGCATCTGCACACACATAATAGCCTTTGAGGGCGATGGTAACGTATATAGCTACGAAGGCTCATACTCCGACTACGAAGAGCATAAAATGAAACGCCTGGGTATAGAGGAGCCCAAGAAAGCCCGCTACCGTAAACTTATGGAGGATTGATGCGCACTTTTCACCCTGTTATTTGAACACATAAGAAACCTATACACCGATGAAAACCATTGTAGACCCATTGCTGATTGATGATATAATGCAAGAACTTGAAATAAAAGATATAGCAACTGCGTCGATACGGCAGGTGGGTGCAATTGTCAGAGCAGTGGAGGAGCGCACAGGATTGGAGTATATACATTTTGAAATGGGAATTCCGGGCCTTCCTCCCTCGGCAGTCGGCGTTGAAGCCGAATGTGAGGCACTCCGGCGAGGTGTGGCAGCGGAATATCCGGTGATTGACGGCGTAAAATCGCTGAAAGAACAGGCTTCGCGGTTTATGAAGGCTTTTCTCGATGCAGATATCCCGCCCCGAAACTGTATACCCACTGCCGGCTCCATGCAAGCCTCCTTTGCATCACTTATGCTATGCTCGCAACTCGACAAGCGCCGCGACACGGTGCTTTACATCGACCCGGGCTTTCCTGTGCAAAAGATGCAGGCACAGGTGATAGGTGTTAAAATAGCATCGTTCGACATTGCCGATTATCGTGGAGCCGCCCTCGAAGAAAAATTGCGCAGCTACCTCGACTGTGGAAATATTTGTGCAATTCTATATTCAAGCCCCAATAATCCCTCGTGGATGTGTCTCAACGACTGTGAACTTCAGATAATAGGGCAACTTGCCACAGAGTACGATACAGTGGTGATAGAAGACCTTGCATATATGACAATGGATTTTCGTCGCGACATGAGCAAGCCTTTTGAACCGCCGTATCAACCCACAGTGGCAAAATACACAGATAACTATATTCTGCTGATGAGTGCCTCTAAGATTTTCAGCTATGCCGGTCAAAGGATTGCTGTTGCCTGCATAGCCGATAAACTTTACGAGCGGCACTGCGAAGCATTGGCCGAACGCTACGGGATAGCACGCTTCGGAGCCGCTTTTGCATATATCTATCTCTATACATTCTCATCGGGAGTGGCTCATTCAGCACAATATGCAATGGCAGCCATGTTGCAGGCGGCTTGCGACGGAGTGTATAATTTTGTTGGTGACATAAAAGAATATGCTGTGCGTACACGCAGAATAAAGGAGATATTGCAGTGTCACGGCTTCCACGTGGTATACGATAAAGATATTGACGAACCGGTGAGCGACGGATTCTTCTTTACCATCGGCTATGGCAATATGACAGGTGCCGAGCTTTTGCGCGAACTGCTTTATTACGGAATAAGTGGAATAGATCTTGTAACCACAGGAAGTAACCGCAGGGGGATAAGAGCCTGCTCGTCGAACATAAAACCGCATCACTATGCAATGCTTGATGAACGCTTGAGAATATTTAACGAGAATCATAAACAACAATAAAAAAATAACGTATGAGAAAAACACTTCTTTTATTGTGTTGCATGTGTATATTAGCACTACAGGCACAGGACTTGTCTTTAATTCCCAATCCGGTGAGTGTTACAAAAAATGATGGACGCTTTATGCTTGAAGGAAAAGTTGTTATATGCTGTCCGAAAGTAAAAAACAGCGATATAACCAATGTCGTCGACAAATTCGTGCACGAAATAAAAACGGCAACAGGCGTTAAACTGAAAAAAAGTTATTACAAAAACAGCAAAATGTTGGGATTGAATGTAGAAAAATGTCCCACAAAAGGAGATGCCCACATTACATTGAAAATTGATGACACAATGGGCGACGAGGCTTATAAGCTAAGCGTTAAAGAGAAACGAATAGATATTACAGCCGCAAAGCCGGCAGGATTCTTCTACGCATTTCAGACTCTTAAACAACTGATGCCACGCAATGTGATGGCCGTCACACCCGACGAAACAGTCAAAGAGTGGAGTATTCCCGCTGTCGACATTGTCGATGAGCCCCGTTTCGCATGGCGCGGATTCATGCTCGACGAGGGTCGCCATTTCTATGGTAAAGAGGAGATAAAAAAGATCCTGGATGTAATGGCAGCCTACAAAATGAACCGTTTCCATTGGCATCTCACCGAAGACCAGGGATGGCGCATCGAAATAAAAAAATATCCAAAACTTACCGACGTTGGTGCATGGCGCGAGAGTAAGGTATTAGGTTGGGGCGATGTAAAGCCCGATGGCATACACTACGGTGGTTATTACACACACAAAGATGCAAAAGAGATTGTGGAATATGCAAAAGAACGCTTTATCGAGATAGTCCCCGAGATTGATATTCCCGGACATTCGCAAGCGGCAGTGGCAGCATATCCCGAATTTTTAGCATGTGACCCCGAGAATGAACACAGCGTGTGGCTGTGGCAGGGAGTGTCGTCGGACGTCATCAATGTGGCCAACCCTAAAGCCGTACAGTTTGCAAAAGATGTGATAGATGAACTTACCAACATATTCCCGTTTGAATATATACATCTTGGCGGCGACGAGTGTCCTACTTCAAAATGGGAACGAAATGCCGACTGTCAGGCGCTGCTTTCTGAGATTGGCTCTACGAATTACAGAGACCTACAAATAAATTTCTACAAACAAATTTTGGAACATATTGCCGAAAAACCTGCCGACGAACAGCGTAATCTTATATTCTGGAACGAAGTACTTCATGGTAACACCGCTCCATTGGGTAACAATATTACCATTATGGCTTGGATAGGTGCCGACGGTGCTGCTAAAGATGCTGCCACACGCGGAATGAACACAATACTTTCGCCACAGATACCTTATTACATCAATCGTAAACAATCCAAACTGCCCACAGAACCTCTTTCACAAGGACATGGAACAGAAACCGTAGAAGCCGTCTATAATTACGTGCCAATGAAAAATGTTCCCGAGGAATTGCAAAGCAAATATATGGGCGTGCAAGCTAACTTTTGGACAGAATGGGTAGAGACAGCCGACATTGTGCAATATCTCATGCTGCCTCGTCTTGCAGCAGTGGCCGAGGCCGGTTGGACACCGCAGAACCGCCGCAATTATGCCGATTTTGAACAACGTTTGCAAGCAGAGGCCGATTATTATAAATTGCGCGGAGTGAACTACGGTAAACATGTGTTTGGTAAATAAAAAGAACAATAAAGAGCTGTTTGAAGAACTGTTTGATTTATGTATTATCCGTTTATCATAGAACATGAGAAAGATATTCATTAATCTTTTCAAGTATCGTTAAGCGTCATAGAACAAACAGATGTTTTGAATATAAGAAGCAGATGCTAAGTCATAAAACTGCTTTCAATATGTTTAAAAGAAACTTAAATAAATCAATTCCATGAAGAAATTTTTGAAAATAACGGGTGCGGTAATTGCTATTATCGTACTGTTAATGATAACGGTGCCATATTTTTTCAGAGATAAAATTGAGGAGCTTGTAAAAACAGAAGGAAACAAAATGCTTAATGCCGAATTTGACTTTGGCAATCTCGACATAAGCCTTATAAGAAATTTTCCGCAAGCCTCACTGACAATTGAAGATTTTTATTTGAAAGGAGTGGGCAACTTCAATGCAGACACACTTGTTGCTGCAAAAGAGATTACCGCGACGGTGGATATAATCTCCTTGTTCGGCGATGAGGGGTTCGACATAAAGAAAATTCTTCTCGACGGAGTATCGCTCAAGGCTGTCGTACTGCCCGACGGCAGTGTCAATTGGGATGTTATGAAAAGCACCGGCGATACAATAGCAACCGAGAGCAA
Organism: Bacteroidaceae bacterium; assembly: GCA_017442185.1. GTDB lineage: Bacteria > Bacteroidota > Bacteroidia > Bacteroidales > Bacteroidaceae > HGM04593. The sequence continues at coordinate 46,253 of JAFSAT010000023.1, forward strand.
CGATTCGCCTGCGTCGCCATTCACAATAAAAATCAGCGAATTTTCTGTGAATGAACTGAATATCATATACGACGACCGTAAGGGGGATATGTTTGCACAGATTGAGAATATGGATGTAAGCTGTTCTGGAGACTTTGGCAGCGAACACACACAACTCAACCTGAAGAGTGCCATAGAGAGGCTCACTTATCGTATGGATGGTGTTCCATTCCTCAATAAAGTGCACATTGCGGCAGATATTGATGTAGATGCCGACCTCGTAAACAATAAATTCACCCTCAAAGAGAATGTAATTACACTGAATGCCATAGAAGCAGCCATAGACGGATGGGTGGCACTCACCGATACGGGTATGAATATGGACTTGAAGCTGAATAGCAACAAGATAGGATTCAAAGAGGTGCTGTCACTTGTTCCTGCAATATATTCAAAAGATTTTGCAGGCCTTAAGACCGATGGAACAGCCATAATCGAGGCGTATGCAAAAGGTGCTCTTGCGGGCGACAGCATTATGCCCGAATTTTGCGTCGACTTTAAGGTGCAGGATGCAATGTTCAAATATCCTTCATTGCCTTCAGAGGTAAATAAAATTAACATTGCGGCAAAGATTGCCAACCCCGGAGGTTCACTCGATAATACAATAATAGATGTGGCGCCGTTTAATTTTGTGATGGCCGGCAATCCGTTCAGCATGTCAGTGAACTTGAAAAATCCAATAAGCGATATTCTGTTCAAAGCATCGGCAAAAGGAAAGCTCGACCTTGGCAAGATAAAAGAGATTTATCCGCTCGAGGATATGCAGTTAAACGGACTGATAGATGCTGATATGAGTGTGAACGGTCGTATGTCCTACATTGCGAAAGAACAATACGAAAAGATTTCGGCAACGGGCGGCGTGCGTCTCAATAATATGATATTGGAGCTTAAGGATATTCCGAGTGTCGACATTAAGCAGTCTGTACTTACATTCACACCGCGCTATCTTCAACTTAGTGAAACTACGGTAAAAATTGGTGACAATGACATTACCTTGGACAGTAAGTTCGAGAACTATTTGGGATATGCTCTCAAAGGTACCACACTTGCCGGCACTCTCAACGTGAGAAGCAACCGCTTCGACCTTGGAGATTTCATGACTTCCGACACAACAGCTGTGGCAGCCGCCGATACAACCGTCGTATCTGACACTGTTCAGACAGGAGTAATTTCGGTGCCGTCGAACATAAATTTCAATATGCAGGCCGATTTTAAAGAGGTGCTCTTCGGGACAATGACTTTCAAAAATCTGAAAGGCGCATTGCTTGTTAAAAACGGCAAGGTGGATATGAAAAACCTCTCGCTTAATACTATGGGAGGAGAAATTGTTGTCAATGGCAGCTACGATGCTCCCACAGGTGCAGCCCCACACTTTGATGCAGCGCTTAAACTTACGGACATTGCATTTGCCGGGGCTTACAAAGAGCTTAACATGGTGCAAAAACTTGCTCCAATCTTTAACGGACTCACAGGCAGCTTCTCGGGAAGTATGAACATCAGCACAATTCTCGATAATACTATGAGCCCGATAGTAGAAAGCATAAACGGCGGCGGCTCGCTATCTACAAAAGATTTAAGCCTTAACAATGTGAAATTCATCGGACAAGTAGCCGATATATTAAAGAAACCTTCGTTAAAGGATACAAGAGTAAAGAATCTTAATATAGAATTTACCATTGCCGACGGACGCATAAACACCAAACCTTTTGAACTTGCAATAGGAGATTACAAGATGCGTCTCTCGGGCTCGACTGGGCTTGACCAGAGCATCGACTATCGCGGAGAAATCACCATACCTGCCGAGGCCGGAAAACTCTCGCAGCTTGGTACTGTGGATATGTCAATAGCCGGAACATTTACATCACCCAAAGTGAGCATAGACATGGAGTCTCTTGCCAAGAAGGCCGCAACAAAAGCAGCCGAAGGAGTGCTCGATAAACTGTTAGGCGGAAAAACATCTGCCGAGACAAAAGAAAACAGCGACAGTGCCGCAGCGGCGAAGAGTACAAAAGAAAAAGTTAAAGAAAAAGCAAAAGACGCCGTTAAGGATGTGCTGAAAGGCCTTTTCTAAAGAATAAAGAAAAATAGAACAAGTCAGACGATGGTTTTACGACTGTCGTCTGATTTTGTTATGATATAAATTAAAACAGTTTCATAATTAGAAGTGAAAAATGAGACTAAGCGGCAAACAATCTCTTTATTTATAAAAATATAATATATAATAGAATTTTTATTTGTATCTTCGCGGCTGAAAATGTATTATGCCGATATAAAGTCCGAAAGAATAAAACTGCGATAAATAAATGAAAAAAATCAGAAACTTCTGCATTATTGCACATATCGACCACGGAAAGTCCACTCTTGCCGACCGACTTTTAGAAACAACAAAAACAATACAGGTTACAGAGGGGCAGATGCTCGATAATATGGATCTTGAGCGCGAGAGAGGTATAACCATCAAAAGTCATGCAATACAGATGGAGTATATCTACAAGGGCGAAAAATATATACTGAATCTCATTGATACTCCGGGACACGTCGACTTCTCCTATGAAGTGTCTCGCTCGATAGCAGCCTGCGAGGGCGCACTATTGGTTGTAGATGCAACGCAAGGTGTTCAAGCACAAACAATTTCCAATCTCTATATGGCCATTGACCAAGACCTTGAGATTATTCCCGTGATAAATAAATGCGACATGATAAACGCAATGCCCGAGGAGGTTAAAGACGAAATTGTCGACCTCATAGGCTGCGACCGCGACGATATTATCGAGGCATCGGGAAAGACAGGTATGGGCGTCGAAGAGATTCTTCAAGCAGTGGTTGAGCGTATTCCTGCCCCGAAAGGCGACGAAGAGGCACCTCTGCAAGCACTCATTTTTGACTCGGTGTTTAATTCTTTCCGCGGAATCATTGCATACTTCAAAGTGGTAAACGGAGTCATACGCAAAGGCGACAAAGTGAAATTCTTCAACACAGGCAAAGAGTACGATGCCGATGAGATAGGAGTGTTGAAGATGGAGCTTTCGCCACGCGACGAACTGCGTACAGGCGATGTGGGATATATTATATCCGGTATAAAGACATCGCGCGAAGTAAAAGTGGGCGATACAATCACACACATAGCACGTCCATGCGACAGGGCCATTGCAGGATTTGAAGAGGTTAAGCCTATGGTCTTTGCCGGAGTCTATCCCATAGAGGCCGAAGATTACGAAGACCTTCGCTCGTCGCTCGAAAAATTGCAGCTCAACGATGCGTCACTCACTTTCACTCCCGAGTCCTCGGCTGCATTAGGCTTCGGCTTCCGTTGCGGATTCTTGGGATTGCTGCACATGGAGATAGTTCAAGAGCGTCTTGATAGGGAATTTGATATGAGCGTCATAACAACTGTGCCCAACGTTTCATACATGGTATATGACAAACAGGGCGGAGTGCAAGAGGTGCACAACCCCGGAGGAATGCCCGACCAAACACTCATCGACCACATCGAGGAGCCATACATAAACGCAAGCATCATCACCCGTGCCGAATATATCGGCCCCATAATGACACTCTGCTTAGGCAAGCGAGGCGAACTGCAAAAACAGGAATTTATCACAGGTAATCGCGTAGACATAAATTTTCTGCTGCCGTTGGGCGAGATTGTGATAGACTTCTACGATAAACTTAAGAGTATGTCCAAAGGTTACGCCTCGTTCGACTACCATCCGGCCGGTTTCCGCACCTCAAAGCTCATCAAATTGGATATTTTGCTCAATGGCGAGCCGGTGGATGCACTATCCACACTGACACACGTGGATAATGCCTATGGTCTTGGACGTCAGATGTGTGAGAAACTGCGCGAACTTATTCCCAGACAACAGTTCGACATAGCTCTTCAAGCTGCAATAGGAACAAAAATCATAGCAAGAGAAACAATAAAGCAGGTGCGCAAGGATGTAACAGCAAAATGTTACGGCGGCGACGTATCTCGCAAGCGCAAGCTGCTCGAAAAACAAAAGAAAGGTAAGAAACGCATGAAGCAGATTGGTAACGTAGAGGTTCCGCAAAAGGCATTCCTTGCCGTACTTAAGTTGGATTAAGAAGTATATTAATTTAGAAACTGTTTAAATATTATTGAAAAGGTTTTTATATTTGAGATAAATCTCGAATATAGGTCTTGCACTCGCTGCAATATAACAAAGGAAAACTACTCTGAAACGGCTCTCAAATAAATCCGGAATAAAATTTAAACCGTTTCTTATAAACTTCTTAGGCAAACTATTAAAAATGATAAGATATGGGATTTTTCAGTTTTTTTTCAAAAGATAAAAAAGAGGTACTCGACAAAGGTTTGTCAAAGACCAAAGAGAGTGTATTTGGCAAGATAGCCCGTGCAATCGTAGGAAAGACACAGATAGATGACGATGTGCTTGATAATCTCGAAGAGGTGTTGGTGACATCGGATGTAGGCGTAGAGACCACACTCAAAATAATAGAGCGCATACAGGCACGCGCCGCACGCGACAAGTTTATGAACACCAATGAGCTTAATGCACTTCTGAAAGACGAGATTGCAGCCCTTTTGATGGAAAATAATACCGAGGACAGCGGCTCATTCGATTTTCCCACCACACCCGGCAAACCCTATGTGATAATGGTAGTGGGTGTCAACGGCGTAGGAAAAACCACCACAATAGGCAAACTTGCCTATCAATTCAAGAAAGCAGGCAAGCGCGTCTATCTTGGTGCAGCCGACACCTTCCGCGCTGCAGCGGTGGAGCAACTTGTGGAGTGGGGTCGTCGTGCCGATGTTCCCGTAATAAAGCAAAATATGGGTTCCGACCCTGCATCGGTGGCATTCGACACGCTATCCTCGGCTGTGGCAAACAATGCCGACATTGTTATTATCGACACAGCGGGTCGTCTGCACAATAAAGTAGGACTTATGAACGAGCTTACAAAGATAAAAAATGTGATGAAGAAAGTTCTTCCCGACGCCCCCAACGAAGTACTGCTTGTGCTCGACGGCTCAACCGGACAGAATGCCTTCGAGCAAGCAAAACAATTCACCAAAGCCACCGAGGTTACATCGCTTGCCATCACAAAACTCGACGGCACCGCAAAAGGAGGCGTCGTAATAGGTATAAGCGACCAATTTAAGATACCCGTAAAATACATAGGCCTTGGCGAGGGCATGGAACATCTTCAGATATTCAACCGTGTAGAATTTGTAGACTCTCTCTTCGGATGAAAAAGTGCGTAGACATAATAACAATGGGCTGCTCAAAGAATCTTGTCGATTCGGAGCTTCTTATGCGTCAATTGCAAGAGTGCGGCTACCACGTAACCCACGACAGTGAGCAACCCCAAGGCGAAATAGCTGTTATAAACACCTGCGGCTTTATTGGCGACGCAAAAGAGGAATCAATAAACATGATACTCGAATTTTGCCGACGTAAAGAGGAAGGTACATTGGAAAAGCTCTATGTGATGGGATGCCTATCGGAGCGTTATCTCGAAGAACTGCGTCAAGAGATAACCCAAGTGGATAAGTTCTACGGCAAATTCAATTGGAACGAACTGCTCATCGACCTTAAAGAGCAGTATCACGAGGAGATTTCCCGCGAGCGCACACTTACAACCCCCTCCCACTATGCCTATCTGAAAATCTCCGAGGGGTGTAACAGACATTGTGCCTACTGTGCAATACCCATCATCACAGGAGCACACGTGTCGCGTCCCATTGAAGAAATTTTAGACGAAGTGCGTTATCTTGTGTCGCAAGGAGTAAAAGAATTTCAAGTAATAGCACAAGAGCTGACATATTACGGAGTAGACCTATACAAACGTCAGGCAATAGCAGAACTTGTAGAGAGAATTTCCGATATTGAAGGCGTAGAGTGGATACGTCTGCACTATGCCTATCCCACACATTTCCCCGAAGAGCTGTTGCGAGTGATGCGCGAGCGTCGCAATGTATGCAAATATCTTGACATTGCACTTCAGCACGTGAGCACAAAGATTCTGAAGAAGATGCAGCGTTATGTTACAAAAGAAGATACATACGCACTAATCGAAAAAATGCGTAACGAAGTGTCCGGCATCTGTTTGCGCACCACTATGATGGTGGGATTTCCCGGAGAAACAGACAAAGATTTTGACGAACTGTTGGAATTTGTCAAGTGGGCCCGATTCGACCGTCTCGGTGCCTTTGCTTATAGCGAAGAAGAGGGCACATACGCAGCACTTAACTATCGCGACAATGTGTCAAAAAAGAAAAAACAGGAGCGTCTCGATCGTTTGATGGAGGTTCAACAACGAATATCCACAAACCTGAACAACGCCAAGGTTGGAGCAACATTCATAACCATAATAGATAGAATCGAAGGAGATTACTACATCGGACGCACAGAATACGACTCCCCCGAAGTAGACACCGAGGTGCTGATACCAACGTCGGCAGGCAAGCTCAACATCGGACAATTCTATAATGTGCGAATCGACGATGCCACAGAATTTGACCTTATGGGAAGTGTTGTGGAATAATAAGAGAGTATGAATAACAAAGAATTTGTCACCAAATTGGCACAAAAGTGCGGACAGAGCGTCTCTGAGACATCAGCAATGGTTGATGCCCTTGTAGAACTTATTACCGAGCGTCTCAAAGAGAACGACCAGATAAACCTTTCAGGATTCGGAGTGTTCGACGTTAAGATGCGTCGCGAGAGAATATCCGTGAATCCCAAAACCGGACAGCGCATGCTCATACCCCCAAAAATTGTTCCATCGTTTCGTCCGAGTGCCAAGTTGAAAGATAAATTCAAAGATACGGAGGAGTAGGAGATGGACGCAAAAATAAATTACCCCGACCTGAATGCACTGTTGGCCAAACAGTGTAATATAAACCTCTCCAAGTCCGAGAATTTTACAAGACATTTCTTTAATATAATAATAGAGGGGCTGCAAAAAGACGGTATAGTGAAAATCAACGGCCTTGGCACATTTAAAATGATTGATGTTGCCGGTCGCAGCAGTGTGGATGTGAACACAGGAGAAAAAATTGAGATAAAAGAGCACCGCAAACTCACTTTTATCCCCTCCGACACGCTGAAAGATAAAGTAAATCAACCGTTTGCCATGTTTGAACCTTTCGAGGTAAGCGACGATTATGTAGACGAAGAGGACAATTCCGAGCATCAGCCTGAGCATCAGCCTGAGCTGCAGCTTGAGCAGCAGCTTGAGCAGCAGCCTGAACATCAGCCTGAGCAGCAGCCTGAGCATCAGTCTGAACAGCAAGAGACGCCGCCGCAGATTGTCGAAGACACACATGACGAATCACCATCCATCCCACAAGAACCCGCTCTTGAGACACCCCGGCAGGAATCCTCGGCACACGATACAAAATCAACAGAAACATGCGCCTCCGGGGAGCCGGCCTTCCCAAATGAGCAACCTGTCACAGAATCGTTTCAAAGTACCGTAACCTCTCCGGCTGAAAAAAAGAACAACACAGCAAAATATATTACATACACATTATTATCAATAATAATAGTCACCGCAGGTGTATACTTCGGCTTTTTCTTTGCAAAGGATGCAGAAACATCACTCCATGAGGCTAAACCTCGTGTAGCCTCACAGGAAAGCCGTCAACAGTTGCCACCCGTTGTCAAGGATGAACCCACAGATACAATCAAGCAAAAAGCAATAACACCACAAGGTGCCGAGCCTTCATCCGACAAAGAAGAACCATTCGTGATGCTCGACGAACTTATAGCAACGCATTTATCCTCAATAACCCTTGGCGACACACTGCTATATGTTGCAAACGGCAATTCGGTCCTGCACCGAGTGGGAGCAGATGAGACACTCACCAAAATATCACTCAAATACTATGGCGACAAAAGATTGTGGCCCTACATAGTGCATCACAATAAAATGAGCAATTACAATCAGCTTGAAATAGGCATGCAGCTTGCCATTCCTCGCTTGATACCACGCGAAAAAAATTGACAACACGTTAAAGTTTGCGTAAAACAAACAAACGTTAAATCTATTTTAAGAAAATTAACACACAATGTTAATCTAAAATTTTAATTTTGGGGGCATTTTCGGAAAAGACAAAAAATAATAAAAATAAAGACTTATGAATGGTACAATTGACATTCGAGAATTGAATGAAATGATTGAAAAACAGAGTGGATTTGTCACAAACCTGCAAGCCGGAATGGATCAGGTGATAGTAGGGCAGAAGCATCTTGTAGAGTCGCTCCTGATAGGACTTTTGGCCGACGGTCATGTGTTGCTCGAGGGTGTCCCGGGTTTGGCAAAAACACTTGCGATAAAAACCCTCTCGGGGCTTATCGACGCAGATTTCAGCCGTATACAGTTTACTCCCGACCTCTTGCCGGCCGACGTGATAGGTACTATGGTATACAGCCAAAAAGAGGAGACCTTTAAGTCGAGCCGAGGCCCTGTGTTTGCCAACTTCGTGCTTGCCGACGAAATAAACCGCGCTCCTGCAAAGGTTCAAAGTGCGCTGCTCGAGGCAATGCAGGAGCGTCAGGTGACAATAGGCAAAGAGACATACCCTCTGCCCGAACCATTCTTGGTGCTGGCAACACAGAACCCGATTGAGCAAGAGGGAACATACCCGCTTCCCGAAGCACAGGTAGACCGCTTTATGCTCAAAGTGGTGATAGGTTATCCCGAACTGACCGAGGAGAAACGCATCATACGTCAAAATATTACAGGCGAAAAAGTAACAGTGCGTCCCATACTGAAGCCGCACGATATAATAGAGGCACGCAAAGTAGTGCGTCAAGTGTATCTCGACGAAAAGATAGAGCAATATATAGCAGATATAGTTTTTGCGACACGCTTCCCCGATAAGTATGGAATGAAAGAACTTAAAGAGATGATATCATTCGGCGGCTCGCCCCGTGCATCCATAAACCTTGCTCTTGCAGCCAGAGCCTATGCCTTTATAAAGCGTCGCGGATATGTGATTCCCGAGGATGTAAGAGCCGTTGCACACGACGTATTGCGTCACCGCATCGGTCTAAGCTACGAAGCAGAGGCAAGCAATCTTATCTCCGACGAGATTGTAAGCAAAATACTTAATAAGGTAGAAGTGCCCTGATAAAATAATATGGAAACGGCTGAACTTATAAAAAAAGTCCGCAAAATCGAGATTAAGACTCGCGGACTATCGCATAATATCTTTGCAGGACAGTACCACAGTGCCTTTAAAGGGCGCGGTATGTCCTTCAGCGAAGTGCGCGAATATCAGTACGGCGACGATGTGCGCGATATTGATTGGAATGTGACGGCGCGTTTCAACAAACCCTTTGTGAAGGTTTTTGAAGAGGAACGTGAGCTTACGGTGATGCTCCTTGTCGATGTCTCGCAGAGTCTCGACTTTGGTACCATTAAGCAGACAAAGCGCGATATGCTCACCGAAATTGCCGCTACATTGGCATTTGCAGCAATACAGAATAACGACAAGATAGGCGTCATCTTCTTCTCCGATATAATAGAAAAGTTCATACCCCCACAGAAGGGCAGAAAGCACATTCTGTATATCATACGCGAACTACTGAATTTTGAACCGCAAAGCAGTCGCACCGACATAAAAGTGCCGCTGGAATTTCTCACAAACGCACTTAAGAAGCGCTGCACATCATTCATAATGAGCGACTTTATAGCCCCTGTCGACTATAAAAATGCACTCACCATAGCCAATCGTAAACACGATATTACAGCCATACAGGTTTACGACCGCCGCTTGGTGGAGCTTCCCAAGATTGGTCTTGTGAAGATGCGCGATGCCGAGAGCGGTGAGGAGTGCTACATAGACACATCATCGTCAAAAGTACAGCAGGCGCAACGCACATGGTGGAACAATCAGAGCACTGCTGTGAGCGAAACGTTCAAGAAGAGCAGAGTAGACTCCGTATCGGTGCGCACCGACCAAGATTATGTTAAAGCACTGATGACACTCTTCGCACAACGCGGATAGAGTGACACTCACATTAGACGCGAGCTTTCAGCACAGGTAAAATCAACAGCTCCAAAATTGAAATGAAGAAAAGTATATACATATTGACACTCATGCTCATGTGCGCCTTCACAGGTTATGCACAAAGTGTATCGGTTGTTGCCGAGATTGATTCGGTGCAGCGTCTCATAGGCGAGCAGGCACGAATAAAAATCAAGGTAAGCTACGATGCAGGCAAGCGCCTTGTAATGCCCACTTTCGATAGACAGATAGTAGACGGCATTGAGATTGTCGAAGCAATAAAACCCGACACGCAGCAGCTTAACGATGGCAAGCGGCTCACCGTCACCAATGAGTATGTGGTGACATCTTTCGATTCGGCTCTCTACGTCATACCCCCATTTGAAGTTCTTGTCGAGGGCGAGCCTCACTATTCACAAGAATTGGCAATGGCCGTATATTGCTTCCCGGTAGACACCGCCAACGTCGAGCAATTCTTTGGCCCTAAAGATGTGTGGCAGGTACCGTTAGAGTGGCGCGACGTACAGAGCAGCGTCGTCTCCTTTGTGTTGCTTCTTCTGTTCACTGCGGCACTTGTTTGGGTTATAGTACGTTACATAAACAACAAACCCATCATACGCATAGTAAAGGTAAAGCCCAAACTGCCTGCACATATAGTGGCGCTCAACGAGATTGAGCGTCTGAAAGCAAGCAGCGAATGGCGCACATCGGGCAACAGCAAGGAGTATTATACACACCTCACCGACGCCCTGCGCGTATATCTGAGCGAGCGCTTCGGATTCAGTGCCACCGAAATGACAACAGCCGAGATTGTAGACAACCTTCTTAAGATAAAAGACAAAGAGAGCATTCAAGAATTACAAGAACTTCTCACCATGGCCGACCTTGTGAAATTTGCAAAGTTCAATCCCCCCATGAACGAGAACGACCGAAACCTTCTGAATGCCATCGAATTTATAAACAGCACAAAGCCCGAGGGAGTAGAGGAGAATCCGCAACCCACCGAAAAGAAAATCATCAACCAACGCTCCGCAAAGGCCAAGCGCATGCTTTTGTTCGCAATAGTGCTGCTTACCATTGTGACGTTGGCACTGTTGGTGATTTTCATTCTCGACATATACTATTTGTTAAGCTAAATTTTTCAGAAATATGATATTTACCAAAATAGGTTTCCTGCTGCTCTTTATTCCGCTCATAGGTTACGTTGTGTGGTACATTATCAAAGGGCGTCATCTGACACCCTCAATGAAAGTCTCAACAACGCTTCCTTTCGCCGGCGGAGTAAAAAGTTATAAGAACTATCTCATACATCTGCCATTTGCGTTGCGCGTTATTACGATAGCAATGATAATATTGGTGTTGGCACGTCCGCAGTCCACCAACCGCTGGCAGAACACCGAGGTAGAGGGAATAGACATAATGTTGGCGATGGACGTCTCCACAAGTATGATGGCAATGGACTTGAAACCCAATCGTCTCGAAGCGGCAAAGCAGGTAGCAGCCGAATTTGTAAACGGCCGTCCCAACGACAATATAGGTCTCACAATCTTTGCAGGCGAAAGTTTCACACAATGTCCGCTCACCATCGACCATACAGTGATGCTCAACATGCTCAATGCCGTAAAGTGCGACATTGCCGCACAAGGAATCATTGAGGATGGAACAGCAATAGGAATGGGAATAGCCAATGCCGTATCAAGGTTAAAAGAGAGTAAGGCAAAATCAAAAGTGATAATTCTGCTCACCGATGGTTCAAACAATCGTGGAGAGATTGCTCCTGAAATGGCAGCAGAGATTGCCAAGCAGTTTGGAATCAGAGTCTACACAATAGGCGTAGGAACAAACGGCACAGCCCCCTATCCCTATGGCGGACAAATAGTTAACGTTCCTGTCGAGATTGACGAGAATACCCTCGGGCGCATAGCCACGCTCACCGATGGAGGATATTATCGTGCCACAAGCAATTCCAAGTTAAAAGAGGTATACGAACAGATTGACAAGCTGGAACGTACAAAATTAAATGTAAAAGAATTTTCCTCGCGCGAAGAGGGATATTTGATGTTTGCGTTGATAGCATTCGTGTCCCTCTTGCTTGAGATTATATTGCGTAACACACTACTGAAGAGTATACCATAAAAACAGAATCAGGTTATGAAGTTTGCTAACCCGGAATATTTCTATCTATTTATATTAGTGCCGATACTATTGGCCATATATATGTATTTCAACCACCGACGGGCAAAAAACCTTAAAGAGTATGGCGACCCGGCGCTGCTTGCCAATCTCATGCCCGACGTCTCTCCCTATCGGCAGAGTGTGAAATTTTGGTTGTCACTTTTGGCACTATCTTTTCTTATAATAGTGCTGGCACGTCCGCAATTCGGTTCAAGGAAAGAGACTGTGACACGTCAGGGAATTGAGACAGTCATTGCACTCGACATTTCAAATTCCATGCTCGCCCAAGATATTGCACCAAGTCGTCTCGAAAAGGCCAAGAATATGATTTCCAAACTTATCGACAAATTCGAGAATGACAAAGTAGGTCTTATCGTTTTTGCAGGCGATGCCTTCGTTCAGCTGCCCATCACCAACGACTTCATATCGGCAAAGATGTTCCTCGAAAGCATATCCCCCTCGCTCATTTCGCGTCAGGGAACAGATATAGGAGCCGCCATAAGCCTTGCATCCAAGAGCTTCACTCCCAACGAAGAGGTCGGTAAGGCTGTGATAGTGATAACCGACGGCGAGAATCACGAGGGTGGAGCCGAAGAGGCCGCAAAACAGGCCTCCGAAAAAGGTATGGCAGTATATATCATGGGAATAGGAACAACCGATGGCGCCCCCATCCCCACAGGTAATGCCAATGAATACAGAAAAGATAAAGAAGGCAACATTGTTATGACAAGGCTCAACGAAGAGATGAGCCAACGAATAGCAAGTGCAGGCAATGGAGCATACATAAGAGTAGACAACACCAACAATGCACAGAAACTGCTCGAAAAAGAGATAGACAAACTTGCCAAAGCCGACGTAAGCACCGAGGTTTACAGCGAGTACAACGAACAGTTTGAATTTGTTACATGGCTTGTACTTCTTTTGCTGCTTGTAGACATACTCATACTTCCCGGCAAAAGTCGTTTCACACGTGGCATTAAACTTTTTGACAAACGAGACTAAGAGGCTGTTTAAATTTATATCGTTAAGTATTTATAGAGCAAAAACAGACATTTTTGAATATAAAAAACAACGAAATAGCGGCTTCCAATATTAGAAAACTTTTATTAGAAATTTAAATAGCTTCTAAACAGTTTACAGAAAAAATTATGCAAAAAATAAAATACATATTGCTGATTCTTGTGCTTTTTGATTTTGCCGGCACAGCAGCACAGAAAACCTATCGCGAACATCTGCGCAGCGGTAACAAGATATATGCCGACAGCATATACGATGAGGCCGAAGTAGAGTATCGCAAAGCGATAGAGAAAGAACCCGGCAATGCCGATGCACATTTCAATCTGGGTAACACACTTCTGTTTCAGAATAAAGCACAGGAGGCGCTAAAAGAGTATGAGCTTGCCGCACAAAACGAGAAAGATAAACATCGCCTTGCACAAATATATCACAATACAGGTGTCCTGATGCAGGCTGCAAAAGACTATTCCAATGCAGTGAAAGTATATAAGGAGGCACTGCGTAACAATCCTCACGACAACGAAACACGCTATAATCTTATTTTGGCAATGAATCAGCTGAAAGACCAACAACAGCAAGACCAACAACAGCAAGACCAACAACAGCAAGA
>JAFSAT010000024.1 GCA_017442185.1 Bacteroidaceae bacterium
CAATAGTTAAACAAAAAATAAATTTAAGTTACGACTATCTAACAAATAAACTATTGATATTCCTTTAATTACCTCGTTTTAAGCATATAAAAAAAGGAAAGTAAGATAAATAACTTACTTTCCCCTTTGTGATTCCGCTGCGATTCGAACGCAGGACCCACGCCTTAGAAGGGCGTTGCTCTATCCAGCTGAGCTACGGAACCGACCTTTTATACAAGTGAGGTGTTAATTGAACAACAAGGCTGTTAAACAATCTCCCCCCCCTCTTGTTTTGATTTACGTTTGCAAAGATAGTACTTTTATCGGCTTTTGCCAATAAAAATTTAAAAAAAAATTAAAACCTCACAAGAAAGAGGGTGCAAAGAGGGTGTATATATGCAAATTCTACCGGATAAAAAGCTCGTTACTCGGCATATTCGTATATATGAGTGTCCGCTGTTGCCGCCGACAGCCTTTCAAAAGATGGTATGAATATCTCCTTGCGACTTAGCTCTACAAGGCCACGATTCTGAAGACTGTTGAGAGTGCGAGATATGTTAAGGCGGGTCTCGCCAAGAACTTGTGCCAAACGCTCCATCTTTATTGTCAGCCTTTTGCTGCCGGTGGGAACTTCGCAGCGCAGAGCTATGAATCGGGCTATTCGCCCCTCGATGCTTTGAGGAGCTTCCTGCCAAGCTGTGTTGTTCATGGCCTGTGCCTTAAGACTTATCAGATTGAGCATGTTTATCGAAAAAATATTATATTTAGACAGTTGGCTGTAATAAAAAGACTTGTCGAACGATAGGGTGTTGCATTCGCCTTTTGAATAATAAGTTCTGCTATACTCGGGACGGGCGCCGAATAGCGAGTATGGCTCTATTGCATGAGGCGGGGTAAGCATTTCGCGCAATATGTAGCTCTCGTCCGAAGATATGCGCTCAGATTCGATGCTTCCACTTAGCAAAATTACAAACTTTTCGCATTTGTCACCTTGTGAAAGGAGACGCTCGCCGTTTTTGTGACGAGTAAAGTCGAGTTTTACTTTCTCAATAATAGTGGTGAGCTCATTCTTGCTCATCCCCTGAAAATATGGCAGCCTCAGTAGGTTTTCGTACATCTTCTGTTTTTATAAAGTTATTTACAAAGATAACTTCCTTTGCCTGTAAAAAGTATCAGCAACGCAATTCTTTTTGTTTTTTTTAACTTAACGATGCAGAGAGTGTTACTTTGCTATGATAGTTTTCTGTTTTTCCGTCTAATTGTTGTATATTTGAGATAAATCTCGAATATCATACTGCACTCGCTGCAAAATAATAAAGCAAGCTTTATTTTATTTCGCTCGTTTGTTGTATATTTGAGGTAAACCTCGAATATCATACTGCACTCGCTGCAAAATAATAAAGCAAGCTTTATTTTATTTCGCTCGTTTGTTGTATATTTGAGCTGAAGCTCGAATATCATACTGCACTCGCTGTAAAATAATAAAGCGAGCTTTATTTTTATTTCGCTCGTTTGTTGTATATTTGAGGTAAACCTCGAATATAATCTTTCACTCGCTGCAAAATAATAAAGCGAGCTTTATTTTATTTCGCTCGTTTGTTGTATATTTGCCGTGTAGACAAAATCAGACATCACACGCTGCGATATGTTAAAATAAGAAACTGTTTAATTTATATCGTTAAGTTTTTTATAGAGCAAAAATAGGATGTTTTATTATTTTTTGAGGGCGCGTAGCGGGCTACGTAACCGAGAAAAAGAAGAATACAGACATTTTTGAATATAAAAAACAACGAAATAACGGCTTCCAATATAAGAAAGACTTTTATTTGAAACTTAAACCGCTTCTAAACCTTTCCGGCTTTGTTCGTTTGTTGTATGTATGCAACGCTGAATTATGGAGAATAGAGATTCAAGAAGATATGATATGTTGGCCGTGGTAGGGCCTACGGCTTGCGGAAAGACTGCTCTTGCCGTTGAGCTTGCTCTTGCATTTGGCGGTGAGGTGCTCAGTGCCGACAGTCGTCAGGTGTATAGAGGAATGGACATAGGCACAGGCAAGGATTTGAGCGAGTATGTTCGTGGCGATGTAAACGTTCCGGTGCATCTTGTGGATATTGCAGAGGCCGGTTACAGATACAATGTCTTTGAATATCAACGTGATTTTTTGAGAGCCTACGAGGGTGTTGTGCAGCGTGGCAATCTGCCTGTGTTGTGCGGTGGCAGCGGAATGTATGTCGAGTCGGTGCTGCGTGGTTACAGGCTTATTCCCGTTCCCGAGAATCAGGAACTGAGAGAGCGCCTGCAGCATAAGTCACTTGAGGAACTTACCGCAATTCTATCGACATATAAGATATTGCATAATAACACTGATACAGATACGGTGAAGCGTGCGATACGTGCCATCGAGATAGAGGAGTACTATGCGGCGGCAAGGGTCGAGGAACGCGAATTTCCCACAATACGAACATTGACGTTGGGAGTGGATGTGAGCCGCGAGGTGCGTCGTGAGCGCATAAGCAAGCGTCTGAGGGCACGTCTCGAAGAGGGGCTGATAGAAGAGGTTGAGCGTCTTCTTGCAAACGGGCTGACGGCCGAACAACTTATATATTATGGTCTTGAATATAAGTTTGTAACACTGTATATCACCGGGGCTTTGACACGCGAAGAGATGTTTCAAGGTTTGGAGACGGCAATACATCAGTTTGCAAAAAGGCAAATGACGTGGTTCCGAGGCATGGAGCGCCGTGGGGTGAATATTCACTGGGTGGATATATCGCTTCCCCTGCCCGAGATTATAGAAACGATAAAAAGGTTGTTATATGATAAAGGCACAGAATAGCAACAGACACCGTTGGGGCATTATATATTGCCCGAGGGTGGGAGCGCTTAAACCCATGAAACGATGGAACGAGATTCGTGACTATCTAAAGGGAAAAGGCGTTGAATACGACCTTATACAGTCGGAGAATTTCGACTCCATAGAGCGCCTTTCAAAAGTTCTTGCCGACAATGGCTACGAGACAATTGTGCTTGTGGGCGGCGACGGTGCTCTTCAGGATGCTTTAAACGGTATAATGGCCTCTGAAAATAGGGAACGCATAGCTCTGGGAATAATTCCCAACGGCATTGCCAACGATTTTGCACACTATTGGGGGCTCGACGAGAAAAACTATAAGTCGGCCGTCGATTGCATAATGGCAAGACGTACACGCTTGGTGGATGTGGGTTGTTGCAGCTACATGGAGCATGGCGCCGAGCGCACACGTTACTTCCTGAATGTTGTTAATATAGGACTGAGCGCACATCTTGTTGAGATAGCCAACCGCAAAAGATATTTTTTTGCCAAACTATCCTCGTCGTTCAGCGGATTGCTGCATCTGCTCTTCTATCGGCAAAACTTCAACATGTGCTTTTCGCTGAATAATCAAACGATAGAAAAGCGTTTTATGATGCTGTGCGTGGGCAATGCCCGCGGATACGGCATGACACCGAGCGCTGTGCCATATAACGGACTTCTTGATGTCTCGGCCATAAGAATGCCCAAATTCATGGGAATGTTGCGCGGAATGTATATGGTGTGGAGGCGTAAGATTTTGAATTATAAATTGATGGAGCCTTTTCGTACAACGGAAATTGAGATATACTCGGTGGACAATGCGTTGGCAGGAATAGATGGGCGACCGTTTCATCCGACATACCCCATGCGCATCAATATCGTGTGCGAAGCATTTAATCTCATAATACCCGATAAGACAATAAAAAAGAAAAAATAAGATATGACAATCAGAGAACTTACTTCAACCGACAAATTTTTTCTTCTGGCCGGTCCTTGCGTGATAGAAGGCGAAGAGATGGCCATGCGAATAGCAGAGAAAATAGTGGCAATGACAAGCGAGCGTGGAATACCTTATGTGTTCAAAGGTTCATATCGCAAGGCAAATCGCTCGCGAGTGGATTCTTTTACAGGCATTGGCGACGAAGCTGCTCTGCGCGTGTTGCGACGTGTGCGCGAAACGTTTAATATACCGGTGGTGACAGATATTCATAGCGCCGAAGAGGCCGAGATGGCAGCCGAGTATGTAGATGTGTTGCAGATTCCGGCATTCCTGTGCCGACAAACCGACCTTCTGGTGGCAGCTGCAAAAACCGGACGCATAGTAAATATAAAGAAAGGACAGTTCCTCTCGCCCATGGCAATGAAATTTGCCGCCGAAAAAGTGGTCTCCGAGGGTGGAGCCGGACAGGTGATGCTCACCGAGCGCGGTACAACATTCGGCTATCAAGACCTTGTGGTTGATTTTCGCTCGATTCCCCAAATGCGCACTTTCGGCTATCCTGTGGTGATGGATATAACACACTCGCTGCAACAGCCCAATCAGAGTGCAGGTGTTACAGGCGGTATGCCCGAAATGATTGAAACAATGGCAAAGGCTGCAATAGCCGTAGGCGCCGATGGAATTTTTATCGAGACACACGAGAATCCCTCCGAGGCAAAGAGCGATGGAGCCAACATGCTGCGTCTTGAACTTTTGGAAGGATTGCTCGACAAACTGCTGCGCATCAGAGAGGCTGTGAAGTGACGGTTCTGCGGCGTATATGGGTGTTGATGTTGCTGTGGGTGCTGTGTGAGGCATCTGCGGCAACAGTTGTCGATACAGACTCTGTGATGAGATGCCTGAATGAGTCGCTCGAAAATAAAAAATTTGCAATAGGGGAGTGTCTGGGGAAACTTTACGTAAAGCAGCATACAAGGCTCACAAAGTGGAATCTCGGCCTGAATCTGATACCCGGAATGACACGATTCGACAGCGATGAGAGCCGCTACCTTACGGAACTTTTCTACGATGTGCACTTTCTTGATTATGCACTGCCCACAATACGCAGGCGTGCATGGCTCACCACGCATCGTCACGGAAATGGCGAAATGGAGAGGGTGCTTGCATTTATGCTTCCGGCTGTTTATGACGAGAAAATGCTTCCCGGAGGTTATCTCTCGCCACTGCATGGAGTAAACGGCGGATATTATAATTACGCAACAGATACTCTGTACTCCGACACACTTAAGGAGCACGCATCGTCGGTGAAGATTTGTTTCACTCAGCGTTTCGACAATATAAAACTTTTTTCAAAAGGGTGGTTCGTGGTTGATGATTCGTGTCGTGTGCGAGAGATGTGTGTCGAGGGGTGGGACGAGCAGTGCAGCTTTAAAGTGCTATATAGCATGGGGAGCGGAGCAGATGATGCTCTTCTGGTGAATAGTGTCACATTGCGTATGAAGTATAAATTTGCAGGGAACGACCTCGACGTCTCGGCACACGGAGTGTATGATTACGAGATTATAAATCCGCTTCCGGATAATCACCCTTATGATAAATATAATCTTACCGCTGCAATAAGCTCTGTTCCCGACCCGGGCACCGTAGCCGACCGGGAGGATTATGCCGCGAAGCATCGTCGGCTGCCGCTAACCCTGTCGGAATTTGCTTTTTATATGAAAAAAGGAGCAGTGCAACGAAAAAGCTCCCCGGCAGAAGATAATAACAGCTATGACGATTCCAACGAAAATCTCTTGTGGACGCTGGGCGACCAAATGATAAGCAGCCATTCGCTCGATTGGCAAGGCGGTAACATAAAACTCTCTCCCATCATTGACCCCTCGCACCTGTCATACAGCTCCAGCCGCGGACTATCCTACAAAATGACAGCCAACATCAGAAGCAAAATAGGCGATGGCCGAGAACTTTCGGTGTTACCCGTTGCTGGATATAACTTCAAACAAAAGGCATTATATTGGGATGTGACAGGCCGATACCTCTACGACCCGATGAATCTCGGGAGCTTCTCCGTAAACATTGGCTCGGGTAACCGCACATACAGCAGTGTGGAACTGAAACGTATCGAGCAGATGGCTGCCGATTCGTTAGACTTTGACAACATGAGTCTCAACTATTTTAAAAACATGTACGCCTATTTGTCGTTGCAACGCGAGGTGAGCAACGGCCTTGAGGTGTTGCTGGGCATAAACTTTCATCGTCGCAAACTAATTGGAGCACCTCACGAGGTTTTAAACGAAAACAAGATAAGAGTAAAAAAGATATATTCACAATTTGCCCCTCACTTGAGAATTTCGTGGCAACCGGGAATGTATTATTATATAAAAGGTGGAAGAAAGATTAATATCGGGTCGCATCTGCCGCGCATTTCCCTTGATGTAGAACAGGGAATAAAAGGCCTTTTCGGTTCCAACGGCATATATACATCCTCGGAAATAGATATTCAATATAAGTTGAAAGTAAATCGCAGCGATGCTCTCTATTTACGTGCAGGCGGTGGCGGATTCTTCTACACAAAAGATGTCTACTTTGTGGATTATGCCTTTCTTAAACACAACTACCTGCCGATAGACAGGAGCGACGAACTTGGTGGCACGTTCCAACTGCTGGCATCAGAATGGTACAATTCGGCAAACAAATACCTTCGTGCGCATGCAACATACGAGTCGCCGTTTCTTGTCATGCAAAGAGTGTTCCCGTATATCAATTTTATCAAAAGCGAAAGAATCTATTTAAATGCCCTTGTAATGTCGCATCTTACTCCTTACACCGAAATTGGTTACGGCATCTCTACACCCTATGTGGATGTAGGCCTGTTTATCAGCGGAAAAAATCATCAGTTCCACCAATTTGGTTATAAAATATCTGTTTCTTTGTTCGAAGATTGAGGATTTTTTGCCATTTTTTAATTTTTTTTCAAAAAATATCCTTTCTTTTTTGTTATTGATATTTTAATTGCCTACATTTGAAAATGATATCATAGACTGTTTCGATTCTCGCAATCCATAGTGGCAGAATTGAGGCGGTTCTGTGGGTGTTTACGGATATTAATGTTATTTATCATATAAATTCAACGAGATGAGTTATTTGAGATTCGAAAAAACTCTGATGACGAACTTGGAAGAGTCGTTGCAAAAGGAGATTTTGAGGACAAACCGTTCGGGTGCATATCACTGTTCGACCATAGTCGACTGCAACACCCGTAAGTATCACGGCCTGTTGGTTGTGCCCATCCCGCAACTTGACGACGAGAATCACGTACTGTTGTCGTCGCTTGACGAGACGGTTGTTCTTCACGGCGCAGAGTTCAATTTGGGACTCCACAAGTACAATGCCGACAACTTCAGTCCCCGAGGCAACAAGTACATTCGCGAGTTTGCATGGGAGCGTGTGCCCACCACCATATACAATGTAGGCGGAGTGTGGCTAAAGAAAGAGAAGGCCTTTGTGCATCACGAGAACAGAATTCTTATCCGTTACACCCTGCTCAAGGCGAATACTGCTGTGACACTGCGTTTGCGTCCATTCCTCGCATTCCGCAGCGTGCGCGAGTATACACATGAGAACAATATCGCCAACAAAAATTACAGGGAGGTAGAGAACGGAATAAGCATGTGCATGTATTCGGGTTACCCCGACCTATACATGCAGCTGAACAAAAAGAACGAGTTTGTGTATCGTCCCGATTGGTACAGAGGCATTGAATACGTAAAGGAACTTGAAAGAGGCTACGATTTCAATGAAGACCTTTTTGTTCCCGGTTATTTCGAGGTTAAAATGAAAGTGGGCGAGAGTATTGTATTCTCGGGCGGAATAGATCCCATCAGTACCCGCACCATGAAAGCTGCCTTTGAGCACGAAGACAAGATACGTATTCCGCGCGACAATTTCATGCACTGCATGGAGTGTGCAGGTAACCAATTCTTTAACGTTCAGGGCGACCACATATACATTCTCGCAGGCTATCCTTGGTTCAAATGTCGCGCACGCGACCTTTTTGTATCATTACCCGGTCTTACACTCACCGAGTCGGGAAAACCCGGAGAGTATGAACAGGTAATGCGCACGGCACGCATAGCAATTGAAGATTTCATGGCCGACCGTCCGAGCGAGTGTAAAATTTACGAGATGGAGCATCCCGATGTCCTCCTATGGGCAATATGGGCAATACAGCAATATGCAAAGGAGCGTGGCATCGAGGCTTGTCGAGATTTGTATGGCGACCTGGTGCTGAAAATAATGGACTTCATTCGCTCAAACAAACATCTGAACCTGCATGTGGCTCCCAGCGGACTTGTCAGCACCAACGGCCGCGACAAGGCTGTCACATGGATGAACTCCACAGCAAACGGGCGTCCCGTAGTTCCTCGCACAGGCTATGTGGTAGAGATTAATGCACTTTGGTACAACGCCCTTAAATTTACACAAGAGATGGCAGCAGCAATGGGCAACAAAGAGGTTGAAGAGTCTCTTGTACGTCCGATAGCACTTGCCGGAAAAGCCTTTGTAGAGGTGTTCCTCAATGAGCATGGCTATCTCTATGATTACGTAGACGGAGATTATGTAGATTGGAGCGTGCGTCCCAATATGATTCTTGCAGCAGCCCTCGAGTACTCCCCCTTGAACAGCAAACAACAGAAAAAAGTGCTGGACATTGTTACACGCGAACTGCTGACACCGCGCGGCCTGCGTTCCCTCTCTCCCAAGAGCATGGGTTACAACCCCAACTACGTAGGTCCACAGATACAGCGCGACTACGCATACCATCAAGGAACCGTATGGCCTTGGTTGGCAGGCTTCTACTATGAGGCATATCTGAAGATTTATAAAACAAGTGGCGTTTCATTCGTTGAAAGACAGATGATAGGCTTCGAGGATGAGATTGTTCAACACTGCGTCGGCTCAATCCCCGAACTGTTCGACGGTAACCCGCCATTCAAAGGACGTGGCGCCGTAGCGTTCGCAATGAACGTGGCCGAAATCCTCAGAACAAGCCATATTCTTAAACAGTATGAATCAAAATTGGAGGCTTAAGGGACAAATCTCTTAGTACCAAGAAACAAAAAATAACAATCGTATGAAAGTACTAATGTTCGGTTGGGAGTTTCCTCCCCATATTTCCGGAGGTCTTGGAACTGCGAGCTACGGACTCACCAAAGGTTTTGTACCACAGGGTGACGTAGAGATAAAGTTCTGTATCCCCAAGCCTTACGGCGACGAAGATAACAGCTTCCTAAGGATTGTAGGCATGAACAGTGTGCCCATCGTTTGGAAGGATGTAGATTCAAGCTATGTAGAGTCGCGTGTGGGTTCTATCATCCGCCCCGAGGAGTATTACCGCTACAGAGATCACATCTACGGCGACTTCAGCTACATGAACACAAACGACCTCGGCTGCATGGAATTTGCAGGCGGATATCCCGAAAATCTGCACGAGGAGATAAATAACTACTCGATAATTGCAGGAGTGGTGGCTCGAACAGAAGAATTCGACATAATCCACTCACACGATTGGTTGACATACCCCGCCGGTATTCACGCCAAGCAAGTATCGGGAAAGAAACTTGTGATACACGTACATGCCACCGACTTTGATCGCAGCCGCGGTAACGTTAACCCCACGGTATACGCGATAGAAAAGAACGGAATGGATCATGCCGACCACATATTCTGTGTGAGCGAGCTTACCCGTCGTACAGTTATTGACGAATATCATCAGCACCCCTCAAAAGTAACAACACTGCACAATGCAGTGACACCCCTCTCGCCCGAGATTCTGGCAATAGAACCCAAGAAGATACCCGGTGAAAAAGTGGTGACATTCCTTGGACGTATCACAATGCAAAAGGGTCCGGAGTACTTTGTGGAAGCCGCAGCACAAGTTCTTAAAAGAACAAGAAACATACGTTTCTGCATGGCAGGAAGCGGTGACATGATGAACGACATGATAAAATTGGTGGCACAGCGCGGCATTGCCGACAGATTCCACTTCCCAGGTTTCATGCGCGGACGTCAGGTTTACGAATGTCTGAAAGCAAGCGATGTGTATATAATGCCCTCGGTGAGCGAACCATTCGGAATTTCGCCTCTCGAGGCTATGCAATGCGACGTGCCCACCATTATATCCAAGCAGTCGGGCTGTGCCGAGATTCTCGATAAATGCATAAAGACAGACTATTGGGATATAAATGCCATGGCGGATGCCATTTACGCCATCTGTAACTACGACTCGCTCTACGAATATCTGAAAGTAGAAGGACGCCGCGAGGTTGACGCCATCACATGGGAGAACGTAGCACTGAAATTACGCAGGCTATATGAAGAAGTAATGGCACAGTAAAGAATTATAAAGAATAAAAAAATATGAAGACAATTTGTTTCTATTTCGAGATTCATCAGCTCAGACAGTTGAAACGCTATCGTTTCTTCGACATAGGTAGTGACCACTACTACTATGATGACTATGCCAACGCCAGCGCAGTTGGCGAAATTGCAGAGAACTCATACGTTCCCGCATTGACCACCCTGCTTGATATGATAAAGGAGAATAACGGCGAATTCAAGGTAGCCCTCTCCGCATCAGGTGTAGGTCTTGAGATGCTCGAACTGTATGCTCCACAGGTGATTGAACTGCTCAAAGAGATAAGCAGAACAGGATGCTGCGAATTTCTCTGCGAACCATATTCTCACGGCCTTTCTTCGCTCGTTTCACCCACCGCATTCAAAGAAGAGGTTGAGCGCATGCAGCGCAAGGTGAAAGAACTGTTCGGTACAAAGCCCAAAGTGCTTCGTAATTCAGGTCTCATCTACTCCGACGAGATTGGTGAAATGGCAGCATCCATGGGATTCAAAGGAATGTTGGCCGAGGGTGCCAAGCACATTTTGGCTTGGAGAAGTCCCCACTTCCTCTATAACTGCGCAAATGCTTCGGGCTTGAAGTTGTTGTTGCGCGACTATAAGTTGTCCGACGATATATCGTTGCGTTTCTCCAACCCCGAGTGGAGCGAATATCCTCTGTTTGCCGAAACATATGTAGATTGGATTGCCACACTTCCCCGCGAAGAGCAGATAGTAAACATCTTCATGAATCTCTCGGCATTCGGAATGGCGCAACCTCTGTCATCTAACATCCTCGAATTCCTGAAAGCCATTCCCGCAGCAGCCAAAGAGCGTGGCATAACATTCTCTACTCCTTCTGAGATTGTTGAGAAATTTAAGTCTGTTGGTCCTCTGGATGTTGCATATCCCACCTCGTGGATGGACGAAGAGCGCGATACAACATCATGGTTGGGTAACACAATGCAGCGTGAGGCTTTCGACAAACTGTACAGCGTTGCCGAGCGCGTGGCTCTCTCAGACGATAAAAAGTTGAAGCAGGATTGGGATTATCTGCAGGCTGCCGAGAACTTCCGCTACATGACCACAAAGCAAAATGGAATCATCCCCGAGCGTTGTATCTACGAGTCGCCCTATGATGCGTTTACAAACTACATGAATATCCTTGGCGACTTTATGGCACGCGTGCGTGCACAATATCCCGAGGAAATTGATAATGAAGAATTGGGCGCATTGAAGCAGGTTATCGAAAATCAAGAGGTTGAGATTGTTCAACTTGAAGCAGAGCTTGAGGCTCTTAAAGCTAAGGCTGCAAAGACCACTCGCAAAAAGGCTGCAAAGAAAGATGAGGCTTGATTCTCTTAAACAGTACAAATAAAAAATGGATGGCAATTGCCATCCATTTTTTATTTACAGTTTGGAACTGCCGCCATCGACAATTGTCGTTCATGCAGTATACTGTTTATTATTCCTCCTCGTCGTCTATCACACCATTGTAGGCAAGCTCACCTTCGATAATAAAAAAGAGCTCTTCGGGAGAGTATTCTCCTATGTTGTTCTTCTTTGCCTCTTTTGCCACATACTCGGCAATCTTGTTTATATCAATGTCAATATACTCGGCATTGCTGTCGAGAATACCGCTCTTGTCGTAATAGTCGTAGATGGTATCCAAGAAATAATAAAATTCATCATCGCTGAACTTCTCTTTCAGTTCCTGCGGCAGATGCTCACGTATATATTCTATGGTCTTCTCGTCATCGAGATCTTCCATGCTGAATTCGTCGTTCATATCAGATGTGTTTTTATCCCAACAGAGCATCGAACATTTTTTGTACGTCGGCTTTCGATTTTGAGCCTACAAACTTGTCTACAACTTTTCCGTCCTTTATGAAGAGTACGGTGGGCACGTTACGGATGTTGTATTCGTCGGTAAGTTCCACTGCATCTTCTATGTCGCATTTACCTACGGCAATGCGTCCGTCGTACTCCTTGGCCAATTCGTCGATGATGGGAGCGAGCTGGCGACATGGGCCGCACCATGTTGCGCTGAAGTCTATCACAATGGGTAATTCTGTTGCAAAAAAGTCCTTTGCGTTGTTGTCTGTTACAATTACTTCCATAATTCTTTTTTGTTTAGTTTAGTTTGTATTCTACGTTTTCTATTCTCTTTATGAAGTCTATAAATTCTTGTGTTACTGTTATATTATTGCTTTTTGATATTAGTTCGAGCGAAAATTCGTTTTCTGCATCTTTTATGTTGAACTGTAATTTGCTGTTGCCGGGATGCTTCTCGGCATAGTCGGTGATATATTCGTATATATCTGTTGTCAGACTCATTACATCGAATATGATGGTGATGCTCTTCACTATTGTCTCTTTTACATCGGGCAACAGTTGTATGTTGCTTATCACGAATTCCAATTCATCTTGTTTCCATTTTTTTGGTTGGCAGCTTCCACTTATGTATAGGAATGTGCCTTGTGCAAAATAGAACTGCTTTTTTATCCATTCGTCGCCAAAGAATGGGAATTCTGCGCTACCGGTAAAGTCCTCTATTTTTACTATTCCGTAGGGGTTGCCTTTTTTTGTCTGTCCCACTCGGGGTGCTTCGCTTACGATACCTCCAAAAGTTACTTTACGGTTTTTTAAATTGTCGAGGTCGGCAAATTCTTCGGCTTTTGTGTTGCAGAATTCATTAAGTATAAGGGAGTATTCGTCGAGTGGGTGTGCCGATAGGTATATTCCCACCAGTTCGCGCTCTTTGTTCAAGCGTTCGAGGGTGCTCCAATTTCCTCCTTCGGGTATTTCGGGATGGGGAATCTCGGCCATTCCTTGGTCGCCGAAGAGGGAGTTCTGAGAGAGGTTCTTGTCTATCTGGAAACGGTTGCCGTATCTGATAAGTGCCTCCAAAAATTGCTCTCCCTTGCTGTTGGTGTTCATATATTGCTCGCGGCTTATGTCGTTGTGAAGTTCGTCGAATGCTCCCGAGAGGGCCAGACATTCGAGGTTCTTGCGGTTGCATGCGGTGAGGTTGACACGTTCCACAAGGTCGAAAATGCTTTTAAAGTGGCCGTTTGCTTCGCGCTCCTCTATTATGCTTTGCACTGCGCTCTCGCCTACGCCTTTTATCGCACACAGGCCGAAACGTATGTGTCCTTTGCTGTTGACGCTGAATTTGCGGCGCGACTCGTTTATGTCGGGGCCTAGCACTTTTATGCCCATGCTTGTGCACTCTTGCATGAGCTTGGTTATTTCGGTGATGTTGGATAGGTTTCTGCTAAGTGCACCTGCCATATATTGTGAGGGGTAGTGTGCTTTCAGATAGGCTGTCTGGTATGCTACCCATGAGTAGCAGGTGGCGTGTGATTTGTTGAATGCGTATGATGCAAACTTCTCCCAATCGGCCCATATTTTCTCGAGGGTTTTGGCCGGGTGTCCGTTTGCTTCGCCGCCTTTTATGAATTTGGGTTTCAGCTCATCCAGCTTCTCTTTTAGTTTTTTTCCCATTGCTTTGCGCAGGGTGTCGCTCTCGCCTCGGGTGAAATTGGCCAAAAGGCGTGATAGGAGCATCACTTGCTCTTGGTATACGGTGATGCCGTAGGTGTCCTTCAGGTATTTCTCCATGCAGGGAAGGTCGTACTGCACTAATGTGGGGTTGTGTTTGCGTTGTATAAAGTCGGGGATATAGTCCATCGGGCCCGGGCGGTAGAGGGCGTTCATGGCTATGAGGTCTTCAAATGTGCTGGGTTGAAGTTCGCGCAGGTACTTTTGCATGCCCGGCGACTCGAACTGAAATGTTCCTATGGTGTTTCCTTTGCAGTAGAGGTCGTAGGTCAGTTGGTCGTCTATGGGGATGTTGTCTATGTCTACTTCTATGCCCAGGCTCTGTTTGACGTTTATAAGTGCTTCGTTTATTACGGATAGAGTTTTCAGTCCCAGAAAGTCCATCTTTATGAGGCCGGTCTCTTCTATCACGCTGCCTTCGTATTGTGTTACCAACAGTTTTTCGCCGGTCTCTTTATCCTCGGCTATGCTTATGGGAACGTGGTCGGTGATGTCGTCGCGACAGATGATGGTACCGCAGGCGTGTACGCCGGTATTGCGCACGTTGCCTTCGAGCATTTTTGCATATTTTATGGTGTCGCGGAGGATTGGGTCGGGCGAGGCTTCGGCTTCGCGCAGCTCGGGCACGCTGGCTATGGCGTTGGGCAGGTTCATCTTTTTCCCGTCGGGCAGTCGGTCGGGAATGGCCTTGCACAGTTTGTTGGATGTGTCAAGGGGGAGCTTTTGAACGCGGGCTACGTCTTTTATGGCTAGTTTTGTTGCCATGGTGCCGTAGGTGATGATGTGCGCTACTTTTTCTTCGCCGTATTTTTCTGTTACCCATTGGAGCACTCGTCCGCGTCCGTCGTCGTCGAAATCTACGTCAATATCCGGGAGGGATATTCGGTCGGGGTTCAAGAAACGCTCAAACAGAAGGTCGTATTTTATGGGGTCGACACGGGTTATTTCGAGACAGTAGGCTACAACGCTGCCTGCTGCCGAACCGCGCCCCGGCCCTACTGCAACGCCTAATTCTTTGCGTGCTGCGCGTATGAAGTCCTGCACGATGAGAAAGTATCCCGGGAAACCCATTGTCTTCATTATGTGAAGCTCAAAGTCTATGCGGTCTGTGAGCTCTTGGCTGAATGGTTCGGGGTAGCAGTTTTTTGCTCCGTCGTAGGTGAGCTTGCGCAGGTAGTCGCCCTCGAGTTTTATGCGATATAGCTTGTCGTAGCCGCCGAGCTTTTTTATTTTCTTTTCGCCCTCTTCTTGCGACAAGACTATGTTGCCTTTTTCGTCGCGGGTAAATTCGTTGAAGAGGTCTTCGTGGGTGTATTTTTGTCGATAACCCTCTTCGGTGCCAAATTCTTCGGGAATGGCAAAGTTTGGCATTATGGGGGAATTATCTATGCTGTAGAAATCTACTTTATCGCATATTTCTATGGTATTTGAAAGGCTTTCGGGGATGTCGCCGAAGATGGCATTCATCTCCTCTTTGGTCTTCATCCACTCTTGTTTCGAGTAGAGCATCCTTTTGGGGTCGTCGAGGTCTTTTCCTGTGCTCAGGCAGATAAGACGGTCGTGTGCTTCGGCATTCTCTTCGTCGACAAAGTGCACATCGTTGGTGCATATCAACTTAATGTCGAATTTTCTGCTGAAATTCATAAGGTGTTTATTTACCTCTACCTGAAGCTCATATACCTCGTGATTGGCGCGTTCTACTGTGGCTTTGTGAAGCTGAAGTTCAAGGTAGTAGTCATCGCCAAATATGCTTTTGTACCAGCATACTGCCTCCTCGGCTTCGGCTATTTTACCTTCTCTGATGAGCTGTGGTATCTCTCCGCCAAGGCAGGCCGAGCATACGATTATTCCGTCTTTGTGCTTCTGAAGCTCCACTTTGTCTGTGCGCGGTGTGTAATAATAGCCCTCTGACCATCCTTTTGATACTATTTTTATAAGGTTGTGATATCCGGTTTTGTTTTTTGCAAGCAGCACAAGGTGATGTCCGCGCATGTCTTCTTTTGTCTCTTTGTTAAACAGACGGCGTTCGGCCACATATACTTCGCATCCTATGATTGGCTTGAACTTTTCATCATCGCTTTTGCCTTTGTTCACTTTGTTCACGTAGTTGTAGAACTCTTTTATTCCCATCATATTGCCGTGGTCGGTTACGGCTATGCCTTTCATGCCGTCGGCAATGGCTTTGTCGACAAGGCGCTTAACTGATGCCTGTCCGTCTAGAATAGAGTATTGTGTATGTACGTGTAGGTGGACAAAATCTTGCATATTGTGTATCTTTTTTCAATGAACGCAAAGATAATAGCAATCCTGCATTTTGCATAATGGTTTGACGAAAAAAGTTATTATTAAAAAATATTAGAAACTGTTTAAATTTCTAATAAATCATTTCTTGGTAGGAACAGTATTGTTTGTTTCGCCATTTTTTTGTTCTATAAGAAATTTGGCGATATAAATTTAAACAGTTTCTAAAGCTTTCAAAAAAGCGACAATAATATATTTAAGCACCTCTTTAAGCAGTTTTTAAATATCAGGTTTTTTATGTGAAATATTATTTAAGAATATTTTTAATTGTAAATTGTTGATATTTAATGATATGTTGAAAATGAAATATTCGGTGGGTGTTATTTTGTCCTTTTTTGTTGGGTGTTTAACAAATTGTGACTATTTTTGTGGATAATATCTTCCTGCATAAACCAATGAAAAGAATTAGAAAGATAAAGAAAATGCGTATCCATCGCGAGGGTACGGGTATATTGACGGCGGCGTTTTTTATATTTATGCTGCTGAATGTCGCAAGTTGGTATTTTATGCCTTTTGAGGCTTTTAATATAGGTTTGTCGGCTTTTTCGCTTTTTGTGTTTCTGTTGATGGTAAACTTCTTTCGCAGCCCCAAGCGTATCTTCGACGGGGATGTTGACAAAGCTGTGATTGCACCTGCCGATGGACGTGTGGTTGTGGTAGAGAGAGTGTATGAACCCGACCACTTTAAGGATGAAAGAATAATGATTTCAATATTCATGAGTCCGATGAATGTGCATGCCAATTGGTACCCCGTAGAGGGTGTTGTTACTCGCGTAGAGCACATGAGCGGACACTTCTACAAGGCTTGGTTGCCAAAGGCAAGCACCGAGAATGAACGTTCGTTGGTGGTTATACGCACAGATGATGGCACCGAGGTGCTTGTGCGTCAGGTGGCCGGTGCAATGGCACGCCGTATAGTCACGTATGCCGAGGTTGGCGAAGAGTGCTATATTGACGAGCACATGGGCTTTATAAAATTCGGCTCGCGCGTTGATGTATATCTGCCACTCGACAGTGAGGTTTATGTTGATCTTGAACAAAGGACGGTGGGTAACGAAACCGTTATTGCCAAATTAAAATAAGAAAAGATATGTCTGTAAAAAAACATATACCCAATGCCATCACCTGCTGTAATCTGTTTTCAGGTTGTATAGCATGCACATTGGCTTTTGAGGGTTCTTTTGTGTGGGCAATGGCCTTTATAGTTTTGGGTGCGGTATTCGACTTTTTCGATGGAATGGCTGCCCGGCTTTTAAAAGTTAGTTCACCCATGGGAGTCGAGATGGATTCACTTGCCGATGATGTTACATTCGGCTTTGCACCGGCTGCAATGGTATTCTCTTTTATTCGACAATTGCCATTGCCCTATTTTCTTGTGCCCGTTGCCGATATTCTTCCTTACACAGCATTTTTTATTGCTGTTTTCTCGGCAGTTCGCTTGGCCAAATTTAATATAGATAAAAGACAGACAACATCGTTCATTGGTTTGCCAACACCGGCGAATGCTCTCTTTTGGGCATCGTTTGTGGCCGGAGCAGGTGATTGGATTTTGAGTCTTAATGCAGGTTGGTTTTTGGTATTGGGTATGATAGCAATGTCATCGTATCTGCTTGTATGCGAGGTTCCGATGTTCTCTCTTAAATTCAAGCGCCTTGCATGGAGAGCAAATAAAAGGCGATATATTTTCCTTATCGTTGCCCTGCCGATGTTGGCGTTGGGCTTGGTATCGGCAGTGGCTATCATTGCCTGGTATGTCATTTTGTCGGTATATCTCTCGTTTAAAAAGTAATTTGAGAATTTTTGTCATAAAAACTTTGGTGACAGAGTCGTGTGGCATTATCTTTGCTGTATATTAAGTACAGCAAAGATATTTTTTATTATGAACATAATATTTTTTATTGTTTTAATATTTGTGGTAATATTGTTTTTGGCATCTTCGGTTGTGCTATCAATTGTCCGATGGGTGTTGTCGTTGTTCGGACTTGTGCCGGGTGCAAAATCAAGGCGCGGTACCTCGGAGGGTGGGACGCAGAGAATGTATCACAAAAGAGCCGGTGATGCTTCGTCAAACGGAGGTGCCGCAACCTCGGGGTGGCATTACTCACCCGAAGCGGAACTGAAACGAAAAAAACGCAAGAAGATTATACAGCAAGATGAGGGGGAATATGTTGATTATGAAGAGATAAAAAAAAGACGCTGACAGCGTCTTTTTTTATCTCCTTTGTTTGAAAAAATCTTTCATCAAGGCTGTTGCTTCAGCGGAGCAGATGCCGCATGTCACTTGTGTCTTAGGGTGAAGAACATCGGGAGCATAGCGTCGGTAGCCTCGCTTTTCATCGTCGGCACCATAAACTAATCTTCCGAGCTGCGACCAGCTTATTGCGCCGGCGCACATGGAGCATGGCTCTAAGGTGACATATAGTGTGCAATCGTTCAGATATTTTCCGCCAATGTTGGCTGCGGCTGCTGTTATGGCCTGCATTTCGGCATGTGCTGTTACGTCGTTGAGCGTTTCTGTAAGATTGTGGGCACGGGCTATTATGCGTCCGTTACACACTGCTACGGCGCCCACGGGTATCTCTCCTATTGCAAATGCTTTTTGCGCCTCAATGAGCGCCTGCTTCATATAATATTCGTCTGTCATTCTTTAACGTCGCATGTCGTGCTCGTTGAACAAGGTAGGGTAGTCCTCGTCTATGTTCTTGTATATGAATGCGAGAAGTGTTTCGCGTATCCAATTGCTTTTGTTGCTTATCTTGTATTTGCGCAAATAATCGTCTATGATTCTGTTCTCTTCGTCGCTTACAAGACTTACTATGCGCTTATGGCGCACAGGGGTCACCGGTGATATTGTTGCTTTTAGTGCACTCTTCTTGTTCATTTTAAGTCTGTTTCCATTGGCAAAAATACATCTTTTTGTTCTAAATACAAACTTTTGTTTGTCTTTTAGATAGGTATGTGTTATCTTAGCGGTTAGTTTTATAAAGAGATATATGGCAGAGCATAATCTTTTTGGAGTGAGAGGCGAGGCTATTGCTGCGCGTTACCTTTTAGAAAAAGGGTTCATCATACATGAGTGTAATTGGCGCAGCGGACACAAGGAGATTGACATTGTCGCACAAGAGGATGATGTGCTGGTGTTTGTTGAGGTTAAGACGCGCCGAAATGATACCTATGGCGATGCTTCGGATGCGGTTACGCCCATGAAGATGCGGCGCCTTATTTTTGCAGCCGAGTCTTATATTAAAATGAAAGAGCTTGATATGGATGTTCGCTTCGACATAATCACCGTGGTGGGCTGTGGCGATGAGTGTAGTGTGGAGCATATTCGTGAAGCATTTTATCCCGGAATATCATGAACATAGAGGATGCCAGAATATATTGTTTGAGCATGCAAGGGGCAAGCGAAGATTTTCCTTTTGACGAAACAACATTGGTTTTTCGTGTAGAGAACAAAATATTTGCGTGTGTCGACCTGATGAACACCGAGTGGTTTTGCGTGAAATGCAATCCCGAACGTGCCATAGAATTGCGTGATGCCTACGATGCAATAAAACCCGCGTGGCATTGGAACAAAAAATATTGGAATCAGCTTGATATTGAGCGTCTGCCCGACTCGTTGGTGCGTGAACTTATATCTCATTCTTACGATGAGGTTCTCAAAAAATTACCAAAGAAAGTACGTGCTATTTATGGAAAATAGTACCCTGACATATTATAAAGTGCATCTGCCGTTGGTGGATTCCACAAATAAATATATACGTGAGAATGCCAACGAACTGTGGCAAATCTCCAACGGAGCGACGGCTCTTGTGGTGAGTGCCGATGCGCAGAGTGCAGGGCGAGGGCAAATGGGCAATGTGTGGAACTCCGATGCCTGCAAGAATCTGCTCGTAAGCATAATGATGCGCCCCATGTTTCTCAAAGTTACAACGCAATTTCGTCTGTCGCAAATATCGGCCTTGGCTGTTTGTGCCACAATGCAGAGGTTTGGTATTCATGCACAGCTAAAGTGGCCGAATGATGTATATGCCGATAGAAAAAAACTTGCAGGTATTCTCGTAGAACTCGATTACAGCGGACAATGTATCGAGCAGGCAGTGGTGGGGATTGGTCTTAATGTTAATCAAACAGAATTTTGCACAATGGAGCGTGTGCCGGTTTCAATGAAGATGCTCACAGGAGCAGATTACGTTGTAGGCGAAGTGCAATCTGCGTTGCTCGACGAGATGTCGCAGCTCTATGACATGTTGTGCAGTGGCAGGCACGAATATATTGCAAATTGCTACGCATCAATGTTAATGGGTAGAGACGAGTATATGCAATATGCAGATGCCGGGGGCCGCTTTGCTGCACGCATCGAAGATGTGCTTCCCGACGGTCGGCTGATGCTGCGACGGCATAATAACACCTTATCTGTATATGCTTTCAAAGAGGTTGAGATGCTTCTTAATACCTGATGTCTCTGAATACTGTTTCAAAAGAATAGGAAAATCCCCATTCCATAATAGGAGATTTACCCAAAAAAACAGAATAATATTAATTAAATTCGCAACGTAAAAGTATATCTAAAACAATATAGCCATGAAACAGTTGATGTTGATATTATTGTTAAGTCTTCCGTTGATGCTGGCGGCACAGGTAGACGATATGTATTTTGTCCCAAAGAAAAAAAATACACAAACCACACAAAGTGAAACTAAGCAGATTGAAAATGCACGTATGCTTACTACTCAGGAACGTTACTCGAACGATTCAATGGTGAATGGTCGCGACGAGGATGAGTATAATCGCCGATACGGCAAATCTGTCGATAGGGATGAATACAGTTACGAACAAGAATCTGAGTATAGCGAAGATGAATACGAAGAAGATGATATAGACTATCGCTATTCGTCACGCATACTGCGTTTCCACAGCCCCCGAAGAGTGATGCTGAGCAGCCCTTGGTATTGGGATATTGTCTACACCAGCGGTGTCGACAATTGGATAATATGTGACGACGGCATATATTGGGATTTATATCCTACATGGTACTATTCATCGTGGTACTATCCCTCGTGGAGCTCTTGGGGATTTTCCTTCCATTGGAACAGCGGATGGTGGCCGCACCATTATTGCCATCACCCTTATTATCCTTATTATCATCACCACCATCATTATAATCCTCATTGGGGAGGTCATCATGGCGGCCATACTATTATCGGTGGGCCTTCGTTCCGCGACAACAGACGTCCATACGTGGCAAATTTGCGCACAGGAACGCTCACAAGCGGTAATAGAAGGCACAGCACGACAAGAGGAGGCAACGCCTCCACGTTAAAGGAGGATGGCAAAAGAGGTTCTGCCGGCAGTACCGTAACAGGCAACATACGTCGCAGTGATGATAATAATCAGGGACGTGCAAGAGGAACAGTAAATCGCGAACGTGACAGGAGCGGGCGCACACCGGCAGTGAATCGCTCTTCGTCGGGTAATGAGAGGAATTACAATCGTCCCAGCAGCACACGAAGCACGTCGCGTTCATCAAACGTAGAACGTTCATCCTCATCGTCGCGCAGTTCGAGGGAAACGGTTACACGCAGCAGCACGCAAAGCACGTCGCGTTCATCAAACGTAGAACGTTCATCCTCATCGTCGCGCAGTTCGAGAGGAGCGGTATCGCGCGGCAGTGGCGGTGGCAGTTCGCGCGGCGGACGCAGATAACATCCGCTGATTGGATTATCGAGGAGGCATCTCTTACAAAAGAATATAAGAAAACAGACCTTTGAAAAAATAGAAACATCATGAGAAAATATATATTCACAGCAATATTGATGATTGCAGCAACAGCTTCAGCGCAAAGCTCGTACGAAGCTGTAAGGCTCTTGAACTCAGACCTTGTGGGAACTGCACGATATATCGGAATGGGCGGCTCAATGGCTTCGCTCGGAACAGATATTTCGGTAATGGGTACAAATCCCGCCGGAACGGCTCTTTACCGCTCCAACGATGTAATGCTCACCGCCGGTCTTTCCACTGCGAAGAACGAGGTGAAAATGGCCGGGACTGTAAGTAAAAACGATAATACGTTCTTCTCGATAGACAATGCCGGAGTGGTTATGGCAAATAATATTGATAGCGGTATTCTGAAATTTCTTAATGTCGGCTTCAATTACAAAAGACGCAACAACCTGCAACGTGAATTTGCCATGGCAGGTGCCACAGGCGGCTATTCTCAAATGTATCAGATGCAGGCGCTCTACGATGCCCCGGATATACCTTTCGATATCGCAGAAATGAGCCCGCAATACTATACATCGCTCGAGTATTCATGGCTTGCACTTTTGGCTGCCGATGGAGGATTGTTGTATGAGGGATATTACGATGAAGATAATAATATTATAGACCAAGGTGCTTTGAACTACGATAGTGATTATATGCTGTATGCCTCCGACGAGCAGGGAGGAGTGGATCTTGTAGAGTGTAACCTGTCATGCAATCTGAACGATCGTGTATATCTTGGTGTTACATTGGGCTTTCACAGTGTAGATTATAGTCGCTATTCGTACTATGGCGAGGATTATGGCGATGAGGTTGTATACACCATATATAATAACTATGAGACAAAAGGCTCGGGTTTCGATTTAAAGTTAGGTGCCATATTCCGCCCCTTTGAAGAGTCGCCTTTCAGATTTGGAATTGCAGTGCACACACCCACATGGTATCAGCTCACCGACCGCATGTCGGCCGAGATTGAAGGTCATAAAACCGATTTTGTTCCCGGTTATATGAATACAGTAAGCTACGATGCCTATGGCGACGATTATTATGTAGACTACAACCTGAGAACACCCTGGCGATATAATGTCAGCGCAGCGTATACATTCGGCAATTATTTGGCGCTGAATGCCGAATATGAATACTCCGATTATACTACGGCCGAGATGGAGTATTCCGACTCTTATTTCCCGAAGAATATGCCCGTAAACGAGGAATTCAAGAGTAATATGAGGGGAGTAAGCTCTTATAAAATAGGTGCGGAATTTAAATTCGATAAGAGCTTCAGCATGCGTTGCGGATATAATCACGTTACGACGCCCTTTAAGAAAGGTGCAGCAAAGTATATGCTTCTGACCAACGACACTAACACTGAATATCTAAACAGTTTGGAGACAAATAATTACTCTGTCGGAATAGGTTATCGTGGAACAACTTTTTATGCTGATGCTTCGTTCCTTTTTACCGTGCAGGATGCAGAATTTTATCCTTTCTATGATACGTATGTAGAAAATGATATCAGATATTCAAATCCCGGTGCCAAGGTTACATCTACGACCGACCGTCTTGTATTTACTTTGGGAATGAGATTCTAAACACGATGTTCTCTTTGGCGGGGGAGCAACCTTTGCGGCCACCTATTTTTTGAATAGATTTATGCCGGCGTATATGTTTATCGTGCCGAACCCGTTTACTATCGAGAGATTACTTTTGCGGTATGAGTAGGTGTGTGAGATAAGTGATGCGCCTACGAAATACCGCGAATTATTGTATACAACTGCGGTGCGAAATATAAAGTCGAAGTTTATGTTTTTTATGAAATCTTCCCCATCTTCGAATTTGAACGAGGTGTTTTTGTAACCTATTGCCGGTGTTGCCGATATATTGGCAAGGCAATTCTTTGCGAATACCCAATTGTAGGAATAACCGAGGTTGATGCTGTAGTCTTTATATTTTATTTTGTTGAATTTGAGCGTTGGCGACATTCCGGCCTGTATACCGAGGTCGAACTTCTCGGGGTTGATGTTGAACGACTGTTCCGAATAGTTTATGCCTAATATGAACGAGCCGCAGCTGAGACGTTGGTTGGTTGTTTGGCTGTATGCAGCAGGATATGAGAAATTCTTGTTGTTGAATATATAGTAGATGTTTACTCCACGTTGGTCTACCGATATTCCGTTGAATCTCCTGCTGTATGTGTTTATCTCTTTTCCATCGGAATCTTTTATTCCGCTGATGCCTCTTATCTTGAAACCCTCGCTGCGCTTTCGATAGAATATGTCGATGCCTACTTTTGAGGTATAAAAACTGAAGTTCCAATCGGTCTTGGCGTTGCTTTTGTTTATGTCGAATGCCCAACCAAGAAACAGCCACTTCCATCCTATATATATGCCGAGCTTATCGCTGTTGTCCGGTGACAGGGTTATACTTTGATTGCTTGCAGGAGCGGAGAAACGATAATACTCGTAGTAGTTCATATACTGAGCCATAAGGGTCAGTCTGTATTTGTTTGGTGTTACGTATATTGTATCTTTTTGGTCGAGGTATTTTTCAATTACATCTTCTGTTTTACTTATGCTTTGTTGTGTGTAATTAATAACTTTCTGTGGGTATTTCAAGATTTGAGCACGGCACTCCTGTGCATTACTCTTTACACTCATTAATGTGGATAGTATTATAATAGTGAGTGTGAGGAATTTTGCGTATCTCGGTCTTACCCTTTTCATTCTTTTTGGGGGGATGGCTATGGTCTCTTTGACGTTGGTTTATAGAATCTTACCCAAAATCTTGTCCATAACCCAATTGGTGGGTGTGGCGCTTATGCTGTCGCAGGTGCAAACGGCGTTGTGTTGCAGATGTTCTACTATGTTTTTTATCAGGGGCAGTTGAACGTATGTCGGGTTGGGTATTTTAAATTCTTCTATTCCGTTCTCTCCTGTGAATTGTATCGGTTCAAAGGTGAACACCGAGAATCGGAGTGTGCCGTTGCTTCCGAATATCTCTATATGGTCTTCTTTGGCAATTTCGTTTGCTGCGAAGCACCACGAACCGGAACCCGGTATGCCTGTCTCGAATTTGAAGCATGCGCTTACTGTGTCTTCGGCTTTGTATAGTCCTCGGCGGTTTGCTGTGTAGCCCTCGGCTTCGAGTATGCAACCGAACATGTCTTGCAGCAGGTCTAATTGGTGGGCGGCAAGGTCGTAGAAGTAGCCACCGCCGGCAATGTCGGGTTGTACGCGCCAAGGGAGATTGTCGCGGTTGTAATCGAGGTCGCGGGGAGGAACTGAGAAGCGTATCTGGATGTTCAGAATCCGGCCCAAACGGGGAAGTAATTCTTTCACTTTGTGGAAGTAGGGAAGGTAGCGACGGTAGTATGCCACAAAGCAGGGTATGCCTGTCTCGCGTGATATGCGGTTTATGCGGGCACAATCTTCGTAATTTGCGGCGAGTGGTTTTTCTACGTATACGGGCTTGCCCGACTTCATGGCCATTATGGCGTATGTGGCGTGTGACGAGGGTGGGGTGGCTATGTATATGGCATTTACCTCGGGGTCGTCTATCAGCTCTTGGGCATCGGTGTACCAATTGGGAATATTGAATTGTTGGGCATATTCTTTGGTGCGTTCTTTGTCTCGCCCCATAACGGCTACAACTTGTGAGCCTTTTATCATATTAAATGCGGGGCCGCTTTTCTTTTTGGTGGCTTCGCCACAGCCTATGAACCCCCATTTTATGTTCACATTCATGAGCTTTTTGTTTGTTTAGTTATAGAAGTTCCACGACAGACCGAACCATAGGGCCTTTGGGCTCATGGGATAGTGGGGAGCCAAAAAGTAGTTCATGTTGCCGCTTCCTTCGTTTACATGGTAATACATTACATAGAAACGTGTCTCCTTAAGTAGAAAATTTGCATATACGCTCACTACCGGATAGTTGCCTATCTCTATTTTGTCTGATGGGTTTTGTTGCACGAATTGTCCCAAGGCTGCTGAGTAGTCGGGGGCGTAGTATGATGTGAAGTAACGTGCGTCGGCTCCAAGCTCGGTGTTGAGTACTTTTGCTATCTTGAACTTAAGATACAGATTGGCGTATGCGTTAAATTCCGGCAGGGGGAGTACTTCTTTGTTGCTTGTATTTTGGTAGGTGAATTCTGTGTCTAAATGCACAGGGCCGAATTTGAAGTCTTGATTGAGGGTGGCTGTTATTATTTGTATGTTGTCGCTCTCTTGTGCCACGGTGAGACGGCTAAGGTAGTTGTTGCTTGTCGTTGGGATTGATTTGTTGGCAAAATAGGTGTAATTCTTTATGTTCTCGATGCCTAAACTTAACTTTGTGCGCAGGTGCTCTATGGCGAAGCTGCCCTCTATGCGTGTGCGAAATTCTTTGTCGAGGTTTGTGTTGTCCCACCAATAATGCTCTGAATGGAAGTGCCGATAATAGAATGATGGTCTGTTGTTTTTGATAAATGCTTTTCCTTGGATTTTTACATTTCGTTTGAGTAGTTTTAAATTAAGTTCGCTGTTGCCTTCGAGAAGGAATGCGCCAAGGTCGTCGCCGGATACTGCGGTCTCTCCGCGTAGTTTGTATTTTAGTGTGTTGCTGCGGTTGCTCTGTATTATACCGCCTATCATTATTGTGTGTTCTGAGTATTTTTTCTTGTATTCAAGTGGTGTGCCGGGTATTGTGTCGGGTAATTTGTAGTTGCTGTATTTGTGTGATGCGTATGCGGTGATGTCGGCTATTGCCCATTTGTTGAATCCCTCGCGCAGTGAGAGTGCCAAGGTGTTTTTAATGCTTAGGTAGTCGGTGCGGTCTAATGAGTCGTCAAGCATGTATGTGTCGGCGTAGTAGCCGGGAGGGGTTTCGTGGAATATGAACTCGCGACGGTCTGATTCAACTTCGGCGGTGTGTGTTATACGTGCCACAGGTATGAATCGTATCTCTGTCTCTTCTTCGTAGTCGGTTTTTAATGTTGTTTGAAGAGTGTCCGATAGTATCGGGGTGCTTTTATCACTTGTGGCTGTAAGGGGTGTGTCGCTCTGTTGCTCTCCTTGTATTATGCGGCTCACTTCGGATGCAATGCTGTCTGCCGATATGTTCTTGGCTACTTTGCGATGGAACCCGAAGTTATAGTTGTGGGTAAAGTAGATGCTGTAAAGCTCGTTTCTGTTCCATGTGCGGTCGAAGTGTACGGGTATGTCTGTGGTGCCGAAGTTGCTGCTGTTGCCGTCGGTCTTTTCGGGATTGGTAATATAGTCGTCGTTGGTGATACCTCCGTTCTCTGCCATTTTCATGTGGTAGCGACTTGCCAACAGGTGGTAGTTGTATCTGTCGCTGCGGTAATATGAGAAGAGTGAGAAGTTCATGAAGGCGGTAGATTGATTGTCGTAACGTCCGCGCCCGTAGAGGTAGTCGAAGAGGAATCCTGCTCCGAAGTGTTTCCCTGCATTGGTGGCGAAATATGCGCGGAAACGGTCGTCGCCGCTTATCTTATCTCCCGATTCGTTGTAGCTGAGGTTTGTGTATGGCGACTTTGTGTCGGTGTAGAATAGTTCGCCCGGACGTACTATGAAGTAGTCATAGGGTTGCATAAAATCGTAGCGGGTGTCCGAAGGACGGTCGAAGAATATTCTTGATTGGCGAGGGGCACCCATATTACCAAGAAAATTGTATTCGCCGTGCATGCCCTCGGTGAGATGCCAATT
Source organism: Bacteroidaceae bacterium (assembly GCA_017442185.1). Classification (GTDB taxonomy): domain Bacteria; phylum Bacteroidota; class Bacteroidia; order Bacteroidales; family Bacteroidaceae; genus HGM04593. The sequence goes on from JAFSAT010000024.1 coordinate 27,479, forward strand.
TTGGTAGAGGTGGGGCAGTGTGTCGGCGTTTACGGGTATAACATCGCCAAGCAGTTCGTCTATGTGCCATTGGCGTATGTACTTTGGGGCTTTAACGTCTTCTTTATCGGTGTTGGTTGTGTCCTTTTGGAAGGGGTTGAACATCTCGCCGCTGCCTAAGCCGCTTTTTGTGCCGCTGTCTCTTTGGTGGCTTTGCAGTGTCTGTGCCGATATTGTCAGTGGCAGCAGGGTCAGCAGTATGTAAATGATGGTTCTGTTCATTATGCTGGTATCAATATACGAATCTTAGGATAAATTCCAATACTTTTAGGGATAGGGAAATAATGCCGGCATAGAAGAATGGCTCGCGGCTGTCTGTTGTTATATATAGTATTACTGTTATTACCGTGCCTGCCAGGAACAGTATATTCAGTATGAATCTTATCTTGTCTATTGTTTTCACTTGTTCTTATTTTGATTTTAGTCTGTTGGTAAGTTCTGTGAACAGTGTGTTTTTAAGGTCTATGGTTTTTATTCGGAATTTTCCCGGAGTCTTGACGAGTTTGTCGCGCTTTTCGGCATCTATCGCTTTTTCATCTGTGATAAGTTCTTCGGCATTATAGCGTGTGCCGCCGTCGGGATTTTCGTCGTCGTGCCAATATGTTATTCGTGACATTATAAACTCGCATTTGCCATCTTCGGCATTCAAGGTGAGGTAGTAGTATATTCTTGCTCTGTTCAATACAAATAATTTCTTTTTGAATACAATATACTCCTCTACTTTTGCTTCAAATGTGTGGCTGCCGTCGTTCTTAATCTCTTTTGCCGAGATTACCGTCGGCTCTACGAAACGCTCTTTGTACCATGTTTGTGCTATTTGCATTATCTGTGACGATGAAAGCCCGGGTGCATCAATGTTCTGTCGGAATACCACGCGGTTATTTTCAATAGGTACTTCACCTGCCAAATATTTGGAGTCTGCGGGCTTGTTCTCTTTGGGCTTGAATAGTTGTGCCGATGCTGTCGTAGAAATCAGCAACAGCATTATAAATGGGATTATTCTTTTCATGGTGGTTTTTATTTAATATTTCCTGCGAAGATAATATAAAACTGTAAAGAAAACAAGTTAAATTGTATTTTGAAGCTGTTTAAGAAACAGTTTAAATTTATATCATTTGGTTTTTATACGGCAAAAACGGAATGTGCTGTTGCATGTGCGATAATTTTTGCGTAACTTCGCCACTCTTCTCTGTGGTGTGTTTGTGTACGCCTATGGAGGTTTATTAAGAAATCTATGGTAGAGAACAAGAAAAAATCCGGTACCAAAAAAATGGTACTTGTAAATTTGGCGGCTATGGCTGCAGTGGTGATTTTTACACCGTTTATGGCCCTATGGTGGCTTGATTCGTATACGTTACATGGGCAGACGATACCTGTGCCCGATGTCTGTGGTATGCAACTTGATGAGGCTGTGTCTGTTCTTCGTGGCCAAGGACTCGATTTTGAAATTGTAGACCACAAATATATGAAAGGTGCCGACGAAAATGAGGTGCTTGAACAGCGTCCGGTTGCCGGCGACAGAGTAAAAGATGGTAGAAAAATAGAACTTACCATGAGCTCTGATAATGAGCCTATGCAAAGGGTGCCGGATATTATAGATAACTGTTCGTTGCGCGAGGCCGAGGCGCGTTTGCGTGCTGCGGGGTTCAAATTGGCACCGCATGTAGAGGTGCCCGGCGAGGATGATTGGGTATATTCGTTGCTCTTGGGAAGAGATACCTTGCACAATGGGGCACAAATCCCGGTGGGTTCTACTGTTGTTCTTGTTATAGGAAACGGTGAGGACGAGGATACCTCATCAGCAGAGCCTATCGTTGATGATTCATGGTTTGAGTGATATGAGCAACGAAATGATAGAATCTGCTGAGGATTTTGACGAGCTCGACGAGCTTGATTATCTCGAAGAAGACGGCTTCGCCGGTCAACCCATGCGCGAGCTTAATCTTGTTGCCGACAAAGGGCAATCGCCTGTGCGCATTGATAAATTCTTGATAGACCACCTTCCGAACACATCCCGAAATAAAATTCAACAGGCTGCCGATGCGGGAAACATCTCGGTTAATGGCAAAGTGGTAAAAAGCAACTACAAGGTAAAGCCATCGGACAATATTGTAATAACAATGAATCGTCCGGAGTATGACAGCACCATACATCCCGAAGATATCCCACTTGATATTGTGTATGAGGATGATGAACTTATGGTAGTGAATAAACCTGCCGGGCTTGTGGTGCATCCGGGTTGTGGAAATACTCACGGAACACTTATAAATGCTGTTGCATGGCATTTGAAGGATAACCCTATGTTCGACCCCAACGACCCTCAGGTGGGGCTTGTGCATCGTATTGATAAAAATACTTCGGGATTGCTTGTCGTGGCTAAGACAGCCTTTGCAAAATCTTATCTCGGACAGCAATTTTTCAATAAGACAACCAAACGTACATATAATGCTTTAGTTTGGGGCGTGCCTAAAGATGACGAGGGAACAATCATCGGCAACATTACGCGCAATCCGCGTAACCGTCTGCAAATGTGCGTGTCTGACAATCCCGAGGTTGGAAAGCATGCTGTAACGCATTATCGGGTGTTGGAGCGAATGTGCTATGTGTCGCTTGTTGAATGTAACCTTGAAACGGGGCGCACTCATCAGATAAGGGTGCACATGAAACACATCGGACACATTCTTTTTAATGATGATGTTTACGGAGGTGATGAAATTTTGCGTGGTACTCGTTTTAATATGTATAGTCGCTTCGTGAAGAACTGTTTTAAAGCCTGTCCTCGTCAGGCATTGCATGCTAAGACTTTAGGTTTCGTGCACCCTGTCACAAAAAAAGAGATGTTTTTTGATTCGGAATTACCCGATGACTTTAAACAACTTATCGAGGCTTGGCGTAATTACTCAAGCGCGAGTGCAAAATTTCAAGAGTAATACCTTTTTTATAATACTCTTAATACTCTTTTTTTGCCGCTCATTTGATTAGAATACTGCGTAATTGCTCTTCGTTTCCGTTGAATATGTTAATGTCGACATCTTCATCTATTCCCGGAACCTTGCCAATGTCGGAACATTGCCACATAAGCCATTCTGTATCAGTGTCGAGCTTGCTTACATAGTAGTGTGCAATCCATAGCGGGTGTTTGTTGAAGTATGCTTCGGTGAGGTATCTCTCTTTATATTTTTTGTAGGAGTATATTATGGGTTTTACACCGTAGTGTTCTTCTATCTTGGCAATGAATATTTTAAGCTCTTGCAGAAAGTGTTTGCTGTTCTTTGGATGCTCTTCGACGTCGACAACCGGCGGCAGGTCGCCCTTTTCGAGCTTTACTGTCTTGATGAACATCTCGGCTTGTGCAAGTCCGTTTGAGTGACGGCTGAAATAGTGGTAGGCTCCGCGTATCAGCCCGTGTTCTTTGGCTTTTGCAAAATTGTGTTTGAAATTTACGTCGCAAAAGTCGCTGCCTTCTGTGGCTTTCATATATACGAAACGCAGTGGGGCGCTTTCGTTATCTCCTGCTATTAGTTTATCCCAGTTTATCTCTCCTTGATGGCGTGAGATGTCGATTCCATATATTGAGTATCCGTGTGGCATGCAGATGCCATAATGTCGTTCGTCGTAACATGGTCGGAAACGGAAAAAGTAGGGGCGGAAGAATATGTAGTAGGCTCCGGCTATTATCAGGGTCGAGAATAGTGCTGCTGCTATTACAAGCACAATGACAGACGCTTTGTTGCGTCTTTTCTTTCTGTGCGGTGACGATAGCCGGCGGGCAGAAGTGTTTTTCTTCCGTCCGCCGGTATTCTTTTGTCTTGTATCAGCTTTTGCCATTCAAGATATGGGCCTGTTACTTCTGCTGTTCGAGTGCGAGGGTTCTTGTTGTTTGATCGCAAACTTCTGTGGGGCCGAAGTATTGTATCGGGCCGGGGTAGATGTAACATGTTTCGTTGGCCCATTGCTCTCTGTTGGCAGCGAATGTTTTGAAAGGTGCGCCTTCAAGGTCAACGAGTGCTTTTTGTATAACGGGCTTCATCTCGCCGTGGCGACGTTCCATGTTCATCATCATGGTGATGGGGATACCACCTGCCAACCATTCGGCTGCGGGAGCTGTGGTGTTACGTACCGATGACATGTAGCCTGTTTTTCCCGATGCAATAAGTACCGATGCGGTGTAGCCTAATGCGTAGCAGTAGTCGGCGTCGTAGTTCGAGGGAGCAGCGCAACGACCTTCATAACCGAAGAAGTGGTGTTGTGCATTGAACTTACCGACATATTTACCTTCGGCTTTCCATGCAGCGAGCTTGTTACCTACCATTTCCGACAGAAGTTTCTCTGTCTCAATGAGTGATACTTGTACGTTGCCGTGGGGGTCGCGCTCCATTGTCAACTGACGTGCAACGCCTGCGGGGAGGCTTGCATATACATCGGCATTTGCCTTTGAGAGGTTTTCTATAATGTAGTTGCGCTGCTCTTCAGGTGCAACAGCTGCATACTCCTCACCCTTTATTGCGAGAAGGTCGTTTAGCTCGGCAATGAGGGCTTTCATTGCGGGAACAAACTCTATCAGACCTTCGGGGATGAGCACTGTACCAAAGTTATTGCCGGCTGCGGCGCGGTTGGCAACTGCCTCGGCTATTGAGGTTACAATATCGTCGAGTGAGAGAGACTTCTCTTGTACCTCTTCGGATATGATGCAGATATTGGGTTGTGTCTGCAATGCACATTCGAGTGCAATGTGTGATGCCGAACGACCCATCAGTTTGATGAAGTGCCAATATTTGCGTGCCGAATTGCAGTCGCGTTGGATGTTGCCGATAACCTCGGAGTATACTTTACATGCTGTATCGAAACCGAATGATGTCTCGATGTACGCATTCTTAAGGTCGCCGTCAATTGTCTTGGGGCAGCCTATCACCTGCACACCTGTGTTATTGGCTGCGTAGTATTCTGCAAGTACGCAGGCATTGGTGTTTGAGTCGTCACCACCGATGATTACAAGGGCTTTAATGTCAAGCTCTTTAATGATTTCGAGACCTTTGTCAAACTGCTCGGTTTTTTCGAGCTTTGTGCGGCCTGAACCTATAATGTCAAAACCTCCGGTGTTGCGATATTGGTCGATTATCTCCGATGTTATTTCCATGTACTTGTGGTCTACAAGACCGCCGGGGCCCATGAGGAATCCGTAAAGGCGGCTTTGAGGATTGAGCTTTTTCACTCCATCGAAAAGACCGGCAATTACATTGTGTCCGCCGGGAGCCTGTCCGCCCGAGAGAATAACACCAACGTTTATTGCGGGGTATTCTTTTGCTTCGCAGCCCTTCTCGAAAGTAATGATGGGCAGACCATAAGTGTTGGGGAACATGGATTTGATTGCCTCTTGGTCGGCTACCGACTCGGTTGCAGCTCCCTCACAAATCTTCACTGTCTCTTTAAGAGAATTGGGCAATTTGGGCTCGTATGCTGCCCTTGCCTGTTGCAATGCGCTAATCTTCATTTTGTTTTATGATAATATGGTTAGAAATATCCTAGCTTTTGCAAATTTCGCTTTTTTTTGCGAATATAAAAAGTCTCGGGGGGATTTTTATTCTCTTGTTATGAAATTTCTGCTTTTTTGTTTGCTCCTGAGTATTTTTAATAGTTTATGAATGTATTCCATGATATACTTCGCTCGCTTTGAAATAATATTATAAAGTCCACTCTATATATTATCTCACTCGTTTGTTGTATTTCTGAGACAAAAGATATATCTTTACAATGTTTTTAATTTAAAATTCAGAAATTATGGCAAGTAGAAAAAATCTTAAGAAAGTGATAACTTTTGTATCTGACCAATTGGCTACTCAGGCATTCTTTGCTTCATACGATTCAAAGGCTGATGTCGAGGCTTGGATAGAAGTTTTTAATAAGATTTATCTTATGAATAAGGAATTTGTCTCTCGCGTAAGTCATGCCGAGCCGGGATTGCCTGCAAAAAAGTATTTTGACACTCTCTGTTTGTCTTTCAACGAAGAGGCCAAGGCTCTGCTCGATGAGATTCAGAAGTTGAGTGAAAATAAATGAGTGCAATATTAACAATTCGCACAAGGCGCATTTGGGTCTTACTAACCTGTTTGTTCAGCCTGTTAACTTTGTCGGCACAGCGTGCCGACAAAGTTATTAAACCTGCCATCGAAAAATATCTGAAAGAGTACAAGGTCGACGGTTTTAATGTGAAGAATTGTCGCCTTGAGCGCAAACGCAATAATATAGTGGTAAACAAGCGTGCGCGTAAGATTACCATATTTACCAACAGTAACTTTTCGGTGCAGGTGTTCACTCCCGAACTTGTCGACAAAATTTATTCCGACATAAGGGCTGTGTTGCCAAAAAGCTATAAACGATATAAAATAGAGGTTATAGCGCATCGTCGTCCCATAGAGCAACTTATCCCTAATATATACCGTAATAAAAAAAGTATTGATGAAAGCAGAATGATGAGCGGTATCAGGTATACGGGTGCACCGTGGGTGAGCAATGTTTCGCGTCCCTATAATGTTACGTCCGGTTTACAAGGCAGGCATCTTGCCTTGTGGCAGAGTCATGGCCGCATATTTGACAAGGACAGGGGGGAGTGGAAGTGGCAGCGTCCCGCACTTTATTGTACCACTGAAGACCTTTTTACACAGTCAATAGTGGTACCGTTTCTTATGCCTATGCTGGAGAATGCAGGCGCTCTTATATATACTCCGCGTGAGAGGGATTGGCAAGCAAAAAGCGTGATAGTGGATAACGACCGTGTTGAGGGAGCCTCTAAATGTATGGCGGGCGAAGGGTATAAAGGACAATGGCAGACATATAACGCAGGATTCATACCGCGCGACGGCTTTTATGTCGATAGCGAGAATCCTTTTACCGAAGGAACGTCGCGTTTCGCCGAAACTACCGGAGATGCAAAAAAAGCAACAGCAGTGATGCAATGGCGTCCGGATATACCGCAAGATGGCAGGTATGCCGTATATATCTCCTATCAGACAATGGAGCGCTCCATCGACAATGCGCGTTACAGCGTGTTACATGCCGGAGGTGTTACAGAATTTCTTGTGAATCAGCAGATGGGTGGTGGCACATGGGTCTATTTGGGGACATTCGACTTTAAGAAAGGCGTGCACGAAAATCAAGGTGTAATGCTTGTAAATGCAGGAGAAGAGAATGGCGTGGTGAGTGCCGATGCTGTTCGTTTCGGAGGGGGAATGGGACTTGTGGCACGCGGCAGCGATACACCACTGACAAGCGGAATGCCAAGATACCTCGAAGGTGCACGCTATGCACTTCAGTGGGGAGGATTCCCTTATGAAGTTTACTCCCCAAGCGAGGGTGAACGCGATTACACCGATGATATTAACTGTCGCTCCTATGCGCTTAACCATTTGACAGGAGGGTCGCTGTATAATCCTGATACAGTAGGATTGAAAGTGCCGATAGAGATGTCGTTTGGGTTTCACTCAGACGCAGGTTATTCCGAGGAGGATGCTGTCATAGGTTCGCTTGGGATTGTTACAACAGAGTATAACGGTGATACACTTGAAACGGGACATTCGCGCTATCTCTCGCGTGACATTGTCGGCAGCGTGCTTGAGAGCGTGCGCGACGATGTTAAGCGCAGATATAATGTAGATTGGTCGGTACGCGGTATTCTCGATAAGAGTTATAGTGAGTCGAGGCTTCCGGTGGTGCCTTCAATGATTTTTGAATCAATGTCGCACCAGAATTATATTGATATGTTCTATGGGCACGACCCCGATTTCAAATTTACCGTGGCGCGTGCCGTATATAAGGCTTTGTTAAAGCAACTGACCTTTTTACGCGGAGAGGAGTATGTGGTACAACCCTTGCCGGTGAAGAATTTTGCAATTTCTTTTGTTGATGACAGTAACGTCTCGCTCAGCTGGAAGCCTGTAGACGACCCGTTTGAGCCTACGGCAAAACCGCGTAAATATGTGCTGTATACCCGCATTGGCAACGGAGGCTTCGATAATGGAGTAATTGTAGATGCTACCAATGTTAATGTCTCTTTGCTAAAGGATGTGCAGTATAGTTTCAAAGTGGCAGCTTTGAACGATGGTGGCGAGAGCTTCCCATCCGAGGTGCTTACTGCTTATATGGCTTCAGAGTCTAAGGGACGTGTTATGATAATAAACGGTTTTCATCGTTTAAGCGGCCCCGAGAGTGTGAACACGCCGTCGCAGGCGGGCTTCGATATTGACGCAGACCCCGGCCTTGCATATATTGCCACTCCCGAATATTGTGGACGACAGCTTGATTTTCAACGTTCAAACATCGGCTATGAGGATGGCCTCGGGCTGAGTGGCAACGAACTTGAAGGGATGCTTATAGCTGGTAACTCTTTTGACTATCCTTATGTGCATGGCAAGGCATTGGCGGCCAACGGAATTTCGTTTGTTTCGTGCAGCAGTGCTGCGCTCATGGAGGGGGATGTGACGCTTGACGGCTATGATGCAATAAATCTTATTCTGGGTGCGGAAAAGCAGGGTGGAAAAGGAACATTGCTTGGTTACAATCGTCCGTATAAAACCTTTCCTGCCGAGCTGCGGCAGGTGCTGACACAATATTGTGCCAATGGAGGCGGTCTTTTTATAAGCGGAGCTTACATAGCAAGTGACATGGCCAAGAATGATGCCGATCGCAGTTTCATACGCAATGTGCTTAAGTTGGACTATGGCGGCTCTATCGGTGATGTTTCCGAGAATTGTATCTTCGGCTCCAATCTGAAGATGAATATTCATCGCACTGTAAATGAGAGGAGCTATGCTGTGGCACGTCCCGATATTCTTGTGCCTGTGGATGATGCTTTTGTATCATTTGTATATAATGGATGCAAAGAGAGTGCTGGCGTTGCTTGGGCCGGACATTATCGCGTGCTCTCAACAAGTTTCCCTTTCGAGGCTGTCTCTGACGAGCAGCAACGCAGCTTGTTAATGGGTGCAGTGATGCGATTCCTTATAAAAAAATAGTGTCGGCTGATATGCTGATGTATAAACAAAAGCCGGAGTCATAAAAACAGGGTAACCGAATAAAACAAAACAGGGCAATATAAAACAAAACAGGGCAATGAAATGTGCCCTGTTTTGTTTTCTTGTAGCTTAAGTGTGTTGCTGTTGCAATTACTTTCTTTTTTTGCCAACGTACTCGTCTGATACGGTAAGTTTCTTACGTCCCTTAGCGCGGCGTGAAGCCAATACGCGGCGGCCATTCTTTGTAGCCATTCTCTCACGGAAACCGTGTTTGTTTTTTCTCTTTCTGTTAGAGGGTTGGAATGTTCTTTTCATCGCTTATATATATTTATATTGTTTGCTCAAAATGTACTTTGCGCTTTCAGCCTGCAAAATTAGTTTTTTTTTTAATAATGGCAAAGTATTTCGATGCTTATTTTATTGGTGTGTGATAAAATTGTTGTTTTTGTTGTTGTATATTGTTTCTGCTTATATGTGGTGGTTAAGTATTTTTTCCATTATTGCAATGTCTGATGCTACCTCTCCCAGCATCAGATAGTTATCTTTGCTTTTTAGTAGGTTTTGGTATATTTTATGTGCTTTTTCAGTCTCTTTCTCTTTGTATAGTGCTATTGCACAGAGCAGTCGCTCCTTGGATGACATTACTTTACGGTATGTGTTTATGTATGTCGCAAGTTCGGGTGTGTATAGCTCTTGGACGCTTTTCTCTCTTCCTGTAATGAGCGAAGTGAAGAGAAGTTCGCATGCTATTTCGTTTGCGTACAGCTGCATTATCTCTTTTTTGTGTTCATAGGTCTCTGCAAGCAGAATGTGTGCACTCTCCCATTCGTATTTGTCGAGCATGCGTGCCGCCTTTAGCAGTATTGTGTATATTTGGAACGTGTTACCATAGTCCATCTCTCTATCTGATTGGAACCACTCCGTCGGCATATCTTTAGGTCGTACTCCTTCTTGTGCAAGGGCATTGGCTTTCAGTTGAAGCATAAGAAGTTCTTTGTTATATTTGTTTTTATGCAAGAGGAGCATATTATATCCATCGTTGCCTATTCCTCCTATGCGCATGGGTATGCCGTTGAGCAGTGCAATTGCGGCCCCAATGATTATGAAAAGTGTTATACCGGTGCTGATTAACGGATTTTCAATTATAAAAAGCAGGGGTAATGCCACAAGTGATGCTGCGATGTTTGCCAATACCCCTCCGAGGTTGTATATTGCGGTGGGTATTTCTTCGGTGGGGCGGTCGGGTGGTGCAAGCAGGCATTGTCCGCCTGTGCCGGCTATGGAGAAGCGTTTGGTGCATAATTTCCCCTCTTTTTTTATGAACGCTATGTTGAATATGCGAAACGAAACAAAACGGTAGCCGGTGGCAATACCGCATATTAAATGTCCAAGCTCGTGAATGAAAATATGTATCACAAGAGATACTATTACTGCCGATAAGGAGAATAGTCCTACTCCAATACCTTTTAAACTAAATGTGGTATCTTTGAGGCTGTGAAGAAAGTGTGCAAGGTCTATGTCGGTAAAAAGCAGCACTCCTATCGTGGCCAACAGAAAACCTCCGACAGCCCCTATGATGAAACTGCCAACTAATTTTAATGCCTTTTTCATCTGTGTTTGTGTTATTGCTTTTCTTGGAGAGTGTATCTTGTTTAACGAAACATTTTTTGTGTCTCAAAATGTTTCTAAAATCTCAAGCTCTTGTGTGGTGAACGGAGATGAGTGTATACAACTGATATTGCGCATCAGCTGTTCGGTTGAACTTGCACCTACAAGAGTGGATGTCACTCCGTGCTGTGCAAGAATCCAGGCAAGGGCTGTTTGTGCAATGCTCTCTCCGCGTTTCTCTGCCACGCTTTTCAGTTTGTCGAGGTAGTTGAGGAATTTTGGGGTTAACTTGTCCGAGGTGAGTGTTTTTTCGCGTGACATGCGTGAATTGTCGGGAATATTTTTTAAATATCGGTCGGTGAGCAATCCTTGTGCAAGTGGCGAGAATGATATAAAGCCTATGCCGTTATCGGCGCAAAAATCTATAATACCTTCTTTTTGTGGTGCGCGGTCTGTCAGGTTCAGGCGCCCTTGATAGATGAGAAGCGGTACGTCGTGACGGCTGAGATATTCATGTGCCGTGCGCAGTGCATCAAGAGGCCAGCGTGAGATTCCTGCATAGAGAGCCTTGCCCGAGCGTACAATATCTACGATGGCTTGCAGCGTCTCTTCGAGTGGCGTCTCGGGGTCGTAGCGGTGACTGTAAAAGAGGTCTACATAGTCGAGCTTCATTCGTCGCAGGCTCTGGTCGATGCTTGCAATAAGATACTTTCTTGAGCCCCAATTGCCATAGGGGCCTTCCCACATATCGTAGCCTGCTTTTGTGCTGATGAACATTTCGTCGCGGTAGGGGCGAAAATCACTCTGCATCAGTTTGCCGAAGGTCTCTTCGGCACTGCCGTAGGGTGGGCCGTAGTTGTTTGCAAGGTCGAAGTGGGTAATTCCATTGTCAAAGGCACAGCGCATTATGTCGCGACTGCGTTCGGCGGGGTCTGTTGCTCCGAAATTGTGCCAAAAACCAAGGCTTACTTTGGGCAGGAGTATGCCGCTGCGTCCGCAACGGCGATACATTGAGGTGCTTGCTGCATAGCGGAGTGCATTGGCAATGTATGTATCTTTTATCTCCATGATAATTATGTTTGTTTACAGATCGAGTATTCGGTGTACGGGGGTTTCAAGAATCTTTCTATCAGTTTCAGCCGGTGAAGCGTTGTTCAGGGTGTTCCACAATTTGCTTAGTCCTGTGTTACTGTGTATTTGGCTCAGTGTGTCTATCGTATCTTTGTTGCGTCCGGCGCCATCAAGTTCGATATACATTTTCCCTATGGTGTAACCGCTGTAACGCTTGCTCAGGTGCAGTGTCTCGCTCTTTCCTGTAAAAATTATTTTTTTTCGATGCAGATAGTTGATTAAGTATTTTGTCAATTGAGTGGGCAGACCGTATGTCGCTTCGGCATTCGCTGCAAGTTCGTCGGCCTTAAAGTGTCCCTCGAATGGGTGCACCGATTCTATTCTTTCCAATATCAGCAGGCACAGGAATTTGTGATATCTGTATGTTGTTTCGCGGTAGTCGTTCTCTCGTTCATGCTCGTCTGCCATTTGCAGAAAATAGTTCCATTTGGAACCGGCGAGGCACACTGTCCATGAGAAGTATATAAGTAAAATGAATATCATAAGGCTGGCAAGGTCGCCATATATGCTGCGGTAATTAAACAGCGATATTATATAGTAGCTGAAATATTGCATTGCTGCAAAAATAAGTCCGCACACTACTGCCGACAGTGCCGCATAGTTGGCTTTTACCTTTGTGTTAGGTATCAGTTTATATGCTGCAAAGAGTACTAAAATGTATGTCGATACAGATATTATCAGAACGTTAAGCTCCTTTATCACGCTGTCGCTGAATATTGATGATACGCTCCACCAAAGTGCCAATGCCATCACCACTGCAAATGGGAGCACTAATACAAAGGCAAAGGTTTTAAGAAGTTTGCCAAAGCTGCGTCCTTTTTGATTCCACAGCATGTTGAACGTGGCATCTATGGTGCTGAATATCGAGAATACCGAATAGAGCAACAGTGCAAGTCCGATACCTATACCTAACCACATGGCAACCTTGGTGTTGCTTAAGTAGCTGTTGGCATATTGCAAAAGACTGTCTGAGATAATCTCTTGGCCTTGAAATATGCTTCGTACCTGTTGTACGAACATTTCATCGTAACCAAGTCCTTTTGCCACTGCTATCATCAGTGCCATCACAGGAACTATGGCAAACACGGTGTGATATGTGAGTGCTGCCGATGATAGTTGCAGTTTGCTGAAACTCTCTATAAGTTTAATGAGTGACCAAGATATACGATGCTCCCCCATCCGGCGATAGTATTTTACGTACCACCGTTTTGTGAATCTTCTTATGTGGTTGTATATTTTTGTCATCCAATTCATGGCAGAGTTTTTTATTCTAAATACTTGTCTATTTTACCGCTTATCTGCAAGAGTGATATTTCGCATAGTTTTGTGTTGTATTCTGCAACGAGGATACGCTCTTCGGCATCAAACATGCTTTGCTGTGCCTCGCGCATTTCTATGCCCGAGAGGTCTCCCATAAGATAACGCTCATAGGCTATGTCATAGTTCTCTCGCGCTGCTAAAATATTTTGGCGCTCTAACATAAGCAGGCGGCGGTTATTTTCGTAGGCTTGCCAAATTTTGCTTAGTTCGGCATATAGTTCAAGCTCCAGATTCTCTTGCTTCAAGGCTGCATTTTGAACGGCTATCCGGGCGTTGCGACGCTCGCGGCTGCGCTTACCGTCAAACAGTTTGAATCCGAGAGTAAGGCCGAAGTCTGCGCCCCATTGGTCGCGTTCTTTTGTGTTTCCTGTTTCGTACCTGTTTTGTGTGTAGCCGTAGCCTGCATTTAATTTCAGGTAGGGATAGTCGCGCGAGCGTATGCTCTTTAGTTCTAAGTCGGCAATGCGGCGATTATGAGCCGATTCGATAAGCGATGCGTTGTTGGCGAGTGTGGCTTCCCACAGGGTGTTGAAGTTGAGGTTGTAGCCTGTGTATATAACAGTGTCGTTGGCAAGAATGTTGATGTCTGTGTTGCGCTCGGCCATAAGTTCGTAAAGGCGTATGCGTGATGTTATCAACAATTCTTCTTGTTTCATGCAATCGGCGCTGTCGGCGTTGAAGTCTACACGTGCCTGAAGCAGGTCGAGGCGTGAATTGTCACCTATTATGTAGCGGTCTTGCACTATGCGCATGCGTTCGCGCGATAGTCTTACTGCGTAATTGAGGTTTTTCAGGCGTAGGCGCTGTTGTATGTAATTGTAATACTCTGCTGTAAACTCGGCTATAAAATCTTCTACCGCAATGCGGGTTTGTGTTTGGCTCAAAAGGCTTAGTTCTTTGAGTCTGTTGTAGTCGGCTTGCATTTTGAAGCCGTTGAAGATTGTCCATTGGAGGTCGATGCCTGCACGCAGCGTGTGGTCGGTGATGTTGCGTTGTTGTGTGCTTTTTTCGGATGCGTCGCGCGGTGTCGTGTCGGTGTTGTCGAGTGTTCCGCTATATCCGGCGGTGGCTTCTACGGTTGGCAATATCCCGGCATTGGCAAGGCTTTTGTTGTTTTTAGCAATCTCTTCTTGGTTGCGTATTATGCGCAGTGAGTAGTTGTTTTTTAGACCTCGTTCAAGGCAATCTTTTAATGTATTGTTGTTATTTTGTGCCCCTATGGCAATGCAATATAGCAGCGTTGCTGAGATTATTATACTTCTTTTCATTCCTTTTCTTTTTTGGCAAGGTTTGTAGATACGTATGTATATATGGCGGGTACAATGTACATGGTGAGTATGGTGGAGATAAGCATTCCTCCTACTACGGCTGTACCCATTGCTATGCGTCCGTTGCATCCTTCACCGGTTGCCAACATCAGTGGCATCAATCCGAGTATGGTGGATGTGCTTGTCATGAGGATGGGGCGCAGACGTTGAACAGATGCCTCACGTATTGCCACACCCTTGTCGATGCCGTTGCGTTGACGTTGGTTGGCAAATTCTACTATAAGGATTCCGTTTTTTGCCACAAGACCTATGAGCATTATTATACCAATTTGGCTGTAAATGTTCATTGTTTGTCCGTCTATGCTCATGAAGATAAGTGCTCCACACACTGCGAGGGGCACTGTGAGCATTATAATGAATGGGTCTTTGAAGCTCTCGAACTGTGCGGCAAGTATCAAATAGATGAGCAGCAGGGCCAGACTGAATGCAAACATAAGGCTCGATGAACTTTCGCGGAACTCGCGTGAGTCGCCGGTGAGTGCGGTGCGGAATGTATCGTCGAGTGTGCTTTCGGCTATTTTATCCATCTCCTCCAGACCCTCGCCAATGGTTTTTCCCTCGGCAAGTCCGGCAGATATTGTGGCCGAGACGAAGCGGTTGTAGCGATATAGCTTGGGCGGTGCAATACTTTCAATAAGATCTACAAGATTTTCAATCTGCACCATGTCGCCGTTGCTGTTGCGAACATATATGGCTTTCAGATTCGAGGGGGAATTGCGTTGCTGTCTGTTTATTTCGCCCACTATTTCGTATTGTTTGCCATTCAGGTATATGTAACCCATTCGCTGTCCGCTGAGACCGTATTGCAGTGTTTGTGCAATATCGTTGGTGCTTACGCCCATCACATTGGCTTTTTCGCGATTTATGTCTATTCTTAATTCTGGTTTGCTGAATTTAAGATTTACGTCGGCCATTTGGAATGTGGGGTTGTCGTATACTTTGTTCAAGAATTCCGGCAGTATCTCTTGCAGTTTTTCGATACTTGCTGCTTGAATAACATACTGAACGGGCATGCCGCCTCTGCGTCCTCCGAAAGTGGCCTGTTGTTGAACGAATGCTCTTGCATCGGTTTTGCTTCTTATGGCTTTTGACAGTTTTTCGGCTACTTCCATCTGTGAGTAGTTGCGCTTGTTTATGTCTTTTAATGTTATTTGCACGTTACCCGAGCCGCTTGATACACGTGCGGTGATGAAGGCTGCATCGGGGACTATGGAGTCGGCCAAACGATTTATATCCTCTGTGTAGTCGCGCATATATTCGTATGTGACACCCTCGGCACCCATTGTGCGTATGGTGATGCTTGAACGGTCTTCGAGCGGTGCCATCTCCGATGGGATTGAGCTCCACATCCACACACAACCAACAAGTGATATTACCATTATTATGATGGAGATGTAGCGATGTTGAAGAATATAGTCGAGACTTATCGCATAGTATCTGTTAAGGCCGTTGAAGAATGGTTCGGTCTTGCGATAGAACCAGCCTTGCTTGCTGCGGCGTTTGAGTAGCTTTGTGGCAAGCATGGGGGTTATTGTGAGTGCTGCGAACGACGAGATTATAACGCATCCGGCAACAACGAAACTGAATTCTCGGAACAGGCGTCCTGTGCTTCCCTCCATAAACACAATGGGGAGGAATACGGCCAACAGTGTGATGGTGGTGGAGATTACTGCAAAGAATATCTCCTTGGCTCCTTCGATTCCTGCTGCGCGGGGACGCATCCCTCGTTCTATGCGTATGTATATGTTCTCTGTCATAACAATGGCATCGTCAACCACAAGACCCACTGAGAGCACTATGGCAAGCATCGACAGTACGTTTATCGAGAAGTCGAGTACATACATGAAAAAGAATGCACCGATGAGTGACACGGGTATCACAATGCACGGAACAAGTGTAACGCGCCAGTCGCGAAGAAACAGGAAAATTATTATGATAACAAGTATGAATGCCTCATATACGGTGTTTTTCACTTCGTTTATCGAGGCGCGAATGAATTTTGTATTATCGAATCCGTAGCTGTATGTAATGTCGTCGGGGAGGTCTTTTTTCATCTTCTCCATACGCTCATATACGGCTTCGGCAATGTTTATGTGGTTGGCTCCCGGTTGGGGTACAACTACTACGCCTACCATTGGCACGCCGTTCATTTTCATGTAGCTTTTCAGGTCGCGTGCGCTCAGCTCTGCGCGTCCTATGTCGCTGAAGCGTACTATTCTGCCGTTGTTCTCTTTTATTATCAGGTTGTTGAACTCTTCGGTGGTTGTCATAAGACCGAGTGTTCGTATATCAAGCTCGATGTTGTCGCCCTCGATGCTGCCCGAGGGTAGTTCTACATTCTCTTTTCCAAGGGTGTTTTTTATGTCCATGGGGGTTATTCCGTAGCCTGACATTTTTGCGGGGTCGAGCCACAAGCGCATGCAGTAGCGTTTTTCGCCCCAAATGGACACGCTGCTTACCTCTGGAATCGTTTGGAGTTGTTCTTTTACGGTGAGGTCGGCTATTTCGCTTATCTCAAGGAGTGAGCGTTTGTCGCTTTGTATGGCAACCATGAGAATAGGCATTGCATCGGCGTCAGCTTTTGATACGGTGGGAGGGTCGCAGTCACGTGGCAGATAGCGTTGTGCGCGTGACACTTTGTCGCGAACGTCGTTGGCGGCTGTCTCAAGATCCACAGAAAGTTCAAATTCTACGGTGATGCGGCTGCTGCCTTGTTGGCTGACGCTGGTGAGTGAGCGTATGCCGGGAATTCCGTTTATATTCTGTTCAAGCGGTTCTGTTATCTGGTTCTCTATGACGTCGGCGTTGGCGCCTGCGTAGGAACATGACACCGAGATGATGGGGTTGTCCACCGAGGGGTATTCGCGAACGCCGAGGCTTATGTAACCTACAGCACCGAAGAGCAGTATGATAAGTGTGAGCACGGTGGCAAGTACCGGGCGACGTATACTTAGTTCTGATATATTCATACTCTTTTCTGCTTAATGTTTTTTAGTTTACACTGTCGAGAGTAACACGCTGCCCCATGCGTAACTGCATAGTGCCGCTGGTGATTACGGTGTCTCCTATTTCCAGTCCTTTGACCACCTGAACGCGCGACTCTGTGCGCAGACCTTTTATTATTTCAACGGGTTGTACTTTTCCGCTTTTGTATAGGAACACTTTGTCGATACCCATCTCTGATACTATGGCTTCGCTGGGTACGGACATAGCATTGTCGTATGTTTGTGTGGTGAGTGTCATGTTTACGAAGCGTCCGGGGTACATTTCGCCGTCGCTGTTGTCGTACAGGGCACGAACGGTGAATGTGCGGGTCTCTTTGTCTACTCGGGAGTCAAAGGCGTATACCTTTGCTATGCGCTCTTCGAGGTCGCCGACGGCAAAGAACTTTATTATTGTACCCTCTTTAAGAGTTCCTGCATGGTGCTCTGATATTGCAAATTCAAGTTTCAGAGGATTTGTTTTTGTAAGTTTTGCCACTGTGGTGGTGGGTGATGCGTAGCTTCCGACGCTCATTTGTCGCAATCCGATGATTCCGCTGAATGGGGCACGAAGTTCTGTTTGTGATATTTTGGCCTTTACTCCGTCTATTTCGGCGCGTAGTATGGCAAGGCTTGTTTGTGCCTCTTGAAATGCTTCTTTGCTCACGGCCTCTTTCTCGAGAAGTACATTCTGGCGGTGCATACGGTCGGTATATAGTTTGAGCTGCGACTCTAATTTGCGTAGCTCTGCTTGAAGTGGTGCGTCGTTTATCTTTGCAAGCAATTCGCCTTTCTCAACACGCGAACCCTCTTTGAAGAATATGTCGGTTATCTTACCCGATGTCTCGAATGATAAGTCAACCTCTTCGTCGGGAATTATGCTTCCGCTAACAGGAAATTCATCTGATATTGATGACTCTTTGATTATCACAGCTCTTACATTGAGGTCTTTACTCTGTTTTCCTTTTGTTTGCACCGGTGTTTTTTCGAGCTCTTCATTTACCTTCGGGGTGAATGTGTTTATGCCCATGATTATTGCTCCTATGGCAATTGCGGCAACTATTCCCCATTTAACGAATTTGTTCATCCTGTTTATTGTTTTTTGTTTATATTGACAGATAATATTATTTGACTGTTTTTTTTGCGTATGGTTTAGATGGTGGTTGAATTTATATTGTTTGCCTCCTATGTGGGTGTGTGGCTTTTTTGTGCTTTTATCATTCTGTCGTTGTCGGCAAAGTCTTTGCGCAGTTCTATGTTGCAGTATCCTAAGGTTTTTAGCAGTTGTACCGTGTCGTCTCCGTGTGCGCGGTTTATCTCAAAAAACAGTTTTCCTCCGCTGCGCAACATGGTTTGTGCTTTTTGCGCTATTGTACGATAGAAAATGAGTGGGTCGCTGTCCGGAACAAAGAGTGCGATATGTGGCTCCCAACGGAGCACGTTTGGCTCAATGCTGCTTTTTTCGCTCTCTTTTATGTAGGGTGGATTGCTTACTATAATGTCGAACTTTTCATTTTCGATGGGTGTGTATGTGAGTATGTTGCATTGCTCTAAGTGTATGTTTACAGAATTTGCAATGCAGTTTTTTTGTGCTGTTGCAAGTGCGGCGTCGGAAATGTCCCATGCTGTAATTTTGCAATCCGGCATATTATGTGCTATTGCAATGGCTATGCAGCCGCTTCCGGTGCCTATGTCTAATATTTTTGCACCCTGTGGTGTCTCTTTTATTATCCACGAGACAAGTTCTTGTGTCTCGGGGCGTGGAATGAGCACTGAATTGTTTACGGCAAAGTTCAGTCCGCAGAATCTTTCACAGCCGAGAATGTGCTGTATCGGTTCATATTCTTGCAGGCGGCGCAGTGTCTCATCCAGCTTATCTTCTTGTTGTGGGGTCAGTGCAACAGGGTCTTTTAAAAAATATGTATATTCTTTTATACCTAAGATTTCGGTGGATATTATACGGCTTAGTGCCTTCACCTCCTCTGAGGGGTAGTGACGGCATAATTTCTCGCGTATTTTTGAATTTATCTTAAGCATGGGTTGCTGTCAGTGTTTTATATAGTTCGTCCCATGTGTCGTGCAGAGCCTGCATCGAGGGGTAGACTATGCTTGCTCCGGCTTCGGATAGTATTTCCTCTTTCAGCGGCCCGGTGTTTACTGCTATGGTGAAAAGGCCTGCTGCCACTCCTGCTGTTACTCCAAGCGGTGCATTCTCTATCACGATTGCTTCGTTGGGGTTCAGATTGCCTTTTGAAAGTGCCAGCAGATAGGGGTCGGGAAAGGGCTTGCCGCGCTTTACATTGAAGCTGGTTATTATGTGTGCCGGATTGAATATTCCCGGGAAATTCTCTTGGATGCGGTCGAGAAGGGTTGGTGTGCCCGAGCCGGTTACAATCATCGGGGTCAACCCGTATTCTTTTACTTTTTGGAGCAGTTCATAAGCGCTTTCCATGCGTGGGGTTGGAGGATAGGTGGCAAAGATGTCGCATTTTTCTTTACATAGCGCGTCTATCAGCTCTTGTGTGGCGGGATGTCCGAACTGTGCAATGCTGGCGGTGTTTATTGTATCGGCACCTGTGCGTCCTTCGTTCATGTATACATCTTCTTTACTGAAGTTGAAGCCGGCATTTGTCATTACCTGTGACCATGCTTCTGCATGGTAGGGCATGGAATTGAAGAGTACTCCGTCCATGTCGAACAATACAGCACGCAACTGCAAGGCATTGTGGCCTTGCAGTTGCAGATATTGTTTGAGTTTGTCGTCGTTTGTCATATCAGAGTCTTGCGCGTATAGCTTTACTCTCTTCTTCGTAGCCGGGCTTGTCAAGAAGGGCAAACATATTCTTTTTGTATGCTTCAACGCCCGGTTGGTTGAAGGGGTTCACATCGAGCACGTAGCCGCTGATGCCGCATGCTATTTCAAAGAAGTATATCAATTGTCCTATGTAATATTCGTTGAGCACGGGGATGCTGATGCGCATGTTGGGAACACCGCCGTCGACATGTGCCAACTGTGTGCCAAGCTCGGCCATCTTGTTTACTTCGTCGACGTGCTTTCCGGCAAGAAAGTTAAGACCGTCGAGGTTCTCCGTGTCTGTGGGAACGGTGAGCGAACTGTTGGGTGTCTCTACCGAGAGTACTGTTTCGAATATGGTGCGTTCGCCGTCTTGTATCCATTGTCCCATGGAGTGAAGGTCGGTGGTGAAGTCTACCGATGCGGGGAATATACCTTTGTGGTCTTTACCCTCTGATTCGCCATAGAGCTGTTTCCACCACTCTGAGGTGAAATGTAGTTTTGGTTGATAGTTTACAAGTATCTCAATCTTTTTGCCATCGGCATACAGTGCGTTGCGTGTGGCTGCATACATGGCTGCAATGTTCTCTTCAAAAGGTACTGTGGGTGCGCAATCTTTTTCCATTTGCTGTGCGCCACTGACGAGTGCTTCGATGTCGAAACCTGCCACTGCAATAGGCAGAAGACCAACCGGGGTGAGCACCGAGAAGCGGCCGCCTACATTGTCGGGAATGATGAAACTTTTATAGCCCTCTTTGTCGGCTGTGACACGTGCTGCACCTTTTACGGCGTCGGTGATGGCTACAATTACTTTGCTTGCCTGTTCCTTGCCCCATTGCTCCTCGCATTGTTTCTTGAGCAGACGGAAGGCGAGTGCTGTCTCTGTTGTTGTTCCTGACTTTGAGATATTTATAACGCCGAATTTTTTGCCTTTGAGGTATGCCATAAGTTCGCTCAGATAGTCCTCGCTTATATTGTGGCCTGCAAATATCACTCGTGGCCCGTTTGCGGGCAGAAGCGATGCAAAGTTGTTGCTGAGTGCTTCAATAACGGCACGTGCGCCCAAATAGCTGCCGCCGATGCCTGCCACAACCACAACTTCGCACATGTCGCGCAGCACTTGTGCAGTTGCTTTAAGGTCGGCTAAGTGTTCGCTTGTTATTGATGACGGCAAATGAAGCCAGCCTAAAAAATCGTTACCCGGGAGTGTTCCCTCTTCAAGGGCCTTCTGTGCAGCCTCGACACGGGGCTTTAGAGCGATAATCTGTTCTTTTGTTACAAAGCCTGTGACTTTGTCGATGTTCAGTGAAATGTTCTTCATTTTATTTTTGTTTTATTGTTTTTATTTGAATGAGTCGGTGAGCAATTTTATCTCTATTACTGGTGATATATGCTCGTAGAGTATATTGTAAACGGCATCTATTATGGGGGTGTTCACACGATAGTGTTCGTTTATCTCCTTTATACATTTTGCGGCGTAGTAGCCCTCTGCTATCATCTCCATTTCAATCTGTGCGCTCTTTACGGAGTATCCGCGGCCTATCATGGTGCCGAATACTCGGTTGCGGCTGAAATTTGAGTAGCCTGTTACAAGAAGGTCGCCCAAATATACGCTGTCGTTTATTGTGCGCTCTATTGGATGAACTACGTTTATGAAGCGGTTCATCTCTATCACGGCATTCGACATAAGCACTGCTTGAAAATTATCGCCGTATTTGAGTCCGTTGCAAATTCCGGTGGCAATGGCATAGATGTTTTTAAGCACAGAGCCATACTCGATGCCGACAACGTCGTCGCTCACCGAGGTTTTTACAAAGCTGTTTGCTATTTTTTTTGCAAATTGCGATGCGTGATGTATGCTTGAGCATCCCACCGTCAGGTATGAGAGGCGTTCAAGTGCAACCTCTTCGGCATGGCAGGGACCTGCTATCACTGCGATATTCTCATAAGGCACATGGTATTCTTTGTGAAAATATTCCGATATGATGAGGTTTTCGTCGGGAACTATTCCTTTTATGGCATTTACTATGAATTTGTCCGAAAGGTCTTCTTTCAGTTTCTTCAAATGGCTCTTTAGGTAGGGTGAGGGTGTCACGAATACCAATATGTCCGACTCTTTTACTATCTTGTTGATGTTCGACGAGAAGTTTATTCTGTTTGTGTCGAATTTTACGGATGACAGATAGGCCGGGTTGTGTCCCAGACGCTTGAATTCTTCTATACGGTCGTCGCGTCTGATGTACCAATTCAGTGTCTCTACATTGCTCAGCAATATCTTGGCGATGGCTGTTGCCCAGCTGCCGCCTCCCATTATTGCAACTTGTTTGTTTGATAATTCCATAGTGTGATATTTTGGAACTGCTTCGTAGGGGTTATCCTATTTTTTCTATCCATGCGGCTACTTCGTTCACCGAGGGATTTGTGTAGTTCAGTTTGTATTTTTTGTTGATACCTCCAATCTCTTGTTGTATCTTTTGAGGATTGCCGCCTTTGAGGTCGGCTACAAGGTTGTAGCCTGCTTTTTGCAGCACGGGTACCCACTCTTCGGGTACTCCTATGGCTGTGTATGCCGATACTGCGTCTTTGGGGATGCGTTTTTCGGGGCGCATCTGTGGGAAGAACAGCACTTCTTGTATTGCTGCTTGTCCTGTGAGAAGCATTGCCAGGCGATCCATTCCTATGCCGACGCCCGATGTCGGGGGCATGCCATATTCGAGGGCGCGTACGAAGTCCTGGTCAATGAACATTGCTTCGTCGTCACCCTTTTCACTCAAACGTAACTGCTCTTGGAAACGTTCTGCTTGGTCTATGGGGTCGTTTAATTCGCTGTATGCGTTGCACAACTCTTTGCCGTTTACCATAAGCTCGAAGCGCTCGGTAAGGTCGGGGTTGTTGCGGTGGCGTTTAGTCAAAGGTGACATCTCAATGGGATAATCGGTGATGAAGGTGGGTTGTATGTAGTTACCCTCGCAGAATTCTCCGAATATTTCGTCGATGAGTTTGCCTTTGCCCATTGTGTCGTCTACTTCCATCTTAAGCTCTTTGCAGATTGCAAATATCTCTTCTTCGCTTTTGCCGTTCAGGTCGTAGCCTGTAAATTCTTTTATTGCATCGAGCATGGTTACACGTTTGAAGGGGGCTTTGAAGCTGATTGTGTTGTCACCCACTTTTACGTCGGTGGTGCCGTTAACGTCGAGTGCTATCTTTTCGAGCATATTTTCGATGAAGCGCATCATCCAATTGTAGTCTTTGTATGCTACGTATAGCTCCATGCAGGTAAATTCGGGGTTGTGTGTACGGTCCATTCCCTCGTTGCGGAAGTTTTTGGAGAATTCATATACTCCTTCGAATCCGCCGACAATAAGGCGTTTAAGGTATAGTTCGTTGGCTATTCGCAGATACAGAGGAATGTCGAGTGCATTGTGGTGTGTGATGAATGGGCGTGCGGCTGCTCCACCGGGAATGGATTGCAGCACGGGGGTCTCTACCTCCATATAACCGTGTGCGTTGAAATATTCGCGCATCGAATTATACATTTTTGTTCGTTTTATGAAGATGTTTTTCACATCTTCGTTCACCACAAGGTCTACGTAACGCTGGCGGTAGCGTAGTTCCGGGTCTTCAAATTTATCGTATGCAACGCCGTCTTTGTATTTTACGATGGGAAGGGGGCGTATGCTTTTGGATAGTAGTGTAAGTTCTTTGGCGTGTACGGTGATTTCGCCTGTTTGTGTGCGGAATACATAGCCTTTGATGCCTACAAAGTCTCCAATGTCGAGAAGACGCTTGAAAAGTACGTTGTATAGGTCTTTATTCTCGCCGGGGCATAGCTCGTCGCGTGTTATGTATACTTGTATGCGTCCCTTTGAGTCTTGAATCTCGATGAATGATGCTTTGCCCATTATGCGACGGCTCATCATGCGTCCGGCAATGCACACTTGGCGAGGTTCTTCCTCGTCGTTGAATTCTTCGATGATGTTTACCGAGAATGCGTTTGTGGGATACTCGGCTGCGGGATAGGGCTCGATGCCCATATTACGTAGTTCGTTGAGTGCTTCGCGGCGCACAATTTCTTGTTCGCTAAGTTCTAATATATTCATTGTTCTATTTGTTTGTTTTTCTGATATTTTGAATTGCGTGGGTTGTTTGTGTGTGTGATTTTTCAGGTTATATGAGATTCCTGAAATAATCTATGGTGTTTTTCAAACCCTCTTCGAGCTTTATTGTCGGTTGCCATCCTCCAAGTTCTTTGTTGGCAAGGCTTATGTCGGGCTTGCGCTGACGTGGGTCGTCTTGCGGAAGCGGATGGAAAATTATCTTTGATTTTGAATCGGTCAGCTCTATAATCTTTTTTGCAAGTTCGAGCATTGTGAACTCTCCGGGATTTCCTATGTTTACGGGGCCTGTGAATGTGTCGCGTGTCTCCATCATTCTTATCATGCCTTCAATCAAATCGTCAACATATTGAAAGCTGCGTGTTTGTCTTCCGTCTCCATATATTGTGATGTCTTCGTTACGCAGTGCCTGCACAATGAAGTTTGATACCACACGACCGTCGTTCATGCTCATGCGGGGGCCGTAGGTGTTGAAGATGCGTATTATTTTTATGCGTATGTTGTTTTGTCTGTGGTAGTCCATGAAGAGTGTTTCGGCACAGCGCTTGCCTTCGTCGTAGCATGAGCGTATGCCTATGGGGTTTACATTGCCCCAGTAGCTTTCTATTTGGGGATGTATGTCGGGGTCGCCGTAGACTTCACTTGTGGATGCTTGCAGTATCTTGGCTCTTACCGATTTTGCAAGGCCGAGCATATTCATTGAACCTATTACGCAGGTCTGTATGGTTTTTACGGGGTCATACTGGTAGTGTATGGGTGATGCGGGACAGGCGAGATTGTATATCTCGTCTACTTCGGCTGTGTAGGGCTTTGTTACATCGTGACGTACAAGCTCGAAGTGGTCGTTTCCTATGAGGTGACGTATGTTGTCTTTGCTGCCTGTGAAGTAGTTGTCGAGGCATATAACATCGTTCCCCTCATTGAGCAGTCGCTCGCAAAGGTGGGAACCGATGAATCCGGCTCCTCCTGTTACAAGTATTCGTTTCATTATAAAGTATTACTTTTGCAAAAGGTGTATCTTCTGCAAAAGTAATACTTTATTTTTATCTTATCTTTATCTGTTAATATATTTTTTACCCGATTTTATGTATATCTGTCTGTTTTTCGGGTTGTTTGTAGGACGTCCCATTAGGTCGTAAGTTGCTCGTGAGTGTGTTTGTTCGGCGGATACACTCTCTATTGCGGTGTGATTGTCGATGTGAAGTGTTGGGAGAGTGGGGGCTAATATGGCTTTCTCGCAGTCTGATTTGTTTGCTTTTGCGCGTATTTCTATTTGGTAGTCTCCTGTCGGTATTGTCGCGGGTATTTTGACGTTTCTTTTCAGTTCGCTGAAGCCGTGGTATGTCTTCCAATTGCTGTATGAGAAGAATGAACCGATGAGATATTCGTTGCCTATGCTGTCTATTGCGTATGCCGACAGTTTGCCGCTGAAGTCGGGAACGGAGCAATGTACTATGTTTTTAAGTGTTATTGCAATGGCTGTGAGTGAGGTTGCGCTTGTTTTGTTAAGTGTTATTTCTGAGGCTCCCAAGGTGTGTCCGTCGTCGTTGCCGTCATAGGGAGTGAGTCCTGTTGTGAGCCACGACTGATAACCGTAGTTTGTAACCTCGCCGCCTGTTCCGGCAGCCGTGGGTGTCATGTCTGTAATGAGGAAATAGCCGTTGCTGCTTCCTCCCCATCCCCAGCTTATGTGATAATAGGGTTTTTTGTTCATGTATTTATAGCCGTCTATTACGTAGGCATGTGCAACACCCGATTCGGCTGCGCCGCAACATAGGATGGGGCGTTTTGCTTGCAGCTCGCTTTGTATGTGCTTGTGCCAGCCCTCTTCTGTGAAGAATGATTGGTCTACCATTATCATGCGGTCGTCGTAGTTCATGTTGGTGTATAGTGCGTGCATTCCGTCGGTCTGCAATGCTCCGCTTTCGTTGGCTGAATAGTCCATTAATGCGGCGGCTCCGCAGGCTGCGCTGAGTGTTGCCACTGCATCGCCTTGTTCTTCGGTATATGAGCAGTAGAATGTGTTGTTGCCTATGCTGTATGTGTTTCCTTTTTTGGTGACTGTGAGGTAGCAGTTGACGCGCGACGAATTGTAGAGGTCGTTGGCATTTGTGGCACGCTTTACGATTGTCCACTCTGATGTTCCGGCCTTTTTCACTCCTACATAGAATCTGTATGTTCCGTCCTCGATGTCGTTGGGCATTGCATGTGTCAGATATTGTGTCTTATATAAGTTGTGAACCGGCAGGTTGGGGATTTCGAGCGGTGTGCCCACAGGGCGTATCATATTTCCATCTTTATCGGCAAGAATGATTTGTGTGGTGAAGTTTAAGGTTGCGTTGGTTATGTTAAGAAAATTGTAAAGTTCAAGGTAACCGTAATATTGTTTGGATACGGAAATTCCTGTGAGTATCATATATTGCATATTGCCGATTTTCAGTGTGCCTGTAAAATCGGGCACGTAACCTGCGTAGCGGTCGAGAATGTTGTCCCAGTCAAAAACTGTTTGTGAACATTCCCATTTTACGGGAATATTGTGTGTCTTTGTGGTGTAGCTTATGTCGTTGCCATACATTTGCGAGGGGTAGCGATGATAGGCCATCAGCTCGGACATTGCGGTGGCAAGGCATCCTACGACGCTTCTTTGTCCGTTTTGCATGGGACATTTGTTGTTAAAGGGGGCATTCTGATTGAAGGCTATTTCGCCCAACAATGGATTAACGAATGTTGTTTCGTCGCCCGGGTCGAGATTGTTATCGAGCGATTCGCCATTGCTTTTTTGCAGTGCGTTGCTGTATGCCGTCAGCATGTGGCGCATTGCATCGGGGATATTGTCGATAGAGAAGCAGTCGGTATCGGAATATCCTATTACTTCGGGCAGGCAGTCGTCGGCCGATACTATCACATAACCCGGAGCACCGTTGCCGAATGTATATACTTTGAATGCTTCGCTATCGTGCAGGCCGCCCGTTATGTCTGCTGTTGTTGCGGCAACTACAAGTTGTGGCGCAGTTTCTGTACCTTTTGCGCTGTGTTGGGTGCGCTCTTTTTGCAGACGCTTGCCGAATACCGATTTTGCGATTGTGAGCATCTCTTGCGCTGAGCGCTCCTCTGCAGTTATTTTTAATGTGGGGTAAATGGTGAGAAGCAGTGTTGCTATGGCTGCTTTTAGAATATTTCCTAAGATTTTCATTTTGTGATGTGTGATGTTAGATGTTATTGCTGATTTTTTCGGTTGCAAATATAGTATTTTGTTACTTAAATTTAGAAATTGTCTAAAATTATATCGCCAAATTTTTATAGAGTAAAAATAAGAATTGTTATGAGGAAAGAGAGAATAGAATGCTTGCGGAGTGGGAGTGCTGTTTATCTCTCTTTCCGTGATGTTGCCAAATGTTGAGGCCAATCAAGCAAAAGCCTACAACGAGCAGAGCTTGTCGGTTATCTGACCCCTAATATGCTTACAGCGACGCTGCTACCTTTTTTTAGTCGTAAAAAATGCTATAAAGCCGTATACCACCGCTTGTGCCCACAGTAGGCGATAGTCTTTAATAACATCGGAGAGTGTGGCGCCTGTCTCGTTGATGCTTACAAAGCCATTAATACCCGGTGTGGATGGCAAAAGATAAGAGACAGCCTTCCAAAAGGGTGGTACTGAGCTTTCGGGCCACGATATTCCGGATAGAAACAGAAAGGGCACCGAGGTAAAGACAAAAAGCAACATGCAGCTCTCACGTTCGCGCACAAGGTGTCCGGCTGACACTGCAAGAAAAATGCAAGCAAGCAGAAAGGGTAGCATGAAGGTTGCAAGCACAAGCGGACGGCTGAGCTGCGACAGACTGAACATTGCCGGCACCACACACAGAATATAGGCTGTTACGGGAATGTATATGGTGAAGTATGCTGCACTGCGTCCGGCAAGCATAGCAAGAGTGCCCGAGGTGCTCTCGGCTTTTATGGGCACTCCTCGCTCGCGGTCACTGCCCATGCGCATTCCAATGCCCAAGAGCAGTGTCTGTTGCAGTATAAGAACAAGTATGGCCGGAATAACAAAATTTGCAAATCCTGTGGTGCTGTTGGCTATGTTGACGGCCTCGAAGCGTAAGGGGCTTACCGCAACTTCTGCCTGACGTTCGGTGTCACCTTTCAGCATCTTCTTTTGTATCTCTTTGTTCATCGAAATGCTCACCTCGGTGCAGGCAATAAGCATCGCTTTGTAATAAAAAAGGCTTGCCATGCTGCAATATATGCTCACATGTGCTTGCTCTCCTCTGTTAAGCATTTTCCCAAATTCATGCGGAATATATACTATGCCCTTTACCTTATTCTCGGCCATAAGTTCTTTTGCTTCAAGGAAATTGCTGCAATATCTCTTGATCGCAACCTCGGGCGAGGCATCCACCTTTTGTGCGAAACTGCGCCCTTCAGGACTGTTCGACATGTTGCATACGGCAATGGGAATGTTACGTACAACCTCGTGCGAGTATATATAAGAGTAGAGTATAGGATAGCCCATCGGCACAAGTATGAAAAATACCATCACTCCAAGGTCTTTGATACACCGATGCAGCTCTTCAAAATATATGTCGAAAATCCTTTTCATTGTCATTCGATATAAGGAAATGATGTGATGCTCCTCTTCAGTCGAGGCAGTATAAATATTGACAGCAGGCAGAATGTGAGCAATGCGGCATAGTGGATTGCCGATTCTGCAATCGGGTAGCCCAACAACGCCTGATTGCAATATATCATAAAATAGTGTCGCAAAGGAAACAGATTGCTAATCATCTCTATTGCTCCGCTCATACCCTCTATCGGAAAAGAGAATCCGGAGATTGAAAAAGAGACTACGCCCCACAGCGAGGCTATGCTCATTGCCCATCGTGGCGATGGCAAAAGACCTGCGAACAGCACGCCCAATGCTTGCGAGGCTGTCACGAACAGTAACGACGCTGCTATCATGCTCAATATTCCATCGTGAACGGGAAAATCTTTGCAGACATACAGATAAATGTTGTAAAACAGAGCCACCAACGAAAATATCATATTCCATGGCAACAGTTTCCCGACCAACGCCTTGCTTATGCTGCCATTTGCAAGCGCAAGCCATTCTTGGGCAGTGCCACGCTTGATTTCGGAGGTTATGCAGTAGGTAGTCAGCAGAAAAATCAGCAGTGAGAGTACACCCGGATAGAGGGTGTTGTTCAGATATATTGCATAACTGAGCCATGGATTACCTATTGCGTGAGTGTCAATGACAATTGGTTGCAGAAAGGTTTCAGCTTGTTGCTTTGTGGCACCGTGCTGAAGCAACGTCGCACGACCTACGGCTGCATTTGCGAGCAGCGAGGTTATATACATATCTCTGTATGTGAGCGAGCCTGCTGCAAGATAACTGTAATTCAAGTAGAATGATACTGTGGGCTCCCTTCCCGAGAGGAGCTGCATTGCAGTCCCCTCGGGAAAGTAATAAAAGGCATAGATGTTGCCACGTTGCATGGCTGTGGATGCTTCGTGAATGTCTGCATAACGCGCAACGACATTTACCTGTTGCAATGCGTCAAGTTCTCTGGTTATTCCGCGTGTTACGGATGTGTTGTCTGCATCAACAACAGCTACCGGAAGTTTTACGGGCAGACCACCCTCCATGAGTGTTCCAAACAGTATGAATGTACCAATCGGAGCCACCACGCTGCAAAAAATAAACAATGGACGCGAGACTATATTTTTTATTTCGCGTATGATAATTTTTGACAAACTCATACGGCTATCTTCTTATAATCACCGACATTCCCGGACGCAGCCCATTTACCTTTTTCATGGGGCGTGCACGTATCTCAAAGGTCTTTATGTCATACTCTCCACTGCTTTTTGTGGCACGCCACACTGCGTATGTTCCCAAATCTTTCATGTAGTAAAATTCCACTGTCACCTCCTTGTCGAGTGCCGGAATATAGGCTGTTACTCTGTCGCCGATATTGTAGTTGCGCAGATAATCTTCGCGGATGTTGAAGCTTATCCACATATCGTCGAGATAGGCGATGTTCATGATAGGAGCACCCGAACCTACAAGCTCGCCCTCGTTTGGGAAAATTTCGCTCACCTCTCCATCTTTAACGGCTGTGAGTGCAAGTTCGTTCAGATACGAGTCAACCTCTTCTACAACACCCTGTGCCTCTCTGAGCTTTGCGGCAGCCATCTCCTTATCTTCAATTTCGGCACCTTTGAGCGCAAGCTCATATTCGGCTTTTGCCGCACGCTCGGTTGCAAGAGCCGCATTAAGTGCGGCTTCGGCCTCGTCGCGATTTTGTGCCGTGGTAACTCCCGACTCATAAAGATTATTGATGCGTGTGAATGTTTTTTGTGCAATCTCAAGTGCGGCACGTGCTTTTTGCCAAAGTTCATAGGCTGCTTTTTTTTGTTCGGGGCGTGTGCCGAGTCGAACCTTTTCGCTCATGGCTGTTGCAGCCTCTTCGAGTGCTTTTGCCTGCACCGACTGTGCGTATACATCGGGTGCCTCAATGCTTGCGACAGTGTCGCCGGCCTGCACCCTGTCGCCCTCTCTCACATATAGCCGCAGTATGCGTCCCGGAACCTTGCTTGACACTCTGAATTCTGTTGCTTCGGCCTCACCTTGTATAATGTCGCTTGTACGACCCAGTGTAAATTCTCCTATTATACCTACTATCGCTATTATGGCAACGAGTGTTGCTGCCACAATTATTATGTTACGTTCTTCTCTCGACATAATTTAAATTTATTTGAGTGTTCCTAATGCCCATTGCAGGTAGGTGTGTGCCATTATGGCGTCAATGTGTGCATCAATTTGGGCTGAGTGTGCCTTGAGCCAGCCTGTTTGTGCTTCAAGTACATTCTCGCTTGTGGCTACACCCTCGCCGAAACTCAGTTTTGCACTGCGCAGATTCTCTTCGGCTTCGCGTATGCTGTTTGTGGCAAGTGTCAGACGCTTGTATGCTTCGTTCATCTTTTGCCGCGCCTGTCGTGCTTGCAATTCTATCTTTTGCCTTGCATCCTCCAAGGTGTAGCGTGCAATAACCGTTTCGGCTTTGGCTGCTTTTACTTTGTGAATATCTTCGCCCCAATTCCAAATGGGAATGTTCAGTTGCAGACCTATGTTCCACATTCCGCGCATCTTCTTGCTGAAGCCGTTTGTGAGGTTAGGGCTGCTTGCTATATAGTTGGCGGCAAGGGATAATTGTGGCATAAGCTCGGCGCGTGCCATGTTTGTAATCTGTTTACGTATCTCTATGGCTGATTCAAGGCTGCGAAGTTCGGGACGGTTGTTTATGTCTCCTTCTATGGTTGGTAACGGTGGCAGTGGAACGGTGCTGAGTGTCTCATCGGCGAGCGTAGGATTGCTTTCCATCGGAAGACCGCACAGCATGCACAATTGCATGCGGGCGAGTGTCACTCCGTTGTCAACCTCTAAAAGTGCCATTTGTACTTCGTTTAATCGTACATTGACATTTAAAAGTTCGCTCTCTGTTGCCATTCCCTCTTTTTTCATTTTTTCAACATCGTCGCGCAATTGTGTGACAAATGTTACAAGAGCATTGGCCAGACGTTGTTTGTTTACGAGTGATATTACCAGCCAATAGGCTTGGTCTACGGCGAGCAGTGTCTCCCGATGTGCAATGTCGTTGCCTGCGTGTGCAATTTCTTCGCTGTATTGTGTTATTTTGTTGTATGCTGTTATTTTGCCTCCCATGAAGATGGGCTGTTTAAGTGTGAGTGCCGCAATGTAGATGTTGCGTGTTTCCAATGTGAGGGCATCGGTGAGCGAATGTCCCAATGTGTTGAGTGGCTCGGCAATGTTTGAGGATGCTATGGTATTTAGCAGATTGCTTAGTTCGGGAAATGATGTTGCCAATGGTTTTAGCACTTCTGCTCCTTGTTGCTGAATGAGGCTTCCGATATTGTTTATTATCTCTTTTTTTCTGTTGTCCAGCAGTGAAATGTTTTTTTGATTATGGAGGTATATGCCTTGCATTGATATTTTAGGGAGATAATCGGTGAACGCAGCTTTTCGATTATGGTGCTCAACTGTAACCTGTTGCTGTGCGATGAGTATCTTTTTGTTCTCTTGAAGTGCAAGGGAACGGCAGTTTTCCAAGCTTAATGTTTGCTGTTGTGCTGTTAATGCAATTGTGCAAAGGCTTAGGCTTACGGAGGTTGTTATTTTTCTGAGGTTCATTATTAAAAGCATTATATCGCATGTGAATGATTCACATGCGATATAATGCTTTTATCGGGTGTTTTGTTCTTTCTTTGAGATTATTTCAGCTCAAAATCGTTGTATCCGATCATGTTTCCATCCACAAAGATGTGTACTCGGTATTTTCCTGCTTGAAGATACTCTTCAACGTCCCAATAGAGAGTGTGTTCTTGTGCTTCTCCTGTATATTCCGTATATTTCTTTATGGAGTAGTTTATCTCTTTGTTTTCGTAGGTGAATATGTTACCTGATGCTTTTGTAAGCACGTTGCCGTCGGGGGCTGTGATGCGCACATAGATTGTTTTTTCGCCGGTGGATGCTGTTATGTTTTTGTCAAGAGTGAAGTTTATTACAAGTTTCTTGGCGCTCTTCAGCTTGCGTACCTCTCTTCCGCTTTTTTTGGCGGGGAACATCTTTATTCCTATTGCATCGAGCTGTGAGGCAAGTTCTACTTTTTCGGTAAGTGCTTCTTTCTCTTCGTGCAATGTTGTTATTTGCTTAGAGGCTTCGTGGTAGCGTTCTTTTACACGTTTATTCTCTTTTTTAAGTTTTGTGTTTATTTTGTTTAGAGAATCTATTTGTAATACGTAGCTGCGCATCACTGCACGCAAGGTGTTCAACTCTTTTTTCAGACGTGTTATTTCGGCTGCATCGGTGGCTTTCGTCTGTCGGAGCTCTTCGAGAAGCTGTTGTGTGCGAAGCTTTTCTTGTTCGAGCTTTGCTTGCAACGAGTCGTTGGTGATGCGTATTTTCAACTCGTCGTATTGTGTTGCAAAGTTGGCATATTCATTTTCCAATTCCTCTTTTTCGAGGGCGAAAAGTTCCTGCATGTCTGCATTTTGTTTTTCGCTTTTGTTCCATAAATATCCCAATGCTATGGCTGCTGCAAGCAGAACTGCTATCAGGGCAAAAAGTGCTATTTTTAGTTTGTTGCTCATAGATGGTTATTTTGATAGTTTTTCGATGCTCTCTGTCAGCATGGCTATTTTTTCTTTTGCATCGGACTGTTTTTTGCGCTCGATGGCAATGATTTTTTCGGGTGCTTTGCTCACAAAGTTAGGGTTGTTGAGCTTTGCTTCTACGCTCTTCAGGAATTTCTCGTGGTAGGCAAGCTCTTCGCGCATTTTTGCAATCTCGGCATCTTTGTCTATTAGGGAGCCCATGGGGACGGCATATTCTGTGGTACCTATGCGGAACGAAACTGCGGTATCATCGGGGGTTGTGCTGTTTTCTATGGACGATAGGTTTGCCATTTTTGTAAGCACGCTTTCAAGCCCTGTCACGTGTGATTCTCCTATAATCTGCAAGGTGAGGGGTTCGCGAGGAGACAGATTCTTCTGTTGGCGAATGGAGCGTACATTGCCTACTATCTCTTTGAGTGCTTCGATGCGGGCTATGAATGCTTCGTCGCAAGGACGGCTCAGATGTAGCACGCTTTGTGTCATCAGGCTCTCGCCGTTGCTGCGTTCTTGTATCGACTGCCACAGCTCTTCGGTGATAAATGGCATGAAGGGGTGAAGAAGGCGCATCAGGTCGTCAAAGAATCCGAGTGTGGCCTCGTATGTGGCTTTGTCGATTGGTGAGCCGTAGGCCGGCTTTATCATCTCGAGATACCATGCCGAGAATTCGTCCCAAAATAGTGTGTAGAGGTTCATAAGCGCTTCGCTTATGCGGTATTTGCTATATTGGTCGTTTAGCATATTTACAGCTTTTGCAAGCACTTCGTTGAACCATTCTACGGCTATCTCTGAACTTTTGGGTTGTGCAATGTCGTTGCTCACATTCCATCCTTTCACCAAACGGAATGCATTCCATATTTTGTTGCAGAAGTTGCGTCCTTGTTCGCAAAGACTCTCGTCGAAGAGTATATCATTGCCGGCTGGTGCCGACAACATTATGCCCATGCGCACTCCGTCGGCACCGTAGCGTGCTATCAGGTCTAACGGGTCGGGGCTGTTGCCTAATGATTTGCTCATTTTGCGTCCCAATTTGTCACGAACAATTCCGGTGAAGTAGACATTCTTGAATGGCATGTTTTCTTGATATTCGTAGCCTGCCATTATCATGCGTGCCACCCAGAAAAATATAATATCGGGACCGGTTACAAGGTCGGCTGTGGGATAGTAGTAGTTAATCTCTTTGTTCCCGGGGTCGAGTATTCCGTTGAATAGTGATACGGGCCACAACCATGAGCTGAACCATGTGTCGAGTGCGTCATCGTCTTGTGTAAGTTGGTCGGCGGTGATATTTTCGCAACCGGGTATCTGACGGGCTTTTGCTACGGCTTCTTCGAGACTTTCTGCTACCACAAAGCGCTCCTCGTCGCCTTCGATGGCGGGTAGGAAGTATGCGGGTATGCGGTGCCCCCACCATAGCTGGCGGCTGATGCACCAATCTTGTATGTTGTCGAGCCAGTTTTTGTATGTTGTTTTGTATTTTGTGGGGTAGAATTTCAGTTTATCTTCGATAACCGGGGGAAGTGCTATGTCGGCAAAGTGTTGCATGCTGAGGAACCACTGCATGCAGAGGCGGGGCTCCACTGCGGTGTCGGCGTTGCGCTCACTGTAACCTACTTTGTTCACATAATCTTCTATTTTTTCGAGCAATGCGGCTGCTTCAAGGTCTTTAACAATTTGTTTGCGTACCTCCATGCGATCCATTCCCACGTATAGTCCGGCAGCTTCGCTTATTGTTGCATCGGGGTTGAATATGTCTATTGTCTCGATATTGTGCTTTTTGCCCAGCATATAGTCGTTTGTGTCGTGTGCGGGAGTCACTTTCAAGCATCCTGTACCAAATTCAATCTCTACATAGCGGTCTTCTATTACGGGTATCGAACGTCCTACCAAGGGGACAATAACCCTTTTGCCTTTCAGCCAACTGTTCTTGGGGTCTTTGGGGTTTATACACATTGCTGTGTCGCCCATAATGGTCTCGGGGCGTGTGGTGGCTACCACTGCGTAGCGGCGTCCGTTGGAATCGCGGTGCAGTATCTGATGTTTTACAGTGGGGTCGAAGTTGGCTTCGGGGGTGAGGGTTACGGCATCCGGCTCTTCGCCGTCGGTGCATCCTGCCGCTTCGTCGACATAGTATCTCAAATAGTAGAGCTTGCTTTGCTCTTCTTTGTATATAACCTCTTCGTTGCTAAGGGCTGTTTGGGCCTTTGGATCCCAATTGACCATTCGCAGTCCGCGATATATGAGGCCTTTGTTGTAGAGGTCGCAGAATACTTTAATGACGCTTTTGCTTCGTGTCTCGTCCATTGTGAACGAGGTTCTGTCCCAATCGCACGATGCTCCTAATTTTCTTAATTGTTTAAGTATTATTCCGCCGTGCTCTTCTGTCCAATCCCATGCGTGCTTGAGAAATTCTTCGCGTGTGAGGTCGCTCTTTTTGATTCCTTGCTCGGCGAGCTTTTTTACCACTTTTGCTTCGGTTGCGATGGAGGCATGGTCGGTACCCGGCACCCAGCAGGCATTTTTGCCTGTCATGCGGGCATGGCGTATGAGTATATCTTGTATTGTGTTGTTGAGCATGTGTCCCATGTGTAGCACGCCTGTGACGTTGGGAGGCGGAATTACAATGGTGTATGGCTCTCTTTCGTCGGGCTCTGAATGGAATAGATTGTGTTCCATCCAATATTTGTACCATTTCTCTTCTACTTCTGCAGGAATGTAGGTGGTTGCTAAGCTCATAGTGTATATTGTTTTATGTTTATTAATCTGTTGTTATGTGTATTACAAACTGCAAATTTAATTGTATTTATCGGAAACTTTTTTATTTTATTGTAAATTATTTCGGATGCTGTTTAATTTTCTTTTATAATTATTATTCCGAAGCTGTTTTTTATGCTTTTTGGGTAATTTTCTCTCGTTGCGTGCTGCGAGAGAATGTGCATCTCAATCAAATGAAAAACGACACTGTAAACTGAATCGGGTTAGGTGTAAACTAAGACAGTTCGCCAATGTGCTGATGTAAGCTATTTCGGTTGGAATGTAAAATCTATTAGTTGACTGCTTTCAAAAATGTCAGCCTCTTCTAAGAATATTCAATATTACTGCACTCGCTGCAAAATAATAAAGCAAGCTTTATTTATTTCGCTCGTTTGTTCGTATATTTGAGGTAAACCTCGAATATAATCCTTCACTCGCTGCAAAATAAATAAAGTAAGCTTTATTTTATTTCGCTCGTTTGTTCGTATATTTGAAAAGAATCCGATATATTCGAAGAAAAATCTTAATATAGTTGTAAAAAAACAACAGCTAAATATTTAAAAGCAAAAAATATGCATAATAGAAATGAAATGATGGAGGCTTTTGGTCGCTTCCTTGATGTTCTTGATGAATTGCGTGAAAAGTGTCCTTGGGACCGCAAACAGACTAATGAGAGCTTACGCCCAAATAGCATTGAGGAGGTTTATGAACTTTCAGATGCTTTGGTGGCCGATGACACGCAGAATATTTGTAAGGAATTGGGCGATGTGTTGTTACATGTGGCTTTTTATGCTAAGATAGCGAGTGAAAAGGGGCAGTTTGATATAGCTGATGTATGCAACCGTTTGTGCGACAAACTTATTTATCGTCATCCTCATGTCTTTGGCACTGTAAAGGCCGAAACAGCGGGTGAGGTGTGTAAGAATTGGGAACAGCTTAAGATGAGTGAGAAGGGTGGCAACAAAAGTATTCTGAGTGGAGTGCCGGTGTCTATGCCTTCGCTTATAAAGGCGTTCCGTATGCAGGAGAAAGCTGCTAACGTGGGCTTCGATTGGGATACCAAAGAGGATGTATGGGCCAAGGTACGTGAAGAGATTGCCGAATTGCAGGTGGAATTTGACAAAGGCGATGTGGTGAACAGCGAAAAGGAGTTGGGCGACTTGCTGTTCAGCATTGTGAATGTGGCACGTAAATATGGTATTAACCCGGATAATGCTCTTGAACAGACGAATAGTAAGTTCCGCAGGCGTTTCAACTATGTCGAGGAGCGCTCGCTCGGGCAGGGGATGGACATTCGTGATATGACGCTCGCGCAGATGGATGCTCTTTGGGATGAGGCTAAAGAGATAGAGAAACTTTGATTATAATGTAAGCTCAAAGTCTCCGACATTTATCAATGACAACAGGTATGAATGAGGGCGTAAAATAATCTGTGTCAGCAAAGTTAATATTTTCCCTTGCTGACACAGACTATTTTCCCGGCCCGAAAATCTATTTTTGAACTTTGGGGCTCTTTCTTCACTTTTCTCTTTTTCTTTCTTTACCGCGCTTCCACATATTCTTTAGCATCTCCTTTTGAAAATGATCTTCGGCACGTTGTATGCTGAGTATCTTTCTTGCCGGCAGTATCTCAAGATATTTTTCTACATATTCTCTCTCAAGTTCTGCTATTTTTATTTTCGCTTCGGCAAATTCGCGAACAAGCTGGAGGCTTTGTTCATCGCTACATTCGGCGCCACGCTTCATGCCCACTTTTTCGCGTACTTCTTTGTTTGTTTCCCATTTCTTTTTGTGAAGCTCAAAAAAGAGTGGAAAGAATGCGTCAGCCTCGTCGGGGGTGAGCTTGGCCTCTTCGGTTATGAATTTTCGCTGTTTGGATTGAAATTCTTCTATCGAGAATCTTTTTTTGCTTTTCTCTTTGTTGCTTGTCTGGGCTGTAGCCGATAGTGTTATTACAAGCAGCATTATGAGTGTGAAGATTGTTTTTTTCATGATTTTTACTTTTTGTTGTTAATAGCCTGTGTCGGCGCTTGTGAGATAGCTGTATAGTGCATATTCGTCGATGTTATAATTCTCGAGCAGTTCGTCGATATACTCGTTGTTATACTCATCTGCGGCCGTTATTTCTTGTGCCATTTGGATATTATCGTTGTAGAAGAGTACTCCTCCGATGGTGAACATCAGAATAGTGGCTGCTGCGTATCCCCAATGTCCGACGTTTAAAAGTGATGTAACCTTGTACTTCCTCTTTTCTCTCTCTTGTGGCAGACGTGACATTACTCTGTTGTGTACCTTTGCGAAATATTCGTCGGGTACGGTGAATGGGTTCCTTTTTTTTATATCATTATCTTCTATTTGCATATTTATTCGTTTCAATTATTTGACTTTGCGCTTATTAAAAGGTTTAATTGTTTTCTGTCAGGTAGCTTTCTATTTTTTTTACGGCAATGTGGTACGAGGCTTTAAGTGCGCCTATGCTTGTACCGAGTATTTCTGATATTTCGCTATATTTCATGTTGTCGAAATATTTCATGTTGAATACGATACGTTGCTTCTCGGGCAGACGTTGCACTGCCTCATGGAACAGTGCATCGGCATGGTCGCCGTTGAAATATGTATCGCTTTCGAGCTGCTCGGCAATAATGCCGTCTGTGTGGCTCAGTGAGACGGTTTCCATATTTTTGTGTCCTAAGAATGTGAGTGTTTCGTTTATTGCTATACGAAACAGCCATGTGGATATTTGTGACTCTCCGCGGAAATTCTCTATGTTACTCCATGCTTTTATAAAGGTGTTTTGCAGAAGGT
The DNA here is from genome assembly GCA_017442185.1 of Bacteroidaceae bacterium. Lineage (GTDB taxonomy): Bacteria > Bacteroidota > Bacteroidia > Bacteroidales > Bacteroidaceae > HGM04593. The sequence continues at coordinate 66,557 of JAFSAT010000024.1, forward strand.
CGTCGCTGTCTTCGTGTGTGAGCACCATGCGGCGTATGTGCCAATATAGTGGCTCACTGTATCTTTTAACTATGTATGAAAAGGCTTTTATCCGCAAGGTGGGGTCTTGCAGATGTGATAGAAGTTCTTTGTCGTTATATTCTTGTTGTTTATCTGTCATTTTTCAATATCCGGCAGTGGTGCAGCCTTTTCATTAGACTGTTTTTAAACGAAAAGGTTTAGAAACAGTCTTGACATATAAATATATCTGCAAAATAATCTCGGGTGTTGTTTTGCGTTGTCGTCAATATTTTTTGCCTGTTTATCGGATGGAATTAAAGGGATTTTTATGTGTGCCGATATATTCGCTCTGCGGTGTTTGCCGGTATAGATTGGTTGAATGTTTTTATATGCTGAACGTTGCTCCTTCATATGCAAGTTCTGTGTTAGGGAATAGCTCTTTTGCTTCGTCAAGAAGTATGTTGTCGTCGGTGTATCTCGACGAAAAATGTCCTATTATCAGTTTGTGGACTTTAGCTTCGAGTGCTATTTCTGCTGCTTGAAGTGCTGTGCTGTGGTATGTTTCGGCGGCACGTCCTTTTTCGCTTTCGGCAAATGTGGCTTCGTGGTATAGCAGGTTTATCTCATTCAGATATATTTTGTTCTCGGGGCATGGCAGTGTGTCGCTGCAATAGGCGTAGCTGCGCGAGGGGTCGGCGTTGCGTGTGAGACGGTCGTTGGGAATTATTTGACCGTCTGTGGTGGTAAAGTCGTCCCCGTCTTTTATGCCTTGGCGCAGATATGTGGGTATATTGTAGTATTCCATCATTTCGCCTATTATGTGGCGTTTTTTGGGCTTCTCTTTGAAAAGGAATCCGCAGCAGGGGATGCGGTGCTTTTGTGGAAGCGTTTCAACGGTGATGCTTTTGTCTTCGTATATGGTTTTGTGCTGCGTGGGGTCGATGTTGTGAAATTCTATATGGTAGGGTAGTTCTTTGCAGAAGAAATCCATCTGTGGTTGTATGATTTTTTGCAGCATAGGGTGGGCGTATATATGCAGTGGTGCGTTGCGTCCTAATAGGCCGAATGTTGATATCATTCCTATCAGTCCGAAGCAGTGGTCGCCGTGAAGGTGTGATATGAATATGTGGTTGATGAACGAAAAATGCAGGTGTGACTTTCTTAGTTGTAACTGTGTCCCTTCGCCGCAATCTATCATGAATTGTTTGTTTCCTATTCGTACAACTTGTGAACTTGCGTTGTGACGTGTGGTGGGCAGTGCCGAGCCGCATCCTAATATGTGTACTTCAAATTTCTCCATGCTGTTGTTTCTTTGTTCTGCAAATTTAGTGTTTTTTCCCTATTCTCGTGGCAAACCTCTAAAAATAAGTGTATGTTTGTATGCCGAGGCAAACATAAAAAATAGACGGCGGAAAAAATCCGCCGTCTATTTTTTATGTTTATTGTTTGGAGTGTTTCTTATTACTCTCCGCCCTCGAGCTTGCTCTTGAGTGCTGCAAGTGCGTCGATGTCACCAAGTGTGGTTGACGCAGCCTGATTCTGAATCATGGGAGCCTCTTCGGTTGCTTTCTTGCTCTTGCGAGCTGCTGCAGCCGCTTTCTTCTCTTGCTTCTCCTCCTCTTTTGCTACATCCTCGAAGATGCGGCTGTGAGAGAGGATTATTCTCTTAGACTCTTTGCTGAACTCTATTACCTTGAACTGAAGTTTCTCATCTGCTACTGCATTTGAGCCGTCCTCTTTAACAAGATGCTTGGGGGTAGCAAAACCTTCAACGCCGTAGGGGAGTGATACTACTGCTCCTCTGTCTTGAAGTTCGGTAATTACACCTTCGTGTATCGAGCCTACTGTGAATACTGTCTCGAATACATCCCAAGGATTCTCTTCGAGCTGCTTGTGGCCGAGGCTCAAACGGCGGTTCTCTTTGTCTATCTCAAGAACTTGAACGTCGATAACTTCGCCAATTTGTGTAAATTCAGAGGGGTGCTTGATTTTCTTTGTCCATGAAAGGTCGCTTATGTGTATAAGTCCGTCTACGCCCTCTTCAATCTCAACGAAGATACCGAAGTTGGTGAAGTTGCGTACTTTTGCGCTGTGCTTTGAACCAACGGGATATTTCTCCTCGATGTTTGTCCAAGGATCTTCTTTGAGTTGCTTGATACCGAGTGACATCTTGCGCTCGTCGCGGTCGAGTGTAAGGATTACAGCTTCTACTTCGTCGCCCACCTTCATGAAGTCTTGAGCCGAACGCAGGTGCTGGTTCCATGACATCTCTGATACGTGGATAAGACCCTCAACGCCGGGAGCAATCTCGATGAATGCACCGTAGTCGGCCATGACAACAACCTTACCCTTAACAATGTCACCAACTTTGAGGTCGGGATCGATAGCATCCCAAGGATGAGGAGTGAGTTGCTTCAAACCAAGGGCAATGCGCTTCTTCTCATCGTCAAAGTCAAGGATAACAACGTTAATCTTCTGGTCGAGAGATACAATTTCTCCCGGCTCGCTCACGCGACCCCATGAAAGGTCTGTGATGTGGATAAGACCGTCTACACCGCCAAGGTCGATGAATACTCCGTATGAGGTGATGTTCTTTACAGTACCCTCAAGCACCTGACCCTTTTCGAGTGTGCTGATAATCTTCTTCTTCTGCTCTTCAAGCTCTGCCTCGATAAGAGCCTTGTGTGAAACTACTACGTTTCTGAATTCTTGGTTGATTTTTACAATCTTGAAGTCTTCTGTCTGACCAACGTATGCATCGTAGTCGCGGATGGGCTTAACGTCAATCTGTGAACCGGGCAAGAATGCCTCGATGCCGAATACGTCTACAATCATACCGCCCTTTGTGCGGCACTTGATGTAACCACGAACAACCTCTTGCTTTTCCATGGCCTCGTTTACGAGCTCCCATGAACGGCTTGCACGTGCTTTTTTGTGTGAAAGGCTCAGCTGACCTTTTTTGTCTTCCAAGTTCTCGATGTAAACCTCTACTTTGTCGCCTATTTTAAGGTCGGGGTTATAACGGAACTCGCTGATGGGGATGATAGCGTCTTGCTTGTAGTTGATGTCTACAATAACTTCGCGCTTGTTGATGCCGATTACGGTACCGTTTACTACCTCACGGCTTGATACTTTGTTAAGAGTGCCGGTGTAGGCTTGCTCTTGCTCTTCGTGTGAGAGACCTGAGATGTTCTCTCCCTTTTCATAAGACTCCCAATTGAAATCGGGGGTGCCGGTTAATACTTTTTCTTCGCTCATAAATTTCTTTTAGTTAATGAGTTAGACATTATGTTGTTAGAATTCGGGCGCAAAGGTACTGCTTTTTTCTTAAAAATCGTTGTTTTTTGATTGCTTTTTTATGAGAATATGCGAATTTAATCGTATGGTTGCAAACAGTATGATGCAGAGTGATGTAAGTGCTTCGGCTGTGGGAATAGCGAGCCATGCTCCTTTTATTCCACATATCTCAGGCAGCAGCACGAAGCTGATTATTAAGAAAACGTATGCGCGAAGAGCTGTGAAAACGCTTGCTTGAAAGCCGCATTTCACACTTTGAAGATAGCCTATAAAAGTGATGTTGATTGCCATGAAAAGCAGGCCGAGAGCAAACAGAGGCATACCCTCGCGGGCAATATCAAAGGTTGTGCAATTCTTCTCGTCCACAAACAGCTTGACAAGAGGCTCGGCAAACAAGCATATCAGTATAGTGGTTACAATGCTGCATGTAATAGCGACCGTTAGCGAAAGATGCAGTGTCGAGCGCACTCTCTCCCTGCGACGGGCGCCGTAGTCGTAGCTCACAATGGGTTGGGCAGCCTGTGCAATGGCATTGTTTATCATAAAGAACAGTGGGGTGCAGTAGCAGGCGATGCTGTATGCAGCCACCCCATCTTCACCTGCAAGGTGCACAAATACATAGTTGCCGCTAACGAGCATTAGTGATATACCAACTTCGCCCAACAGCCCCGAAAGTCCCAATTTGCACTGTTTCCACAGTCTGTTGGCAATGTTCTCTCCGGTTGCAATAATGGTTGTTATATTAATAAGGTGTATACGTTTGGTGAAAAACAGCATGTAAATGAGTATCATCGTTCCACCAACTATGCAGCTTATTGATGATGCTGCGGCTGCACCCATTATGCCCATGTTAAGCGGATAGATGAACAAATAGTCCAGCAGGATGTTTAATCCTGTGCTCAGAAGTTCGCACCACATTGCAAATTTTGGAGCTCCGTCGAGCCGTACATAGAACATTCCCGAAAACATAATGCAACTGAAGAGCATGCCCGGAGTAATCCACAGCATATATTCGCGCACCAAGGGAATGAGCGCCTGCGTACTGCCGAAAAGAGACCCTAACTGATTGGGAAACAGCATGAATATGACCGACATTATCACCACAATTGCCGACGATACAGCCAAAGCCGATGTAATCTCTCGGTCGGCCTCTTGTTTGCGACCCTCGGCCAGGGCGATTGACGCACGCACCGAAGCACCGATGCCGAACATCAGTGCAATACCCGTTACGAGCATAAAAACAGGAGCGGTTATATTTATGGCGGCAAGAGCATCGCTGCCTATGCGACGACCTACAAATATGCCATCGGTGACATTCATCACAGAGCCGGCGAACATCCCCATGAGTGTGGGAAAGAATATCTTCCTGAATAAATGCCCTGTCGACATGTTGTCAAAATCGAGTCTCTGCGGCGCCATTCTGTTTGTTGTGTGTTGGTGTGGATGTGTGAAATTTATTTGCAAAAATATTAAGAAACTGTTTAAATTTCCAATAAATTTTTTCTTAATAGAAGCAGTATTGTTTGTTTTGCCATTTTTTATAGAGAAAAAAATGTCTGTTTCTCTCTTTTTTGTGGTTGCATAGCTCGCTATGCGCCCTTAAAAAATAAATAAACATCCTATTTTTGCTCTATAAAAAAAATGGTGATATAAATTTAAACAATTTCTAAAAATTATTCTGATATTATTATTATCTTCGTACCAAATATTGGAACTATGGAACTGTTTGCCGATTTTAACCTTATGCACTTTTTGAGTGCCTTTATAGTGATGTTCGCCATCATTGACCCTGTTGGAACAATGCCAATCATTGTGGGGATACGCGAGAGTGGTAAAAGAATCGACGCTGGAAAGGCGGTGTTATACTCTTTCTCGTTAATGATTCTCTTCTTTTATTTAGGCGATTGGATGCTCAGCCTTTTTGGAGTAGACATTAACTCCTTTGCTGTGGCAGGTGCTCTCATCCTTTTTCTGATGGGTCTTGAAATGGTGCTCGGAATAGAGATTTTCAAGGATTATGGCGAACTTGCCGGCAATGCCACATATCTGCCTGTGGTGTTCCCGTTGTTGGCCGGTCCGGGTTCTTTCACCACGCTTCTTTCGTTGAAAGCCGAGTATGCCACATTGAATATATTCCTCGGGCTGATGTTGAATGCCGTGGTTGTGTATCTTGCGCTTAAGTTCACCACAAAAGCACAGAAGATGTTGGGGCGCAGCGGAGTATATTTTATGAAAAAGTTCTTCGGAGTTATTCTTTTGGCAATATCTGTGAAATTGTTTACTTCAAATCTCTCATTTTTGATAGGGCAAATCTCTTCTGCCGGTGTTAATTGACGGATTGTAAATTACTCTGCGCTTAATTTTTTAATAATCTCTTCGATACCGTAGAGATTGCGAAGGTCTGCATTGATATCGAGGATATTACCCTGCTTGTCGACGATTTTGTACGTTGGATAGCCTTGTACCTTCAGGAATGTCTCTATCTTGTCTTGTTGAATCTCGGGAAGATTGTAATGGTGCACATTTTCGCCTGTTGCATCGTATTTCTTTATTGTGCTTTCCCATATTTTCCGGTCGCTTTTGTTTGCAAGGTAGAGATATGCAACATCGTATTTATTCAGGCGTTCATATTGTTCTTGTGAGTGCGCGAGCGCTGCTTTGCATGGGCCGCACCACACTCCCCATACATCTATAACAACCACTTTCCCTTTCAACGGCTCCAATAACTTGCGCAGAATCTCTTTCCCATCGGACAGGTCTGCCGCAGTGTTGTTGCTGTGCAGGCTGGCTGCGTGGCGCAATTCTTTGTTGTTTAATGCGATGTATTTGTCGTTCTCGTGTTTGATAGCCTCTTTCACACATTCCAGCTTTACATTCTCTTCGATATATTGCATGGCAAATGGGGAGAGCGGCTCATGGTATAGGTCGAAACTGCTGTATAATTTGCGTGCAATAAGAATGTCTTTCATAGTGCTGCTATATTGCTGCTCTTCGGCAATGTTCGATGCAATGTATGTTCCGAACATGGGCCTTTCTGCTTTTATGATGTTTACAATATCATCACGCTCAACTATGGCTTTGGCCTGCAGGGCTATCTCGCTTGAGTCCAATTCTTCTATTTGCCGGTAAAGCTCGTCGGTGTTTATAGCGTTTTTATGTGCCTCGTATAGTTTATGGTATTTTTCGGCCCACTCTTTCACAGTGGCAATCTCATTATCGGTAAGCATGATTTTCCCTGCATCGCGATAGCGCTTAAAGATGTCCGGGTATATTTTTTTATAATCCAATACGCTTATCTGTCCTATTCTGTAGCCGCAGTAGGCGATTGTTTTGTCGTAAAGAATGTCATTCAGCAGAGTGCTGTAATCTCGATACAATGTATATGTTGGCTCGGGTTGGGATTTTAACAGATTGTGTATGAAGTTCCGGTACTCGTCGGTGAGATTTTTATCTTTTATCCGGTAAACTGCCTGCATCATGGAAGATGCAAATTGGCATCTGTAATTATTGCTGACATATTCTCTGTATCGTTCGGATAGTGTGGGATGTTTTTCGAGCTTTCTTGCAAATGCCTCCTCGGTCTCTTGAAGCTGTGGAAGATACATTTCCAATACTTCGGTGGCTGTTGTTGGCTTTTCGGTGTTCTCGTCATATATGTAGAATCCGTTCCAAGGTATAGGATGTGTGAGAATCTCATTTTGGAGTCGTGCGTTTTTACCCATGAAAAGTTTGTGTCCTTTCTCAAAGTCGTAGAGAAGGAAATATGTCTCTCCAGCTTCCAAAATGTTGCGTATATATGTAATATTCCAATCCATAAACACCTCGGAACTGTTTAGAAGTGGTATTTTTATTGTGAAACGGCCAAGGGTATCAAGCCTGCAGATGTACTCTTCGTTTTCAGCTTTTAGGATATTCTTTATGGTTGCTTTGTAGATGTCTGTTCTTGCTTTCTTATGTTTCGGTATTCCGCGTAACCAGCCTGTTAGCGTAACTGTGTCGCCTTGTCGGTAGCCTGTGTCTTTGAATCCTGTGTTTTTGTCGTGTTGCGGATAGTCGGGCAGTGTGATGCTGCTTATAAGGCTGTATTCGGACTTTTTATTGCCTATGGTAATACTTCGGTGGCTGTTTTTTGCTTTCCCCACTTTTATGGCAATCTTTTCTCCGTTGCTCTCCAGCAGAAATTCATATTTGTCGCCTTTCTGCTTTTGTTGTACGTAATTCCAGAAGCGGCAATCGTATATTGCGTACTCTTTATAAAAAGCAATGTCCCATTCGCCTGTGTCACTGTTTCGCCATGCCGAGGGGAACAGTTGTTTTGCCTTTGTGTCGCTGTTCTCGATTCCCATGATGCAGTAATCTCCTTCGGCGTCTCCCTCTTTAAAGTCGAATTTTTCGGTTTTTAGTGGCAATGGCTCAAAATGGAATACAACGTCTGCTGCTCCGTTGTTGGTTAGGTATGTCTCTTCACCAAGTTCAATCCCTTGGCAGCTGCGGACGGGGTAGCGTTTGCCGGCGGCCTGCAGATATGTCCCTTTAGAGAAGCGCAACCAACTGTCGGGGCGGTGGGACAGGTGCATGTATACGCGTGTCTCTTCTTTGGAAAATTCTACACGTGTAATCTCGGCCAGAGTGCTGAAATATCCCTCGATAAGATTGTTTTTGTCTGCTGCCGGTTGCTCCCAGATTACTTGTGATTGCACTGTGGTTGTAATGAGTATTATGCCTATAAGTGTTACGAAAGTTCTCATTGAGCATCCTTTTTTTTGTTGTTTGTCATGTGTCTTGTTTTTTCTATTCTTTGTAGAGCTTCTCCTCTATAATTTTTTCAATCTCTTCGGCTGTGGCTCCTATTGCAAGAATTGTGCCATCGCGGTCTATGAGGAATATCTCTCCACCTCCTGGTATGCCGTAGCGCTCCCATATACTGTTTGTTCCTCTGAGTGCAAGCAGGTTGAGCCATGGATAGCCGTCTTTTTCTATTGCGCGCTGCATATCGGCACTTTCAAGTTCGGATGCAATACCTACAATGGTAAATCCTTTCTCTTTATATTTGTTGTAGAGGGGAATAAAGCTCATTGATGTTCGACGGCAGGGACCGCACCAAGATGCCCAAAAATCTATTACAGCTATCTTGCCCTCTATCTCTTTTGAGAGAGTGTGGTTGATGCCGCTCAGGTCGGGTAGTGTGAAGTCGATGAACCGTGTGCCCACTTGCACGCTCAACGAGGTTATCCAGTTGCGCAGTGTCTTTGTCATGTTGCTTGTGGGGAATTTTTGCTCGTATATGTTCTCAAAAAGTTCGATGTATGGTTGTTTGGTTGCTTGGTCTTTATTTTGCAGTATGTGTTTTTTGTCTTTTAGCAAAAAGAGGCTCACCATTGTGTGGTTGTTGCGTATGTAGTTAAGTTCGTGGGCTGTCATCTGTTCATAAACTTTGTCTGCCTTTTCTGCAAGAGCTGTATATTCGGGTGTGTAAAGGCGTCCCTCTTTTTCCATCTGCTTAAGTTGAGCACTCAGGGTTTTGAGCGAGTCGCGGTCTTGACACTCATCGTAGAGCTTTTTTAGTATGTAGCCTTCGGGGGTGAATATTTTACCTGTTTTTTCTAAAGAGTCTTTTTCTTGTCTCAGTGGAGTATAGTAAAGTTCTTCTTTTTTTCTTTTATATGATATAAGTTCTTTGTTAAGTGGGGTTTCGGAGTGTAATGTGGGGCTTGGGGCATCGTCTATTGCGCGACCGTAAAATGTTGCATACACGTTGCCTTCTTCGGCAAAAAAGTTTAATGCGTACCAGCAACCGTTGTTGTAATCTTCTAAGGCTACAAGGTCGTACATCTCGATTGTGTTGGTGTAAAAGTCATGGGAGAAGCGTCCTTCGTGTACCCTGATTGTATCGGCGGGGAGCACTCGCATGTCGCCATCGTTAATCACAAGCAGTATACCTGTTATGGTGTTGTCTTTTACTTCGCCCTCTATGTGGCAATGGATTTTTTTATCGTTGATGGTTGTAGTTTGTTGAGCTTCTGCTGCAAATATTATATGCAGTGTGATAATAATGATAAATAGTCTGTTCATTTTATTTATATTTTTGGCCTTTATGTGACAAAGATAAATATTGTTAATTACTCTATATTATTTTTAGGTTATTTAAAATTTACTGCTTCTTTTGTTGTATTAACGCTATGATATGTTTTATAATAAGACGAAATTTTGTCTCTTTTGTGACACTGTGAATGTGTGTTTTTTATGTGTGGTATGAGATTTTTTCTCTTTTACGGGGAATAAAAAGATAAGCAAGCTTTATTTTATTTCGCTCGTTTGTTGCTATATTTGCAAATAGTGTATAGAATTGTGTTAATTTAGTTTATAATTATGCCTCGCAAGTTTCTGCTTATATTGCTATTATTCTTGTGGCTGCCTGCTGTGATGGTTGCGCAGGCAGTTGTGCGGTTTCCTGAAATGGTGCATGACTTTGGCGAGGTGTGTGAGGCTTCCGATTCGCTAACCTGTGTGTTTGACGTTGTAAATGTAGGAGATAGACCTCTGCACATCGAGGGGGTATATGTAAGTTGCGGCTGTACGGTTGCCACTTATTCGCAGGAGGCGGTGATGCCGGGTAAGGCAGGTGCTGTGTATGTTACTTTTTTTCCTAAAGACCTCGACGGACTATATTTAAAGAGTATATATGTATATACGAATACTCTTCCGCGCAAGAACGTGGTGCGTATCAAGGCGAGAGTGGTACCTGAAAAGAAGGATTAAGGATTAGAGATTCTGCTTCTTGAAGTAATCGCTTGCAGTTACTCCATACCTTTTTACGAATGCTCTGCGGAATGAAAGTGTGCAGTTGAACCCGCAATGATCGGCTAAGGTGCTTATGCGTGCTTGGGGATTCTCGCTTTTCAGTTTGACAAAGTGTGCCAACCTCAGGCTGTTGAGCAGGTATGGGAATTTAACTCCTAATTCTTCGTTTACGAATTTTGATGCGTAGCTGCGGTTTGTGCCAAGGTCGGCTGCAAACTGAATTATTGAGTAATTCTTATCGAGGAAAAAAGGCTTTTTCTCATTCAACAGTTGCATATATCTTTGCCTGATATCTTTTGCTGTATACCCCATTTTTTTATATTTTTCCAATATGCAAAGATGGTAATAATGCGGGGTGTTCTTTTTCACTGAGGCGATTTAGGTTTTAACTGTAATGACAAAATTCGCCCCTCGTGTGTCTGAGGAGCGATTTTAACTGTTGAGCCAAGGATTCTCTTTGGTGGCTTGTGTGGTTTGCACAGTTTTATCTCAGTTGTGATTGTGGCTTGTCTGTTTTTTGCGATACTCGGTTGGTGACTCTCCAAATTCGGCTTTAAAAGCTCTGCTGAAATAGCTTGGAGATTCAAATCCGCAAACAACCTGTATCTCGCCCATCGACATCTGTGAATTTATCAATAGGTAGCGTGCTCTTGCCAATTTTCGTTGGCGTATGTAGTTTGTTGTATTTGTCCCTGTTATGTTGTTTATCTTGCGGTTGAGTGTTGTTGTGCTCATTATGAGGTGTTCAGCCAGCATCACTGCGCTGAGGTTGCAGTTCATGATGTTTTCGTGTATGTAATCGTCTATCTGCTTTATGAATTCTTGTTCGCTGTTTGTGATTCCTTTGGTGTGTTCGTTGTAATCGTTTTGGTTGGATTCCTGCAACTGCGTGCTGTATTTTTTCTTTAATATTTCGCGTTGTTCAAACAGGCGGCGTATCATCATCAGCAATTCGTCGGGAATGAATGGTTTGCCTAAATATGCTTCGGCGCCTATGTCGATGCCTGTTATTCGGTCGGCGGTGTCGGTGCGTGCCGAAACAACAATGATGGGTATGTGGCTTGTGCTCTCATCGTTGCGTATGGCTTTGATAAGTTCGTGCCCGTCCATTTGCGGCATCATTATGTCGGTTATGACTAATTGTGGTTGTTTGTCTGATATGATTTCGAGTGCTTCTTTTCCGTTTTTTGCCCAGCGGAAGTTGTAGCCTTCGTTCTTAAGTATTCGTGTGATGAAGAGTGCTACGTCGCTATCATCCTCTGCCACAAGAATGTAGCTTTGTGCTTCTTCGTCTTGCAGCAATTTGTCGTGTTGTGTGTTGTCGCTGCTCTCTTGGTACTCTTTTATTTCGATGTTTTGATTTCCATTTTTGTTGTATTCTGTCATTTGGTTCACAAGATTCAGCAGATCGTTGCTCTTGCGTGTTATTGCATCGAATTCTTTGTGTGCAATTTCGTCGTTCCGGGGGATGTGGCGTTTCAGTTCGTGTGTCATTCCAAGGAGCACTGTCAGTGGTGTACGTAGCTGATGCGTTATTCCTCGGTAGAATTCTTGGCGCTCTTTGTTTATCTTTTGCAGTGCTATATTGCTTCGTCTGCGCTCGCGGGAGGCTCGTAACATGGATGCTATGGCTATTAGCGTGAGTGCTATTGTGATAATACTTCCCCATACGGTTATACGGCGTATTTCTTTTTCGCGAAGGAAAAGTTCTTGGGCTTTGTTAACCTCTTCTTTTCTTTTGTTTATTTCGTAGTTCAGGCGCAGATTGTGTGTGTGAATACGATTCTCTTCGATGTTGACACTGTCTTTGTAGATTTGAGCTTTATGGCTGCTCTCCAATGCTTGTTGCCACGCTCCTGTTGCTTCGTAAATGTCGGCTTGTTGTGCATAGAGCCTTGCCAAACGGCTTTTGGCTCTTATCTTTTTGGCTGCTTTCAATGCCTCTCTGTTGCGTTTTAATGCTTCGCTGTAGTCTCTCTCTGCAAGGCTCAGTTGTGCCAAGGCTGTGCAGGCGTTCAGCCAATGCCATGTGTCTTTTGTCTTTAACCCAATATCGTAGCTTTTAAGATAGTTTTCTCGTGCGGCCTCTGTGTTTCCCTCTGCTTCATCTATTTCGCCAAGATTGTAGTAGCATATACTTATTCCTATGAGGTTGTTTGCTTCTCTGTTTTTCTGCATCGACATATTATAATATATGCGGGCCGAGTCTGTTTCGTTGTTACCTCTTTTTATTGCTCCTATGTTGGCATAGTTGATTGCCATGCCTGTGTTGCTGTGCAGCTCTTTTTCGCCTTGCAGGGCACGACGGAACATCTCCTCGGCTACTTCTGTGTTTCCCAATGACAGCATCACGTTGCCAAGTCCGTTAAGGGTGCGCACTTTGTTTTTGCGTGCAATATATGATGTGTCGCTCGTGGTTTTGTCGTACAGGCTTAGTGCTGCATAATGGTGGTTGGCTGCCTCTTTAAGGTCGCCGATGCGTCTGAAATTTGTTCCTTGATTATTTAATGCGATAATAAGTTGTATTGTGTCTTTTTGTTCTGTGGCAAGAGCAATGCAGGTGTCGTGTTGTCTTATGGCTGCATCGAATTGCGAGTGGTTACGCAATACATTGCCATATTTTTGGCGTATCAGTAGTTCGCTGTGTTTATCGTTCACCGAGTCGTAATATGTAATGTAGTTGTTTAGCTCGGTGGCATCATGCAGTGTGTCGGCGATAGCCTTTGCATCGCTGTTGCACTGTGGCGTAGGGCGGCTGTTGTCTCCCACGCTGCATCCGATTATGAAACTTATTACCGCAACGATAACTGTTTGTGAAAAAAACTTACTCACGAGGTTTTATTTTGGTGTTTATGCAAATATAACCAAAAAATAGTCTATTACAGGCTGTTTTAACGCGGACTACGTGCTTTTTTTACGTAATGTTCCTTTTTTTGTTTTAAAAGTCTTTTCAGTTAAAAAACTTTTTTTTTGAGTGAAAAAACAGCCATCTATTTCTATTTATCTTGCAAACGGTAAGGAATTGACTTTTTGTGCGAATGAAAAATATTATAAATTCTTAAATTTTTATTTATGAAAAAGTTTTTGTTAAGTTCGTTGCTAATGCTCTTTGGGATGAGTGCATTTGCACAAAGCGGATGGACAAATCCTTCGGGTAACTATCAGCTCGAGACTGTTGTCTATGCCGTAGTAGATTGTGGCGATTATGCGCTTTACAATTCTGACGTCATGCCTGAGGTGGCTGCATTTGTCGATGGAGAATTGAGGGCTGTTGTTACAGAATATACAACCCCACCTAATGCCGCTCCCTCCGGCGATATAATGCGTATCTACACTCTTCGTGTCGGCGGCGAGGGGAGTGACGATGGAAAGACCATCACTTTCAAACTGTATGACCCTGTCAGCGGTCTTATCTATCCTCTTGAAGTAAGCGGTGGCAACACTGTAACTTGGACGGGCGATAACACTGCCGTTTACCCTTCGAACTATTATACTCTTACGGCATCGCCGGCATCCACTGCCAAACTTTTTTATACTGACGGCGAAGCAGTGACTGAGTCTCCTAAAATCTCTATGCGTATAGGTGATATAGTCTCTCTTGGCAATTACTATGTTAAGTTCTATGATGTTTACAGCAAAGAGGTACAGGTTGATGATAACAGGGGTGTTTGGAACATCAACGGTAACTATGTAATAGAGGAGTCCAAAGAAGATGGCATATATATAAGAGGTGTTAACGAAACACCCGATAACGATGGCGACGGCGAAGCCGACTATGATGAAAAAAGCATCATATATAACATTGGAAACTTCAGCTTCAATATTCCGGTGCAGGTGCTCGAAGAGTATATTCCGGTAGAAAGCATTGCCGTAAACGATTACGACTATTATTGGCCGGGATACGGTCGCCTTGTACTCTCCGAGAATAATGTAATCTTTAACAATGGCGAGAGCATACCTACATATACCGACGTTACAATCCTCTCAAGCAGCAACACCGATGTTGTAGAGATTATAGATAATATTCTTGTTTTTAAATCTATCGGTACATCCGAGATTGCGATTGCTTCGGTGGATAATCCCGAAAAAACTGCCACTTTCAAGGTAAATATCCTCTCGGCACTTTCTTCTATGGAGACGGGATTCGAGAACGATACATACGAATGTCAAAGATGGTCGTCGGGCGAAGAGGAGCTAAAATTTCCTATGCCAATGTTCAATTGGGTAAAGAACGAAGATGGCATGCCTGTCATTGGCAACGATGTTAACGAGGCATTTACAATGGAAAGCAGCGACCCCACTGTAATTCGTATCGACCATGTCGAAGGTGAGGTTTCAACATATCACACTGTGATGTCTCTTAAGAAAGGAACAGCCTATGTAACCTGTACAAGTGCCTACGACCCAACAAAGAGTGTAACATATAAAGTGGTTGTCAAGCAAACAATAAGCAGTGTCACCATTACCGAGATTGATGGCAAGAGTGTCGAAAATGTGGATCAGATGCCCGAGGTTGATGTAGTGGTAGGTAAAATAGTGACAGCCAAGGCTGTTCTCGACCCTCTTGATGCCGACTATGAGAATTTCTCAATGCAGTTTGTGAATGCAAATTGGGGCGAGATAGAGAATGCTGCGGAGTATGTAGAGGTAATAGGCACTGCCGTTGCAGATGGTGTATGCACATTCCAATTCAGATTTAATGCCGTACCACAGGAAGGCTATTATCTGCAAGCCGTTGCAGACATGGACTATCTGTCGTCTATTGTTAAACTGAATGTAGTACGCAAAGTTGCGGGAATAGAGCTTTCCGAGACGATAATGAATTTCTGGATTGACGAAGGCACTTTGCAATTCAACATAGATGTTAAGCTCACACCCGATGATGCAGTAGATAAGCGATACACTGTAGAAACAAACAATGCCGATGTAATAAGTATAGTGCCGGCTTCCGAGACCGAGACAGAGAGCAGCTATTATTACTACGCAGTGGGCAAGGGTAATGCCACACTTACATTCAGAAGTGTCGATAATCCCGAGGTTGTGGCAACTTGTGATGTCACAGTAAAGAGACGTGTCAACAGTATAATGGTAGAGGGCCTCGCCTCCGAAATTTATAACGATGGTGAAACTTACACTGCAACCCTCAGTTATTTCCCCTCGGATGCCGACTTCGATGCAGAGGCGCTGACTTACGATGTGTCCACTATGGGAGCAAGCCATCCTTACGATTGGAGACTGTTGGATATTAATATATCGGATGCTTTCGAGGGTGGTATCAATCTCGAGATTGTGCCACGCACTCTTTGCAGCAATATAAGCATCAGGTTCAACTATGATACTCAGGTTCAAGAGGGACAAGACATTCTTATCCATGTTGCCGAGACAAGTGTTCGCGAGAAACTTACCTTGGGCGAGAATTGGAATTGGATATCTATTATCTCCGCCGATTATTCCTTGGAGAATTTAGGTGAGGTTCTTGTAGAGGCTCGCAGCAAGGGCGAACTTGTTTACAACGACCCGGTTTGGGGACTATTCGGTTCGCTAAGCACATTAGGAAGAGATGAGGCTTATAAGGTTAATATTATGGAAGGTATAGAGTCTTATGACATCTATTTGACAGGCGACCAGATGTTGTCCACCGATGGCAGCGTCAATGATAAGGAACTTGTAAAAGGTTGGAACTGGGTATCTTATCCCTATGAGTACAGCTATCCTGTTGAGGAGATTTTTGCTGCATCAAACTTCGCCGAGGGCGATGTGATTCTCGCAAAGAATAGTGGTTTCGTTACATTGACAGACGGCAAATGGGAAGGCTCGCTTGCATCACTCAATCCCAACGAAGGATATATGGTCTATTGCAACAGCGCCGAGGGGCTTACTCTGTCGATGCCTAACCGTTACTCACTCACACAGGGCTACTTTAGCAATAACGGTGCAGCAAGAGCTGCAGCCAAGGAGCGCTCTGTATGGAACTACAACGACAGCCATTTTGCAAACACCATGGCTGTGATTGCCAAGATTGACGTTGAAGATTGTGAATCTTATTCGGTAGGTGCATTTGTTGGTGACGAGTGCCGCGGTGAGGGAAAATTTATCAATGGAAAGGCATATATCTCTGTTGCCGGCGAGATGGGCGAGGTTGTTACCTTCCGTCTATATGATAAGTGGACAAACGAGTATATAGAAATAGATACCGAACTTGCTTTTGCCGATATGGCAGGTACAGCCAAGGCGCCGGTATTAATGGGTGTCTTAGGTGGCACAACCGGAATAGCAGATGTAGATGCTATTGATAGCAACGATATTGAGGCTGTTTATGATGCAACAGGACGCGCTGTAAACGAAATGACTAATGGTGTTTACATCATTAAAGTTCGTGAGGGCAATCGTGTTGTTACAAAGAAAGTAATCAAATAACATTATGCAAAGGTGTCGGCCTCTGCGCTCTTGGCAGAGGCCACTCCTTTTGTAAATCATAAAAAACTGTTGATAAGGTGCTGTTGAAAAAAATATGAAAACCTATTAAAATACTCTTGCACCATCGAGTGTATGCGCAAATACGCAAGCCGAATCTCGATAAAAGCAAGTGAAACTTTTGGAGGTTTTATCCTCCCACCGGAATTGAAAATAAGTCCACTGCGACAAAACAATTATACTACATAATATAGTAGCGATATGAAAACAAGTGTCAGTAAAATAATGCTCCTGATGATGCTGTTCGTTGTTTCGGGGATATATGCCATCGAAGACCCTCGAAAGAAAGATCCGCTTATTGTTACCGGTGCATTGGGAACACAGAGTACACTTTACTATTCGTCGGGTGTAGGCAGCGCTTCGCCCCTCAATTACTCTATGTATGCCAATCTGAATGTAAACTTATATGGTTATAATATGCCCTTTGCGTTTTATTATAGCAGTAATAACTATTCATTCACACATCCGCAGTTTGCATTTAATTTCAGCCCAACATACAAAGGTTGGACACTGCATCTTGGTCGTCGCTCTATGCCTTTCTCGTCCTACGTCTATAATCTGCCTTTTAACGGTGTCGGGCTCGAATATAAGAGTACACAATCGGGTTTGCGCTTCGGAATATTTTATGGTATTTTGCGTGATGCCGTTAACTTCGTTCCAGGCGAGATGCCGTCGGGGCGTCCCGTTTATAAGCGTTCGGGTTGGGGGTTGAAGTTGGGCTATGGCAACAGTCGTAACTACTTAGACCTCTATCTGTTCCGCTCGCAAGACCACCGCTCGTCGATAGACGAAATATGGTACGACGAGGTTAATGCACAAGAGAATATCGTTGTAGGTGTAAAAGGACGTTGGCAGATTTTCAAGCCTCTTTCTATTACAGCAAATATAGCAACCTCGATATTTTCGACGGATATCACCGCTCCCGAGGTTCCGCTCGACAAGGTTGAGAAGTATGACAAGATTTTCGGAGTGCGTTACAGTTCGCTTATGCGATGGGCTGGCGACGTAACTCTTGCCGCTAATTTCAAGAAAATATCTATGTCGCTGTTCTATAAGCATATACAGCCCGATTATATGAGTATGGGTGTATCTTATATGAATAACAACTATCACAATATAGGAACGGCAGTGAATCTGCGTTTGGGTAAATTGAATATGGGAGGTAACTTCTCGTTGCAAGAGGATAATCTCTCGGGTGAGCAGTTATATACTACGCGCGGACTCTCCTATTCGGCAAACCTGAATATGCCCATCGGTAATAAATTCTCAGTTTCGGCCAACTACAACGGTTTTCGTCAGTGTCAGTACGACGGAACGGCGCAGGTAAACGATACAACCCGCATCAACCGAAATATGAACAGTTACACTGCTACGCTATCCTATAATACAAGCAGCGAGAATCTCGGGCACTATGTATCGTTGTCGGCAAACTACTCGTTGAACGAAGATTATAACAGAACCATGGCCGGTACAGGCGATGTTGCCACCACAGCCTTAGGAGCCAACTATTCGCTTAGCGTGGTGCCTATCGAGACAAATTTCGGTCTTAACTACAGCTACCAGCGTTCCGAAGGTTATGACTCTGAATATACCACAGGAGTATATACTTTGAGTGCCTCCAAGGCGTTGTTAAAAGAGCGTAACCTATCGCTTAACGCCTCAGCATCGGTTGTCGACAACAGAATGGATGGCAGCAAGAGTCTCACACTTGGTGGTAACGTGTCGGCGGCATATACCTTGGCCAAAGTGCACGGCTTCAGTCTTAATCTAAATTACAGCAGATTTTCGAACACCAACCTTGTGGCATCCTCGTATCAGCACGAGGGTGGATACGACTTCTCATGCTCGTTCAGTTACAGCTACTCGTTTACTGCATTCAGTATTAAGCGTCGTCCAAAGGAACAGCACTCGCGCTACGGAAAATACGAATACTACTCCGACTTCTCGCGTGCTGCCGTGCGTGAGCGTATGTTGCTCGAACATCAGCAAAAGAAGAACATAGAGAACCGACAGAGAATGAACAGCGTCGAGGCATCGGCAATGTAAAATACGATAAAATTATACAGTTATGATAAAGCACAGACTATTTATATTAGTTGCCCTTATATGTATGCTGCAATGTGCAAATGATTTGTTTGCGCAGGTTACGGTATCTGTTACACCACGTCAAAACCCATTGCCGGCGCAGGGTGCTGTGTATATGACCGACCCGGGACGTTACTTCAATGTCTCGCTCACAAATACATCGGCTTCAGAACTTATCCCTGTGCGTCTCGAAGCACGTATCGAAGGCCCTATTGAAGGGGGCTTCGACATTCTCCCCGACAACGGTTCCTATCTGGCCATAAGTGCCCAGCGCACAATGCCGGTGTATATACCGCTCAGCCCGGGGCATACACGTGTATTGACGCAGACCGACCTCTACAATATGTTCCGTCAGTACGATGCAGGAACCGAAATGTTCGGTGGTGGCGAACTTTATGATATTCTTCAGGGTGGCAGCGGCAACGGCATATTCGGTATTCTGCCCGAAGGACATTATGGACTGAAAATTACGGCTAAGACAAACTACACCGAATATAACGACGCCGGCGATGTTCTTGGCGAGGCTGTCTGCTTCTTTGATATATGCTATAATGCTTCCGCTCCAAGTTTCAACAATATAAAGTATATCAATGGCGATATATCGGCCGAGGCCGACCTGATTAACCAAGATGGTTATAACACAGCTTATTTTCCAACCGCCAATCCACGCTTTTCGTGGAACGAGCCTGCATTTAACAACACAAGGCTCAGTATAACACGACAATTTCTGTACGATTTCAGAATATATCAGCTTGCAATAAATCAGGAGCCGAGCGATGCCATTCTTTACAATGGCAACATTGCATTTGAGCAGTTGGGACTGATGACACCATATTGCGTTGTGCCTTATAATGTTGTAGCCCGTCTCAAACGTTATGCCAATGTGAAGTATGTGGCGCAGGTAACAGCCCGACCGCTTGTTACGGATGTTTCCAACCCCAATTACACAATCTTAAGCAACGAGGGTAAGAGCGAGATTGTTGTGCTTCTTATGGAGGATGATGCTCTTGGCAAGGGTGAGGATATGGATATTGTAGTAGACAACTCTACAAGGGAGTATCCGATAAATGTGGCAATATCACCAAAATACACCGAATTGCCGGCGGCTATGTATAGCTATTTTGAAACTCCCGGCAAACTGTTCAATGTTACTCTTGAGAACACATCGGGCGAGAATATTCCCGTGTGTATGTTGTTGCAGTATTTCAAAGGAAATTGGGGCGTTACGGCTGCTCCTGCACGTCAGCACACAAACAAGTATATCGAGATTCCCGCAGGTGAAAAGATTAATCTCTCCGAGGAGCAGATAAACGAGCTTGCCGGCGGTTACGACTTTGATACCGATGTTATAGCATTCAAGGCTAAGACCGGCTTTATCATGGGCAAGCCCACAAGCGAATATTTCAGTGAAAAGATAGACACTGCTTTTTTGCGCGTGTGTCGTTACACCGGTGGTAAGCCTGTGCTGCGCGAGACTATCATAGGAAAGGGCAGAGCAGAATTTCAGACAAATCCCAACGTGCTTGATGGCGAGATGTTCAACATTTCGTTTGAACCCAAAATGCCCATCCTGCCGGCCGATGGCAAATACTACTTTACCAAACCTTCGCGCATCTTTAAACTGAAGATAAAGAGCCTTGCTCCCAACGCAATACGAGTGTTCCCGGCACTTCAGATAGGCGAGAGCACAGGTGTCGGCGACGAAAAGGATATATATAACGGCAGCTATTTCGCCGATGTCAAGCGTATGGCCGATAACTATTTAACCTTTAATCCGGGTGAGACAAAAACATTTACCGACGAAGAATTCGACCGCTTCTTTGGTGGTTTTATGGAGGTTAAGAGTGTGGTAGATGGCGAAGATGGCCTTATCACCGATTTTTCTACGATAAAATTCGAGGAACAAGTATACAGCAACCTGATGCTTTTGGATTATGACAGGCTGAGTATGCTCGACCTCAAAAAGGAATCGGCATCGTCGGCGCTGCTTATGCAGTATGAACAGTCGCATCAGGTATCTTCCGAAGTCAAGTTGGGAGATGTGGATATTACGATAGAGCCTGTAAAGAATTTTCCCGTAAATGGCGATGTGTATATTGAGAATCCGGGTCGCATATTCAATATAGTTCTTACAAACCTAACCGACAAGGACCTTAAACTGATTCCGGGTATCACATACGAGAACCGTATAATAGACGAGGAGACCTACTCCTACGCTGCGGCAAAGTTCTTTAACGAAAAACCCGAATTTGTGCTTCGAGCAAAGGAGAAAAAAGTTCTTGACCGTAATTTCCTCAAACAATTCTGTGGCGACGAAACTGCAGTGCGTCATATCTTCTCAACCGATGAGAATGAATTCGATTTCACAGATTTCGACGAGATTATAACCACCGAGGATGCCAACCACATGAAGTTCACACTTGTCAATGCCGACAGTGTAAGAGCTATTCCAAAAGGTAGCGAGAACCGCTCGGAGCGCTTAACGGTTGCCACGATGCAGCACGATTTCTGGGCAAATCCCGATTATATCTTATATGATATTGATATTGAGATAAAACCAAAGATGAATCCGATGCCCTATAATACAAGGGCCTACTTTACCAAACCCGAGCAACTTTTCGAGGTGTGGCTATCAAATGCAAGTGATGAAGACCTTGATATAATTCCTCTTATAAAGTACAACTTCAACGGTGACTATGATGTAACATATCTTTCCGGTTCATATAACGATCCGAACATTCCTATAATCACAATTGAGGCCGGAACCAAGAAGCAGATGAAGGATGAATATGTAAATAAGTTCTTTGCCGGGAAGAAGTTCTATAAGATGGTGGAGCAAGAGAGTGGCCACCCTGAACGTACAGAATACAACATCTATAATGCCGACAAGGATATTATAATAGACCCGGAATTGTTTAGCAATGTCGAATTCGTTGCACTCAGTCCCAAATATTTGGATGCTTTGGGTACAGGAGCCGCGCTTGTCGACTTCTATTTGGGAACCGGAAATTTGGGCTTTCAAGTGTCGTCCACAGTGCGTTTAGACGATGTCAGCGTGTCGGTAAAACCAAAAATGCAGCCTCTGCCTGCCAATGCCGATTTGTACTTTAACAGCCCGGGTACACTGTTCGACATAGAGCTTAAGAACAATACTCTGCATGAGTATAAGGTTATACCTAATATAATGTATCTGTTCGACGAATTTGGTTCATACTATGGTTCGGTATACGACGATAAACGTCTCGAAAAGTTCATTACTCTTGCTCCGGGCGAGATTAAGCAGATAACGGCGTCCGACCTTAATGCTTTATGCGGAAGCCCCGATACTATAAAATGTTTCGAGGCACGTCTTGATGGATTTGTCGAAAAAGCAATTCCCGATATAAATGAGATTCTTAATCTTGAGGCCTTCAATCAGATAGAGGTTATTGCTTACTGTGTCGATTCGCTAAAGTCGCTTCCAAAAGAGATGGATGATCGCAAGACACGCGCAATGCTTGGCGGAGGAAAGTCTGATTTTATTGCCAAGAATATAAAATTTGAAGAGGTTGTTGTGACTATTGCTCCCAAAGCCGGCGCCGATTTTCAGCCCGAACCTGATAAATATTTCGAGAAGCCCGGCGACCTGTTCGAGGTTACACTGCTTAATGTAACCAATGAGGAGCAGAAAGTAAATCTCCGCCTTACATACAATCATCAATATTTCATAGATAAGCCCGACAGTGTGATTACTCTTAAACCCGAAGAGAAACTTAAACTATCGGCCAATCGTTTGAACAATATCTGCGGATATGATATGTATAGCTACGGTGCTCCTCTGTTTGAGTGTGACTCCCTTGGCAATGTAAAGAAAGAGAAACCCGATGCAACGGATATTAAGATTCCAAAGGGAGATAATACAGTAACGGCGCTTGTGTGGAAAAAACTTATAGAGGACGAACTTAAACCCGAGGAATTTAAGGTAGATTCAGTGTCGGTGTGCGATACAATATTCCAGCCGGCACTGCGCGATGTGTGGATAGGTGAATATCGTCTCACACTCACCGATTTTGAAAAGATTTCAGGAAAAGACCCCGAACAAAAAGAGATGGGGAACGACTGCTTCAAGGGTAAGGGATATGTGCATACCACAGTGATGAATACTCCTGTACGTTTGGCAGTTGAATACGATAGTATATATATTGATAACGAACTGCAGCGCGTAGTAAAGAACAATGTGCGAACAATAACCGAGGAGAGTGCTCATGTACCGCTCGACCTCTTTAAAGAGGAATTTGTAAAGGAACTCGAAAAGACCGACAAAGAGGGTGCCGAGGCCAAAGTAGACCAATTCCTGAAAGAGAGCAATGTGGGTGCATTCTACACCTACGTAATAGGCAATGCAATGCAGACCATTGGTAAGATAGACTCGGCCGCAGTGGTTAAGTTGCCGGTGGGACTTACCGTGCCTCTCGATAAAGAGCTTGAATGTCCGGCAACAATCCAACTTGCCAAGATGGAATTTACTCCGGTAGATGCAAATCTGGATCTGATAGGTGAATTTGTGCTTCCCGAAAGCCCCGACCCCGAGAATCTTGCATATAGCGATATTCTTATCTTTGCAGCACGTAAACTATCAACCTCACCCGACGAATTTCTGCCTAAGAGCGGTTCATTGGGTCTTGTAAAGGACTTTAGATTAGAAGACCCATCGTCGGATTTTATATTCACATTCAAGGCGCCTACCAATCAAGATTACAGCAAGGCGACAGACGGCTGTTTCATTGCTTGGGAAAATGGCGGTTTCAAAGAACTGTGCGCAAGTATATCAATGAACATCCCCTCATCGGTGATTGTAAAGGATAATGGAAAAGATGCAATTGATGAAAATGTGCATCCCGAGGTTACACTGACAGCTTTTATTGCCGATGCCGAAGATTGGTTTGCAACCGTAAAGATGGATCCGTTCCAAATTACAAGTGCGCCCGGTTACACATTCAGCGCAGTGGGCGATTCGGTGGGTATTGTGTTCGACCGCTCTAAGCGTCGTACCCCGGCAGGTATTAAGTTCCCCGCAAACTACGACTACGATAAGGATGGTCTGGGGCTTACTGCCGACCCGGGTACAAATGAGCAGGCCTACAACGAGTGGCAGGGCTTCTATTTCGAGGAACTCAGTTGCAAATTGCCGCACTTTGTAGAGCTTGACGATAAGAACGATTCACGTGTTAAGATAGCTGTCAATGGTATTATTTACGACGAGTCGGGATTCTCAATGGGGGTAGAGGTGGATAGTCTGCTCAATCGCGGAACACCCAAAGTGGGCGGTTGGCGCATCACCATCGACAAAATATTTATGCACGTCAAACAGAGTCATTTTGGCGATGCAGGATTCAATGGACGAATAGAGGTTCCGCTATTATATAAAAAAGGTACAAAGGACAAGGCGCAGATTGGCTACAAGGCTGCGGTGACTTCGGTTGACCACGGTGCAAAAAAAGGTCTTGCCGTAAACTTTGGTATGCAACAGATTGAGGATTCAATCAGCCTCGATTTTATGTTGGCCAATGTCAATTTCTACAAAGACAGTACCTATTTTAATATAATATATTGCGACACTCTGCCCGAAGAGAAGCAGACGCTTGTAGAATTGTGTCTCGACGGCGATGTGGAGATTACCTGCACAGAGAGCATCGACTTTAAGCTGCCAGCCATCCCATTCGAGAATATGCGTATCGCTAACTTCGAGAAGGATGAGCTTGATAAGAAAAAAGATAAGAAATCTGATAAGAAAACCGAGAATAAGTCTCTGAAAGATCCTAACGGAGAGACCGACTTCCACACAGGACGCTGGGCATTGGCAGGCGACCCGGGAGAGGATGAGGGCAGCTTCTGGGGAGGTATGCCCATAGTCCTTGAAAAGATATCCATGGAGGTAGGCGATGGTGCAGAGAAACTTGGATTCTACATCGAAGGTGGTATTGTGGTGATGGGCAATAAGAAGTTTGGTCTTGGTTGCACAGCGGGGCTTACCATTTGGTCGAAGATTGATTGGGAAGAGATGTCGCTCTCTTACGACCGAGTAGAGTTCAACACAATACACGTAGAGGGGCAATTCGCAGGAATGGTATCTGTGGTGGGCGACCTCACCGTTGCCGAGGAAGAGGAGAAGTCGGGCTTTGATGCCGAGCTTGAGATTAAGGTAAAGGGACTCTTTGAGATGGATGTTGCCGGCGGATATTACAAAATCCAAAAGGGCGATGAGGAATTTAAACTCGACGATGCAGATGAAAAGAACGATAAATACTATCACGCAGGATTCTTTGTTGCCGATGCCAAACTTCCACCGATACCCATAGGCCCTGTATCGCTGAAAGGCATAAGTGGAGGCTTCTTCATCAACTATTCTGTTCCAATGTCGGCGGTCGAAGGTACCGATGACTTTGTCACTACTCTTAAAGAGAACCTGAAACCAAAGTATAAGTCCTACGGTGGAATGTTCGGTGTCGACCTTGTCGTGGGCGAGGAGACACTTATCAAGGGTAATGCCACCATGTTGCTGATGATTGATATTCAGAAAGATGGAGTGCGATGTCCGGGAGTGTTGTTCCAAGGCAATGTAGCTGCGTTGTGCGCACCCGACTCGGATGAGGGTCTTATAAATTCCAAGATAACGATTCTTTACGAAGATACAACAACACCCGACCTTACTGATGAGGAGATGCAGACAATGAGCAAAGCGGATATTGCTGCAAATCTCGAAAAGAAGAAAGATGAGCATAAACTGTTCCGTCTTTCAATAACCGTCGATGCCGACATGGCAGGAGTATACAAGCAGTTTACGGGCGAGGAACTTCAGATTAAGAATCCTATGGTAGGGCTGGAGGAATTCGACCAGAAGAATGCCGACAGTGAGAATCAGGGAGAGCAGAACAACACTGAATCTTCGTCAGGTGCAGCCGAGAGCAAGGGCTATATAAAGGCGGGTGCAAGTGCAAGCATCGGCTTGGAATTGGAGGTAAGAAACTATCCTGCGCAGGATAAAACATTCTGGCACCTGTACGTTGGCGAGCCCGATGAGAGCAAGCGTTGCCGTATCACATTCATCGACTTTGAATTCGGACGTAAGTCGCCCGTCGGGCTTTGGGCAAAGCTATATGCAAATGCCTATCTGTGCCTGGGTAACGAGCTTCCCGGAGATGGACAGCTGCCGCCTCTTCCCGATAAGGTTTCCGAGGCACTTGGAATGAAGGGTGCCGACGGCAAGGTTGATAACAGCCTCAAAGGTAAGATAGCTGCTGCCCGTGAACAGACTATGAAGGGTGGCCCCGCAGGCGGTATTAACGGCGGAATAATGCTTGGTGCAGCCATCGGTGCCGAGATTGGCTGTAATGCCGTATTCTGTTATGCCGATGTCGAGGGTATGCTTGGTTTTGACCTAATCCTCAAACAGTATAAAGAGGGTATAAAATGTACCGACGGTCGTCGTGCCGGTGGCAAAAACGGATTCTATGCAACCGGACAATTCTATGCAATGCTTAAGGGCGAGCTTGGACTGATGATTAATCTGTGGATATTCGAGGGTAAGGTGCCTCTTGTGGATATGACGTTGGGCGCTCTTCTGCAAGGTGGTTTCCCCAACCCCACTTGGGTGTACGGCCGTCTGCGTGCAAAGGGCTCGGTTCTTGGTGGTCTTATCAAGTTCTCGTCGACAATTGAGATGAAGGCCGGTAAGATTTGTGTGCCCGAGATGGGTAATCCGCTCGACGATATAAAGGTATTCGGTGATATTAATCCCGGTGACGAGGACATCGAGATTGGTTGGGCCGACAAGAGCCTTGTATCGTGCTACGGAAAATCAACCTTCACAACCAATATGAAGATTGGTAAGGTGCTTACACTTGTTGATGAAGGTGAAACAATGGAGCGTGCCGGAATGGATGGCGATGGCAATAATGTGCTTCGTAAATATGTGTTCTATCTCGACAAGCAGTTTGAACTTTGCAAATATGATGAGTCGGACAATACAAACGACAATCGCACGAAAATCACTACTTATGTAACACATATCAATCCTACCTATGACCAGGAGAACTACGAGATTCAGCTTGGTGCATTGCAGCCTCGCACGCTTTATCGCATTAAGCTGCGCGGTACCTGTAAGGAGATTGTAGATGGTGATGAGGTTAATCCTATCTACAAGGATACAATCACAGGAAAGAAAGTAAATCGTCCATATGAAGATAAGCGTTACGTATATTTCCGCACCGATAATCTTAGCGACGATATAAATAAGGAGGTGGCAAACTATCTGCCTAACCTCACTCCCTTCACGCAGACTCTTGACGAGGTTACACAACCCTCGTTTATGGAGATGCACGAGCGTCCCGACTATTGGCTGAATCCCGACCACGAGTTTGTGGCAAGCATAAAGGTGTACGACAGTAAAACAAATACTTACGTATTCCCCGATGCTCGCGACGGATTGCGCAAGGGACAGATTACAAAATACGATAATTTGCAGGTTGTAGAGATTGTGGAGCAGGGTATAGACGAGAGCAACAATAACTTTAAGTTTGCAACCGTAACTCTGCAAAATCCTGTTCCAAGAGAGTACTTCAAGACATCGGACAAGGTACGTTTCGAAATAAGACGTATCAACCGTGCACAGCTCGACTCATATATGGATATGGTAGAGGAGAGTTATAAGAATATCTTGGCACTTACAAAAGAGGATATGGCCGAGTATGAGTCGCAACTCGATGCAATGGATGCTGCAATTGCCGAGGGAGACAAAAAGGCCGGCGACAAAAATACCAACCAGGCTATACGCGACCTCTATAATTACTATAAGGAGATGAGCGACCTTTATGGCGAGAACGAGGCCGAGCAACGTATGAAGGAGTATAAAGAGGAGCTAAAGGCAAATACATCAGCCTTTGCCGAGGTTGTCTATACTCAGGATTATAAATATAACGGGCAAGCTTCCTTCCTCGATTATGTGACTAAGAGCGATAATTGGAGCTATTCGGGCAGCGATGCAAACGATACAAACACATCGACAGTTTATTGTCAGATGGTGGATATTGTAACCAAAGAGGAGGCTGCTATGGTAAACAGCTATGACCCCAATGCTGTATATGGCTTTAGAACAACAGAGAACCGAAGCAATAACCCCTATTTTGCGTTGAACTATTGGAACTCTACTGCGGCTGTATGGCGTGCTCCTAAGTATGACTTCTGCAGCCGTCCATTCGACGAGTGTAACTTCTCGGGCTCAACTTCACTATCGTATAACCTTACTTATCCCTATCTGCGTAATGGTATTTCCGAGGGTAGTAAGTATAGCGATACGCAGTATGAGGTTGGACTTAACCCCAAATTTGCTGTCGATTGGTTCAAATACAATGATATGACGACCTACACACGCAATGCTTCGGGTAAGAAAAAGATATTCAAGATTGTATGGTATGCAATATACAATGATGCTTATCTTGCAGAGAATTTAGAGTCTAAGTTGAAGTTATACTATAACAGTGACTTGAAATATGGAATAGAAAAAAATAAGAAAAAGGATATTAAAAATCTGGTTGACAGATATGCCGACAATGGCTCAATGATACAGGTTTATTCCAACTTTGTGAGCGACGGAGGATATAGTGCCGGTTCAAGGTCGTGGGTGCAAATTCCGCGCTGGCAGATTGCTCTTATGTATGCTGCCGACCACACCGGTAAGTATGGACTGAAGGCAAACAACAGTCGTTCAGCTACATCGTCTTATAAATATTTTACAGGTCAGTGGAGCACATTCAAAGCCGATAATTACTTGAATAGAATAAAGGAATTAAAGGTTAGAATACGTTTCAGTGACGGATATAATATTGCCGAGGCAAGCGGCAAAGGCAGGGTTGAACCCACTAAGTTTGGTGTACGTCCAAGCACAAGTGCAAAGAGAACTGCTATAATAAGCTGTAACATAAATGGTAAAGGAGTAAACGGTATTACCGATAATAATATCTCTATCAATCGCGAAGAGTATGTTACCATAGGTGACCCCGTAATGCTCGAATATCTCTTAACCAATTACGATAAGAACGATGATGGCCGATTGCACATTGATGAGATGGCGGCAATAACAACGCTGAAACTCGACTTCTCGACAATCAAGGGAAAGGTTACTCGTCCTAATCAACCTGTTCCGGGCATTGTGTCGCTGGATGCTCTTAAACTGATGCCTAATCTTAAAAAGTTAGAGCTGCTTAATAATATGAATGGTGATATGTCCAATTCGGCTTATAATAAGTTCCACGCTATGAACAAGACACTGAGATTGGACGGTAACCCTAAACTTCAGGAGTTGACACTCGAGAAATGGTATGTCGATAGTCTGGATTTGAGATATAATACCGAACTAAGGAAACTGAATATCGATATGCGCAGTATGTATAACAGAACACCTCCAAAAATTACTACTGTAAGAAACTCCGAGGGTGTAAGTTATCTTGATGTTAGCAAGTGTACAAAGTTGTGGGACCTTAGGGTTATCGGCTGTTTCATAGAGAAACTCGACCTCTCCAACATTGCTACACTCGAGGTGCTCGACCTTAGAATGAACTGTCTATCGCATCTCGACATAAGTGCATCGTATAAACTGTCTGAGAATTTTGTGAAAGCGGGATTCCAGACATATAAAACGGCAAAAGGCAGAGTAATCAGTTCATATATCAAATATCTCGATGTTAAGACATTCGGTTTATCAAATTCTTCGGCCGATTATATGAACCAATCTTCTGTTAACTATAAGGCGAGATTCACAAAAGAGGCCAGCAGGGATAAAGGTGTAGGAACATTGGATTCTAACCTGTATAGCTATATGTACGATGAGGCTATGAAGGTAAAGAAGACTGTGTTCGAATGGGCTTCGGCACAGACAACATTGAGGGTGCCCGGACTCAAGATAAAGTCTCTTAAGAATCTGGATGCTTGGATGCCTAAACTTACTCTTATAGATGTAAGCGACAACGAACTTACCGAGCTCGACCTTACAGGCTTTGCCGAGCTTAAGCAGGTATATGCCAATAATAACAGATTGGCCGATATTAAGGTGCGTGGCGATAATAATAAGATTTATTGGTTAGAGGTTAGCAACAATTCTCTCTCGTCGTTACCAATTGATGCAATGCCTAAGCTCTCTCACCTTAAGTGTGCAAACAATAGCATAGATATTATCTATCCTAATGTAAACACTGAGCTTAACTATCTCGACTGTTCGAACAACTATCTGACCGAGCTTGTACTCGACAAGATGACTAAACTTACTACCCTTAAATGTAGCTATAATAAGTTAACAAATGGCAACTTCAAGATACCGGCAAACGCTAACCTACATACCTTTGAGGCAGCGGGCGCATTGGGTGATATTGATGAGATTGACCTGAGCTCTTCTACTAATATTAGAATTGTTAACGTGGCAAATAACCCGTCGCTTAAGCGATTGAAATTGGCTGCAACCACAAGCCGTTTAGAGGAACTGATAGCAAACGATTGTGCTCTTACAAAAATCTATAACGGAGGCAATAATTTCTCGTTGTTTAATTATGATTCTCAATATAAGCCAAAGAGTACTATGGCTTGGTTGAATGAGGTTAATGTGGCGAACAATCCGGGTATGTCATTGACGGTTGTTTACAACTATGCAAATTACCAGCGACTTCGTGCAATAGATGTCACAGGATGTAATATTCTGGCAGTCTATCTACACGGAACAAATATCAACTATCTCACTCGCTTGTGTGCAGGTGTGCCACAAAGAACCTCGGGTTATAAGGTCGAAATAAAGGCGTTCAGCAATAAGTGGTATAATAGATGGGACGAGTGGAAGGATTATCCCGAGAATCGTCACACCACCTTTATGCGTCTTTATACAACTCCTTATCCTTACAGTTGTGTAGGTAGCTACGACCTATCGTGCCCGACAAGAGTAGAGACTATTACCGAAGACGATAAGAAACTGCGTGCTGCAATGGGTGAGACTTTCTATAATCATATGAAAGAGAAACTACGTCCCGACAGCCTCGGCTATCGTGCTTTGCACGTCGAGAATGTGAAGAACCTAACCGAGCTGCAGTGTGCAAATATGCAGATTGTCGATCTCGATGGTATTCTCAAATATATGCCTAAGGCTAAGGTCGTAAATGCTATGGGTAACGAAATGAAGACCGTGATTCTGAAGAACCTTAACGGTGTCGATAAGCTCGACCTATCTAACAATGCGGCGCTCGATTCGCTCTCGTTCAACTATCAATATAGTAAACTCGACGAGCTGAACCTCTCACACTCTTACGTCAACGAGTATGGATTGGTAGAGGCATTAAACGTTGCAAGGAACAAGAAACTGATTGTCGATGGTGATATTGGCCCCACAGTGCTTGAGGTGGCAAAATATAAATATCGTTGTAATATAAAAGAGATGTCGCTTGTATCTAAAGGACGTAATTATGTTCTTTACAACCTCGTGGCCGACAAGCTGACCGTTGGTGGAAAGTCGTTGAAGTTCTTTATGGGTAGCACCGGTTCATACACAGCATATAGCCGCATAGAGCATCTCTATCTTGCCGATAGTGCCGAGCCTATTGAACTTATATTTACATCGGCCGATATGGCATTGTTGTGGCTGAATAAGTGGATAAATGATAATCCCAACCGCAAATTCACAATGAGAATAGAGACGGACGATGCCTCCATCAATAACTCGGTGAATTCTCTGTTGTCTGTGGTGAATAATGTAACAAAGAACGGTATCTCTCGTCTCGACGATAATGTTCGACAGATGGCTAACAGCTATGTGCTGAAGTATGCCTGGGAAGAGAAGGTGCCTAAAGGCGAATTGTTCAGGGATGTTCTTGATGACTACGATTTGCACGAGAAACGCTCGAATGACGACGTTAAGATGAGGGACGCTATGGGCAGCAAACTCTATCTGTTGTTGAAGAAACAGTATGCTCCTGCACGCGAGTATCTGCACGTCGAGGATGTTAAGAAGGTGACCACTCTCGATTGCAAGGATTGTGGTATCGTTAATCTGACTAATGTGCTTAAGTATATGCCGTCGGTAACAACCATCAAGGCAAGTGGCAACCGTTTGCGCAGTGTGACACTTGGTGAGAATGGCCGACTAACATCGGTTGACCTCTCGGGTAGCACTGTCGCTCTCGATACTCTTAAGTTTAAGAATACAGTGCTTACACTCGACCTTTCGAAGAATACAATCAACAGCAGGGTGCTGGATGCCGCGATAATAAATACAGTGAACACTCTTACCATAAATGGTGCAGTGGGTATAAATATGGGTGTGAATACATCGACAACCTGTGTCAAAACATTTACAACCGATAACAATACTTTGCGACTGTATAAGGCTAAGTTCCAAGGACTGAACTTCACTGGTAAGTATCTCTATTTCTACAGGGATATGAGCGAAATTTCGGTGTCGAACCTTAAGCTTGGTGCAAAGACTCAGTATGAGCTTAACTTCAGCACTGCCGATAATGCTCTTAAGTTCATAGCCGAGTGGTCGGAGAATAATATCCAGACTAGTGGTAACGCGCCAAAGTTCAATATGACGGTGGGCAGCAACAGCAATACACGCACCCTGCTCAGCAGTTATAATACTCTGGCAAAGGCCGGTAACGGATTCCTCACCGTGAATAAGAAGAAGGCTGTTGAGGCTATTATAACAGCTGTGAATCGTGGATACGTTACCAAGGGTAGCGGTTACGATAGGATGATTACCTATCTGAACTCCATAGGTCTTGCAGATATTCAGACAGCAGAGGATGTTGAGCTGAAGAATGCCTTGGGTAGTATGATGTATAATCACTATAAGAATAAGTATGCAAGCACTAAGAAGTATCTGCATACAACGGATGTAAAGGGAATTACAACGCTTGATGCCGAGCGCACCGAACTTGTGAACCTTACAACAGTGCTTAAGTATATGACTAATGTTACTACTATCTATGCCGGCTATAACGATATAGCCAATATAGACGTGAGTGCACATAACAGAGTAATTAAGACTCTTGACTTAAGTAATAATACTAAACTTAGTACACTGAAACTGAAAAAGTCGGGTGTTCAGAATATCGACCTCTCTTATTCTCGCATAAGCAGCGATATTCTTAAGACGGCTCTTAATAACTGTTCGGGAACAGTAACGGTTAACGGCAACTACGGTAATCAGCTATTGACATTGAGCAATGTTACAGCGGGACGATTGGATATGAGAAGTACAAACCGCATACTGCAACTAAGTAGTTGTACTCTCTCAAAACTGACCTTTGGCGGACAGAAACTGATTTTCGAAGGCGATTTATCGAAATGTAAAATAAGTGACTTCGTGATTAACCGTCCTTCGGGCAGTGTGACAGTGCAATTCCACTCGGCCGATGCTGCGCTTATGTGGGTTGAGTATTGGTATAAAAATACTCCTACAACAAGTTTTACCATAGAACTGATTGGCTCTAATTCATCTAATAGCACAAGTATAAAGGCCAGATTGGTAAGCATTAACAATACGCTCCGCCGTGGTGGAAAAATCAATGAAACCACAAGAACGCAATTATATGATGTGATTAAACTTGCTGTTTCGTCTTACGGACTTAAGCAGGGTAGCATGTATGGCAATTATGTTAAGGTTATAGGGCAGTCGGGTGATAAAACGGTGACAATACAGAGCATAAGTAGCAAAATTGGTGTAATTAAGGCACTGCAAGAGATGTTTGGATTATCTTTGACTGAGGCGAAGAACAAGTATGTAGATGTGCTCCCCTCTGTCGTTGGTAAATTCTCTTCGTCCGAGGCTGCCGAAATAAAGAAAAAGCTCGAAGATGCAGGGGCAGTAGTTACAGTGCAGTAGTTATTTAAAATGAGTATACCCGTAAGTGAAAAATAAAAAAAACAATATATGAAACGATTATTCAGTTTAAAAGGAGTAGCTGTGGCAGCGGTGCTGTTAGGAACAGTGTCGTTGCAGGCAGCAAATGAAAATAACAGTGATGCTCTGAGAATTAAAAAGCATATATATCAACCGATTGTTGTAGCAAGCGATACAATTGTTACAGAGGAGGTTGATGTAAGCAGAATGAGCCAGAAAGAGTATGAGGAGTATCTGCGCACTGCACCTGTCGATACAACCATACGCGACTCTGTTACAGTGGCCTTTTCTGTAAAGTTACTCGCACGTCCCAAAGGAGACAGGGTGTTGTTGCGTTGGGCTCCCGATGAGTTTGCTCCTTGGTATCTTGCCAATAAGTATGGATATAATATATTACGTATGAATCTTGATGATGGTGTGATGGACACAATCAAGAAGAATATATTTCCGATGAGTCTCGAACAGATGAAGCAGCACTTCGAGCCTGCCGACTCCTTGGCTGCAGCTGCGGCACAGATGATATATGGCAAGGGTACCGAACTGAATAATGCAATTGTCGGCAGTGGTGCCGATGGTATAATGCAGGTTTATGAAGAGCAGCAGACACGCTTTGCATACGCTATGCTGCTTGCCGAGATTCGTCCCGATATTGCCGAGGCTATGGCTCTTATGTATGTCGACAGTACCGCCGAAAAAGGGGAGCGATATATGTATGTAGTAACAACAAACATTCCTAAAGAAGAGGCCAATATGACCTATCAGGGAGTAGATGTAAAGAATGTGCTTGAAAAGCCTGCAAAGTTCGAGCCGCATATAACCGACTCTTTGGGCAGCGATGGTCTTTCGATGCGTATATTCTGGCCTATGGAGCCGGGTTATACGGTCTATGATATTGAGTGTCGCTATAATGGCGGTGAGTGGAAGAAACTCAATGAGCGTCCCTTTATGACACTTATGACCTACGAAGACGAGAGTGTGGGGCAGAATATCTACGAGTATGCAGGAGTGCAGCCCGGTACTTACGAATTTCGCATCTGCGGATATGACTCTTTTGGCGAGAAGAGTAATTACAGCAAATCTCATAAGGTTGAAATGCCGGATATAATTCCTCCTACAGCTCCGCTTATAAAGAATTTCTATCTCGACCGTCCCGACGAAAATACCGTGGTGGCAGATATTGTCTGGGAAAAGAACATCATCGAACCCGATTTTGTCGGTTACGATATTTACTACTACAATCCTCAAATAGACAGTGCTTGGGTGAAATTGAACGATTATACCGTTGCGCGTGAAGATACAGTGTTCCGCTGCGAGGTCACATATCTTGGAACGGGTCGAGTGACGGTGGTGGCAAAAGATACATTGGGTAACTCTTCGGCCTCTATGCCACAGGAGATGTTCATTGCCGATGTTACAGCACCGGCTGCACCCACCAAGTTGGAGTATGTACTATCGCCCACAGGCAGCCTGCTCATAAAATGGCAGAAGAGTGTGGATGCCGATGTTGCAGGCTATCAGCTATACTATGCCAACGACTCTACACACACCTTCTTGCAAAAAGCGGGTAAGAGCACACGAGGAACAGCCATCTTAGATACACTCGCCGTAAACGGTGTTATACAGAGATATACCTATTATCGTGTAAAGGCGTATGACTTCTCGGGTAACGAGTCGGAATTCTCAGAAATTCTTTCGGTGAAGCGTAAGAATTACGACCCGCCACGTCCTTGCCGTGTCGACTCAGTGTGGCAAGATACAAAGGCTGTGTATATGAAATGGTACCCATCGTCCGAAGCCGATGTGGAGAAATTCTATGTCTATCGCCGTCTCGATGGAGAGAATATAAGTTCTCTGATAAATGTCCTAACAAAGGATTCTGTGAAAAACGGTCGATTGTGGGTGGTAGACTCGCCGCAACCCAACCAAAAGAAACGTTATTTCTATCACATAGAGACAATGAACGAGAGCGGCATAACATCCGAACCATCGTATGAAACCTCTTTCCTGTTTAAAGGGGATATGCAGTTGCACGTAAAAATTAATCTCGGAGCGAGCTACCGCGAAGATGAAGAGAAGGTTTATGTAGCTTGGGATCTCTCAGGACTGACACAAGAGATGATAGATGCAGGAGTATATTTCTGCCTTTATAAAAAATGGGACAATGATGATATATTCCGTCACATCGAGTCTGTAAATATTAAAAACAGATATACCATAGACAATCACATGAAGCCCGGTGATGGAGCAGAGTATCGTATGCGTCTGCGTACAAAAGATGGTCGCCTAAGCCCCTACTCAAATGTGGTAAAGGTGAGAGTACCCGAAAAAAACGAGCAAAACAATGAATAAACCTCTTTTGATAACAGTTTCTTAACCACTGTAAAACAAGAAGACTATGAAACTGATTAAAAATTTTTACATAATATTGGCAATGGCGGCATTGACATCCTGCGGCGAGCTGTTCAACTTTGAAGAGGCAAAACCGGCTCCTTTGGGGATAGCACTGTCGCACCACGAGGTTGATATTATCGTGGGTGACACCATAATATTAGATACCTATATAACCCCGGATACCGTAGAGGTGTCGTATCATTGGGAGGTGTATGACGATGTCGACGCGGTGCAACTGATAGGTCGTCGTGTATATGCCAATAAGTCGGGAAGAGCCAAAATAGTTGTCGAGGCAACAGGCTATGATGCCGAGAACAACAAGGTGCTGTTTACCGACAGCTGCTTTGTAAATGTGTTCGAGTGGAAAGAGTGTAATCCGGCCGAATATCTTTACGAAACTGTGGTATATGCCTCCTTGATGATTGACAACGAACTTATGAACGACTCTTTGGGCGACACACGCTTGGTTGCCATTGTCGATGGTGAGGTGCGTGGCGAGGCTGTCATGCGCGAGGCGCACGCTATCCCATACCTTGAGATGCGCATTGCCGCTGCTTGGCCGGGAGAGTCGGCGCAGATTCAGTGCTACCACAAAGCAGGGCATGAACGCTTCGTATTTGAGACACTGCCTTTGCATGGCGGTACGTATGGTACACTCTCCAAACTGAGGAGCTACAAAATCACAGGACGTAAACAGTAATAACCGATAAAAACCGAGAATATGAGAAAGCTACTTTTATTTTTATTCGGATTGATTATGACCACAACGGCTTTTGCCGATGGTAAGCTGAAACAATATGATAAGATTGTAATAATTCTTACAGATGGACGTGTATTCGATATAGAGATTGACGCCGAATCGTATGTCTACTCCTTTGTCGAAGAGAGGGGGAGCGGCATGGTGCAGTTAATAGAGGTCATAGGTACACGCGAAGAGTATATCTTTGAACGCGGCGAAATAAAGTCTGTTAAGTTTGTTGAAGCTCTTGATACACGAATAGATGATGTCGCCGATGTAAGTGAGAAAAATCCTATGCGTTATTTCGACGGTGTGCTCACATTTCATCGTTCACTGATTGGCGAGAAACTATATGTGTACGATGTAGCCGGCAAGACAATGCTCACAGCCATAATCAGCGATGGTGGCGTAGTCTCTATTGCGCATCTGTCGAGCGGTACATACGTTGCAAAGGTAAAGAATATTAACATTAAAGTAATAGTACGATGAAACGGTTATTAAATTACATATTATTGGCAATGATAGCCACATTCGTACTTGCTCCAACGGTTGTTGCACAGGTGGATTTTCAACAATCTTTCGGAGTGATGCGTAAGAATGGCAAGCATCTTATGCTTCCCGAGGGCGGTAATTGGAAAATATCTTTCTCTAATAACGACTCCATAGGAAACAGTTATCGTAAACCTGTTCAGATGCTTTTCGATGGCGCCTTATACCCGGACACATTAGGGGTGTTCATCAACGACATCGACAGTCTTATGTTTGAGATACCCGAGATGCAGTATGCGGCAGGAGTGTTCGAGATTAACGAGCGTCTGTTTGATTTTATCGTAGAGAGCGATACTGTGCGCACTATTTATTTCAGAATAGACTGTCTTACAAAAGTTCCAATACCAAAGGTGGGGCAAAAGGTTATTTGCAATATCTTTCGCGGTAAACTTCCCAACGGTTTCATGGGGCGTGTCGAGAAGATAAACGTCGACTACATACAAGGATGGGTAGAGATGAAGTGTGGCACATTGGGGCTCGAAGAGGTTTATGATGTATTATATACAAGCGGCGTGTCGGGAGTGTCGCCCGACCAAGAGGCAACACCGCAAGAGATTGTGCAAAGGAGAATGGTGCTCAAAAAGCTCCCCACACGTGCCGACGGTGGTGATGATAACATGAGTACCGACTTCACAGATGTTGTAAATAAAGTGGAGTCTATAACCGAGGTTACTGCTATTGCAAGGAAACTTTCCATCAGTAACAAGGGTAAGATAAAAGTCACAGCATTGGAAGAGGATGATGACGACGATAAGGATAAAGATAAGGATGAAGAGAATAAAGAGGAGTGGCCAATATCATTTACAGCGAATGTAAAGGCTACAAGCGTTGCACATTTCTCTGTTATATTGGATAGGTATCTGGATATTAAGAGGATTGAGGCCGGTGTAGATTTTTCGGCCGAGGGAAAGGTTACATTTGAAGCAAGCGTCGATTTTAAACCCGACGAGGATGATAAGAAAGAATTCGATTTTATTACCGTGCCCATTCCGGTGGTTGTAATTCCGGGAGTGAGTGTGAATATAGATTTTGGAATCACCTGGGACTATCTGTTAGAGGCAAAAATAAGCGGAGAAGCCGGTATCAGCATTAAAAGGTCGGTGGGTTTTATTGTAAGTGGTGATGATAAAGATGTCACTTGGACAGACACTAAAGAGAATAATAAAAAGAATCCCATGCAATTTGAAAAAGATGCTTCGGGCGAGATAAGTCTTAAGGGTGAACTATTCCTTGCTTTTCACGTTAAGGTCGGAATTGGTATTGCAGGTGAGGGGTTGGAATTCCAATTTAAATTTGGTACCGGGCCTAAAGTGTCGGCGCAGTTGACATATAAATTCGGTCAGATAGACCGGGATGTATCGGACAAACCCGACTGGTTCAACGAGAGAGTCGATATGTATAGCAGCCTTAACGAAGGAACTAACTTTGTTGTGGAGTGGGGTGCATTGGTAGATATGGGATTTTATGTAGCCAATGATGCTTTCTCGTTTACATTAAGCGATTTTTTGGAAAAATTTAATATACCGAATGTGCTCTTCTGGGAAATATTCCGCTTGGATGCTGTGCCAAACACTAGCGAGATAACAAAAAGAACATTCTCGAATTATGAGTATAAAGGTACATTAAAAAACAGTCTGAGACTTATCTTCCCCTATGATGCGGGAATTATATTTGTAGATGATTCGCCTTACGCTTTGTATGACGAGGTGCCCGATTATGTAGCCGAAAATATAGGTGAATTTAAGGCTATACATCCGAATGATGTAAGTTTCAGCATAAATCTCAATAAGCCCGAACTTAAGGGGCGTCAGTTGTCGATATATCCTTACGCTTACAATACTTTCTTCACCGGATATGGTGTCATTGGTAAATTAGATGAGCTTTATATTCCATATAAGGTTACAATGCGCGATGTTCAAAAAACTTACGATAATTGTTCTATTAAGGCTTCTTTTGAGAAAGATGTGCTTTTAAGTCCATATATTAACGAGGGTGGTTTTATTCTTAAGGACATAGAGACAAATGAGGAAATTGACCGAATAAAACTTTTCGAGGGTGGAGTGCCTAAGGATACAACAATGGAGGTAAATCTTAAACGTCACGACTACTCAAAAGAGACCTTTAAAGCTGTGGCATATATCTACGATTCGGTAAACGACCAATATATGTATAGCTATACTTGGGATGCCGGATTCCAAAGTTATTACGCTCCCGAGACTCTCGAACCGGAGGAGCTGACATCGGTAGGTGCGGTGCTCAGCGGTTCGGTACATCAATCTGTATTGGACGAGGAGGGTTACAACCATATCGACAATAAGTTCAGCGTAGGATTTACTCTTAACCCGGGTAATCAGACCTTTACGGCGCTGCTAAATGACTTTAGAACGCGAGGTTTCTATTGGGATGTCGATGGCAAGTTACAGCCCGAGAAGGAGTATACCTATCGTGCATTTGTGATTGACAACGCAACAGGGAAGAAATTTATGGGCAAGGAGATTCAGTTTAAGAGTAAACCTGTGTTCTACGACTTTAAGGCGAGTGTAAACTACGATAATGTATTCCTTGGAGCAATGACAGACAGAGGCTTTGTTGGTGTATCTGACAAG
This sequence comes from Bacteroidaceae bacterium, assembly GCA_017442185.1. GTDB lineage: Bacteria > Bacteroidota > Bacteroidia > Bacteroidales > Bacteroidaceae > HGM04593. Next base: position 106,413 of record JAFSAT010000024.1, read on the forward strand.
TCTAAGTACAAGGTTGTAGTGAGCGAGGATCAGAACACTTGGGAGAATGATGGCGGCATCGAGCTGGATGGCAACCAACCCTACGATCGTAGCGATTATCTCGACGAAATGGTTATTGTGAGAATTTTTAAGATAGATGCGTCGGAGATTACTCGCGATCACGAAAAAGCCGATTATGATATTGGAATATTAAGTGAGAAAGGCTGGGAACCGGGTCGTACATACTATGCAAAGGTTATTTACGACGATGGAGTAAAAGAACGTATAGAGACAGATCCTATCTCATTCAAGATTCCTGCACCTTTAGATAATATCAGAGTTGCGCCTGAGGCCGATGAGGCTCAGTTTGTAGCAGATGTAACTTATCCTTACGGAGAGGGAAAATCCGAGATAACAATCGAATATTCCAAAGATGTGCAGGATATTTATATGGGGACTGCCGATGACGAGCGTGTCGATTATAAGGCTCTTTGGAGTCTCGATAAGGGAAAATACATATATACTATGTTACATGTGTTGAAGGAACTCGACCCCTCTACAACATACTACTTCAGATATTTGGTGGAAAAAACGGTAGAAGGTGTTAAAACCACATATAAGAGCGAGGTTGGCACATTCAAGACAAAGAAACTTGAATATAAGGTTACACTCGACCCACCAAGTGTAGAGGGCAACAACGGTACACTAAAAGGGCGCGTGAACGACCTCTTGTGGAAACTCATCAACGACTCTATAAAAACCGAGGCTGATAAAAACCGAACGGTATTCTTTGAAATATCGAAAGAGAAAACCATGACCGATCCTTTGGTGATTTTCAAGAGTGTGGATGAGGGTCTGAAGGATGATAAACACGAATGGGAATTGGATTTACCCGACCTTAATTGGGACTCTAAACTGCACTGCCGTCTGTCGGTGCAGCCTGCGCGAAGTGAGAAAATCTATCGCAGCGAGGTGAAAGTTCTGAATGTGGGCAGCAAACCCGAGAACGGATTTAATGTTCAGACTTTCGAGGCTGTTCTTAATGATGAGTGGACAACACTTAAGGGTAAGGTAAACAGTGATGTTCTTAATGTGATAAATACAATGGGAACAGATAAGGTTTTTGTGGGATTCGAGTATGCACCAAGCAAATCTGATATTCAGAATGATACAGAGTATGTGACAAGGGAGGTAGATGTTACACTCAATATGTCTACCGGACTGTTCTCTAAGGCGTTGCAGCTTAAGCCGAATACAACCTATTATTATCGTTCGTTTGTCTATTATGAGAATAAATATGTCTATGGTAGTATTGTTTCATTTACCACTGCCGACTACGATGCGGGATTGATTGTTCCCGATATGATTAAGCGTCGTCAGCTTGAGCTTGATGCGGTTATGAACACTGCTGTCGACATTGTAAGTGATGATATTATAGTATTTGAAAAGCGTGAACTTCCCAAAAGAAGGGAATAGTGTGGGTCGCATCCTCACAACCTCTTCAAAGGTTGTGAGGATGCGGTGTTTATATTTCTATTGTGAATAATGTGTAAAGGTGTTTATGTTATGAGAGAATCTATAAGCAGGGTGGTTTTTTTATTGCTGTTATCTGTCTCGGGGGTTTTTATAACCTCATGCGAACTTGACGGCCCTCTTGCAATTTACAAAATTGTGGTTAACGAGAATCCTATGAAGATTCCGTCTGAGATAATGAGCAGTGTGGATAGTGTTAATTACGAATTTTCTCAAAAGGCTCGTGAGAAGGATTACGGCATAGCAAAATTCAAGAGTGTCTGTAACGAAATGCAGATGTATTTTGAGGTGAATCGCGGAAAACTCATCTGGAATAGTTTTAGTTTCGATGTATGTCTGTATAATATGTCCGGTCAGGGAGGTGGCCCCGAGGGGTTGCTTGTTGATACAAGAACTATTTCTTACTTTTCCGAATAACGTTCAAAATAGTTCTGCACTCGCTGCAAAATAATAAAGTAAACTTTATATTTATTTCGCTCGTTTGTGTATATCTTTGAGATAAATCTCGAAGATAGTTCTGCACTCGCTGCAAAATAATAAAGTAAACTTTATTTTTATTTCGCTCGTTTGTGTATATCTTTGCCAAAATGTGCAAAATGATGAAGCTGATTTCCTTTATATTTATTTTATTGCCTGCAATCTGCTTTTTCGGCTCAAATAATGGTGGCGAGGTGAACATAAAAAAGTGGCTCGTATATATAAACGACACTATACCTGTATCGCGTCTTTCTTTGCCGGGGGCGCATGATGCGGCCACAGGAAACGGACTCTTGCCGGCTTTTGCTCCGGGGGTTACACAATGTATGAGCATCTCTGAACTGTGGGACTGCGGCATACGTGTATTTGACTTTCGTCCGGCATTGGACGGCAGCACTCTCAACATTTATCATGGCCCACTAAAAACTAAGCTCTCTTTTGCTCAGGCTGTGGATACGATTTTGCAAAAAATATCTTCCGGTGGCAAAATGGCGCATGAATTTGCTATTGTACTCATGCGCAACGAAAAAGAAAATGATAATGTCAGCGAGAATATGCGTTGGGCCGAGGCAATGGGAGAATATATTGCATCGTTGGGTGAAAGGGCTGCCATCTTCGACCCCGATATCACCGTGGGTGAGCTGCGTGGGAAAATTCTGTTTCTTAGCCGTAGCAGATATTCAGGATGTAATAAAGGTGCCGGCATAGAGGGGTGGAACCACTCGCCCAAGGGCAACTTCTCGGCAAAAATATCATCCTATGGAAATGATAAAACTGCGCGTCTCATGATACAGGATTTTTATGCTCCAACTAACGAAAAAAAACAATCGGCAAAAATAAACGGTATTATGACGCTTCTTGACAGTGCTGCCAACAGTTCTTGCGGAACGTGGAGTATTAATCACGTCAGCGGCTTTGCATCTACATACTTAGGCATAAATGGACTTGCCTCTGACAAAGGGTATAGGCGTAACGCTGCAATCACGCATCCCGCAACCTTACTCTACATAAAAGGCGACAGCGTGCAGCAAAGAATAAAACCCGTAGGCCCCACAGGAATTATAATGATGGACTATGCGGGAGCTGCTTATCTCAAGGGTTATCACATAATGGGGGATAGTCTTGTTGCGGCAATTATTGCCAACAATTTTGCAGAAACTAAGGTGAGAATATATAAATAGTGTGCAGCCAATTGTAGACTGCACACATGTTTATTTATACTTCAAATTTCATGTCAATGGCATCTGCTACTTTTGTGTTAAGCGGCGGCACATTGGCCGGAATGTCAAAATCACTCTTTTTCAAAGGACGCGATACTCTGTTCATCCCACCGCTGCCAAGCAATTCCTCCGTATCTACATAGAAGATACCCGACTGCTTGGAAGATTTCAAAATCACAAAGCCGTCATACTTCATTTCATTTTCATATATGCGTCGCAAGAACTCTGACCTGTCATTGATACGCATACATTTAACACCGGCCTCCTCAATTACCTTCTCGAAATTGTCGAGCAGGCGATCCATAACCTTTTCACTAATCATAATTCGTAAGTTATTATAAGTACGTTTACCGTTTAGAGAGACACACACATCTGATTCTTACAAGTTAACCCATAAAAATTATAGGTACATGAGATTTTGCTTAAATTTTATTGAAATTGTTGTGATGCGGTGTTGTACCTTTTTTAATATTTAAACAACTCTATTTTTAGGAAATATAGTCTGCCATGCGCATATTAAAAACAGCAACTTATTATTACCGCAAAACAACTTTTATACTATATAAATTTAAGCAGATTAAAACTCAAAGAACTGAAAAATCATACTCTCTGTTAAATATAACACTTGAGAAAGAGAAAAGTTTCTAAATTTTACATTATTTAACTTTGTGCGTCAAAATTCACACCTTGCAATCTGTTATTATTGACATCTGTGGGTGTCAAAGACCTCAAAACATAGTATCATCCTATGACTTTTTCACATCAAAAGAACATGTCCAAAATTTTCCACACTGCCACAAAATGGCACACATCGCCCAAAAGAACAAAAAAGTGAAAAACAGAATGTATATACTTAACCTTATGAAAACTATACAGAACGGCACCTGTTATATAGCTTACTCCCTCTGCTATAATCCAAAAAAGTACCCAAAAATCAACCCGTTCATAAAACTGCTTAATAGCAACAAGAATAACAAGCCCCATAAGCACGAAACAGGCTGTCTCCACATAATTGTGTTTTTTTAATGAGAAAAGACTTACACATGTACCCACAATTGCACATAACCAGCAGAAGGCAAAAATTCCCCATCCCCATGCGTCGGCATCTATAAGTACAATAAGCGTGATTGGAGAGTAACTTCCGGCTATATGCCAATATATGGCAGCATGGTCGAGGCGGCGCATCCATTTTCGAGCAGGTTTTTCGGGGGGCCACGCATGATACAATGTAGAAAAAACGTATGAGCTGACAACACCGAACATATATAGCCACAGGCTGAGAATAGCCATTGTTCCTGCATCCCCCATATAAGCCTTAATTAAAAACAGAGTGCATACAACTATTCCCATGAGCGCTCCTGCACCATGAGACAAGGCATTAATCCACTCCTCCTCCTTTGTATATCTCTTTTCCATAATTATATATAAATACTTTTACAAAATCATCCGAACCATTCAGTCAATTTCTCGCGTGCCTGCGCCTTTACCGTTGCATTTATGCAGGTAATCATCTTTATAAGTGCCATCAGCACAGCAGCGTCGTCGGCAAAGCCAAACGCAGGCATAGCATCGGGTATAAGGTCGACGGGAAGAATAAAATAGCCCAATGCACCAATTATCATAGTTCTCTCTTTAATACTTATATCGGGTGATTGCAGCGCATAATATAGCAATAGTACCATGTATACAATCTTTTCGCCGGCTGTTTTTGCCACACTTTTTATCTTGTTCCACAACCTCTTCTCGGAGTACTCCTTTTCATAAGGCTCAAGATTAAGATTATTTTCCGCTATTTTTTTCATATTTTTCAGACATTCGCCGGACAAAGATAATGACAAACGAGCGAAATAAATAAAGCTCGCTTTATTATTTTGCAGCGAGTGCCGTCTTATCTTCGGGGTTTTCCCCAAAGATGACAAACGAGCGAAATAAATAAAGCTCGCTTTTAAAAAATCTCATAAATACACTTTTCATTATAATTTTAAAAATTATAACCTCAACATGCTTGCCCGTCTCTTCTTTTTGAGATATTTTTGCAAGATATATGATACAGATAATAAACATCGGAATATGATAAAAAAATATCCCTTTTATTCCTTGTTGTCACACAATACATTCGGTATAGATGCAACGGCAGCGCAGTTTATTGAATTTCAATCGGAAAGCGAGCTTACAGAGATAATAAGAGAAGGTGTGACACATCCATACCTTGTTATTGGCGGAGGGAGCAACCTGCTGTTTATGAACGATTATGAAGGAACAGTATTACACTCTGCAATATGTGGGGTGGAAGTGCTCACAGACAATGAGCACGAAGTGTTGTTGCGTGTAGGCAGCGGAATGATATGGGATGACTTTGTTGCATATACAGTGGAACAAGGTTGGCAAGGGCTCGAAAATCTTTCGATGATTCCCGGTGAGGTTGGAGCCGCCGCCGTTCAGAATATCGGTGCATATGGTGTTGAGGTGGGTGAGTTTATTGCACACGTCGATACAATTTCTATTGCAGACGGAAGTAGTCGCCGTTTTTCGCAGCAAGAGTGTGACTACGCTTACCGAAACAGTATCTTTAAAACTGTTGAGAAGAACAAGAGAGTGGTGACCTATGTAACCTTCCGCTTAAGAAAAAATGCAGAATACAGGCTCGATTATGGAAATTTGCGAAGCAAAGTAGAGGAGAAAGGGGCTCTCTGCCCGATGAATGTGCGAATGGCTGTGAAAGAGATTCGTGCAGCCAAGCTCCCCGATGTCTCACAATTGGGCAGTGCAGGCAGTTTCTTTATGAATCCCGTAGTATCATCGGAGTATGCCCGCAAGATGGCACGCCACTATCCGCAGATGCCGCAATATGCAACCGACGACGGCAAAGTGAAAATATCGGCAGCATGGCTCATAGAACAATGCGGATGGAAAGGAAAAAGAGTCGGTAATGTGGGAACCTATGAGCATCAGGCACTTGTGATTGTGAATTACGGAGGTGCCACAGGACGTGAGATTGCAGCCTTTGCAAAGGCGGTGTGCGACTCAGTGAAAGAAAAATTCGACGTCATGTTGGTTCCCGAGGTTAATATGGTGGAATGAGGATTAAGTTATTAGGTACGGGTACTTCAACCGGCGTTCCCGAATTAGGATGCGCTTGTGAAGTGTGCACGTCTGCCGATGTGCGCGACAAACGTCTACGCTCCTCGGCGCTGGTTGAGGATGGAGATACGCATATTCTCATAGACTGCGGCCCTGATTTTCGCATGCAGATGTTGAATGAGCCTTTTCATAAGATAGATGCAGTGTTGCTTACGCATAAACATTACGACCATGTGGCAGGGCTTGATGATTTACGTCCCTTTTGTCGTCAGGGTGGTATTTTGGTATATGCCGATGAAGATACCGAAGAACAGGTGCGTAACTTTTTCCCATATTGCTTCTGCGAGAATAAATACCCCGGTGTGCCTAATCTCGAATTGCGCAATGTGTCGGTGGGTGAGGTTTTTAAGGTTGGGAGTGTTGAGGTGCTGCCGCTGCGTGTATATCATGGCAGAATACCCATTGTTGGTTATCGTTTCGGCTCACTCGCTTATATAACGGATATGAGCCGTATGCCTGTGTCCGAACTTGAAAAGTTGCAAGGTGTCGAGGTGCTGGTGATAAACGCTTTGCGTTATTCAAAGCCTCACATGTCGCATCAAACAGTGCTTGATGCCTTGCGTGTGGTGGATTTTGTGAGGCCGAGGGCTACTTATTTCACTCACATGATGCACCACATGGGGCTGCACGCCAAAATAAGCAAATGTCTGCCTGATGGGGTTTTCTTAGGCTACGACGGCTTGATGATAGATGTGTAGGTTTAAGCGTCTAATAATACTGTTTCAACCCCTCGGTTTCAAACGTATCAAAGTTTCCATCTTTGTCGCTAAATATAAAATAGGCTTCAATCTCCTTATTGGCTTTGCATAGTTTTATGGCTTCGTCGAGTCCCATTACCATAAAGGCTGTGGCGTATGCGTCGGCAGTGGCGCAATCATCTGCAAGCACTGTTGCCGAAAGCAGGCTGTGACTGACAGGATTACCAGTGCGAGGGTCGATGGTATGTGCCACCTTACGTCCATCCACATAGCGGAAATTGCGATAGTTGCCCGATGTTGCCATACTCTTGTTGCGTATGTGTAGGATTGTTTGCAGGCTGTTGTCGGATGATGCTTCGTGGGGCTTGCTGATGCCTATGCTCCAGGGCTTTCCTTTGTCGTTCTTACCCTTTGCCACAACTTCGCCGCCAATCTCTATCATATAGTCGGTGATACCCATGCTGTTAAGCAGAAGAGCCACTTGATCGCATCCATAGCCTTTTGCTATGGCACTGCAATCGAGCATTGTTTCGGGGTGTTGCTTGTGAATTTTGCCGTCGCTAAGGTTTACGGTTGTGTAACCGACATATCTGCGTATGCTGTCTATTGTTGTGCTGTCTGCTCCGTTACCGCTTTTAAATCCGAAGCCCCATGCGTTTACGAGTGGAGCCACCGTGATGTCGAATGCTCCCCCTGTCTTTTGTGAGATATTTTGTGCAAGTGTGAACACCTCGACGAAAAGGCTGTCGGGGGTGATGTCGACATTGTTGTTTATTGCGCTGATAACAGAATTTTTGTTGAATGGTGATAGAGATTTGTCTACTCTGTTAAGCACCTCTTCTATTTGTGGTTTTATCTGTTCATTTGATTTATATATCACATTGTAGTATGTGCCAAATATTGTGCCACTGTCGTGTCTGTATCGCGCAGTGTTGGTTATGATGAAAATACTTCCGATGATAAGGAATATCAGGAATAGGATTTTCCAGGTTTTCATTGCTGTGTATGTTTATTTAAATGGTATATGATATATTATGTTATATGTTCCACCAAATGTGGTGTGTCGGCTGTTACCAAAGCCGGGAACATACCACATGTTTGAATTGTGCCTTGTTGTTTGGTTAAGACGTACTTTGTAGCGTATGCTCCAACCCATGTGCAGGTTTTTCCATATTTTTACGTTTACTCCTACTCCCATCTCGGCCCAACTGTAAAAACCTTTTACGTCGGTAAGGTCGAGTGCTACTTCTCCGCCCCATGTCGGATCGAACATCGAGGGCGTTTTTACATCGTATTTTGCATTTGTCCAGCCGAATCGTGCCAGTCCGTATATGTAACTGCTGCGTGGTGATTTACCGCGTTTGTTTGTGAAGTTATAGTTGAAGCCTATGCGATAATAGGGAGCAGCCGACTTATAGTGTATTCCGAATGTTTCATCGGTGAAGTCGGTGCTTCCGTAGCCTGCTTCAAATACGGGATAGTATTTATCACCTAAATTCACTGTGATGGCAACCTCGCCGCTACTATAATTGTCGAGAATAGAGTAGGCATAGCCGAAAAGGTCGGTGGATATGTTTATTCCTCTGATGTCGAGCAGGCTTGCTGTTACAGTATCGCTTTTTTCGTTTATCTGGGCCTGAACTGCCGATGGCATAAGCAGAATAAGGCTACTGAGCAATATATAGTTTGATATTTTCATGTGCGTCGAAGTTGATGAAGGGGTATACGATGCGTGCAGAATCTATGAAGTTCGTAGTGTGTCGTACAGCTTTCAGATTGTGATACATTCCTGTTCCACAGTCCATTGAAATAAAGTATGGTATATTGGTGTGCTCAACAAAGAGTGTATCATTGGTTATTGTGCCGAATTGTAGTATCACGGTGTCTGTCTCTTGTGTGTAACACATGGGAAGTGCCAATTCTGTTGCTGCTGTCAGTTGATTGACAACTATGGAGTCTGTTCCGTTTACCATTAAAGATACGCTTACTTGTTCGGTAAATTGGTATCTCTCCTCCTCTCCGGTTTCGGCATTTATGCCATAAAACAGAGTGCGGTAAAGTGATACGTTGTTTATGTTGCAATCGCCACCATTGTCGCATGCTGCTATAATGAGTGTAAGCAGTATAAAGGTTGTGGTTAATATTTTTTTCATATCTCTTTGGAAATGTTGTATTTATTGCGCTCCTGTGAGGTTCTGCTTATAAGCTCGGCCAAAAAACCTGTCAAGAATAGCTGTGTGCCCAATATCATCATTGTCAGCGCTATATAAAAATAGGGTGAATCTGTTACCAAACGGAATGGCAGGCCTTGGGCAAGAGCGTATAATTTGCCTGCACCGAGTATTACGGCCGATAAAAAGCCTATGAAGAACATCAGCGAACCCCATAGTCCGAATATGTGCATGGGACGGTAACCGAAGCGCGAAAGGAACCATAGCGACATCAGGTCGAGGTAACCATGAAAAAAACGACTTATTCCGAATTTGCTGCTGCCATATTTGCGTGCTTGATGATGCACCACAAGCTCGCCTATTTTGCTGTATCCTGCATTTTTTGCGAGATAGGGTATGTAGCGGTGCATGTCGCCGTATACTTCGATATTCTTCACCACTTCGTTGCGATAGGCTTTTAATCCGCAGTTAAAGTCGTGAAGATTTTTTATGCCCGAAACTAATCGGGCTGTGGCATTGAACAGTTTTGTGGGGATGGTTTTCGACAATGGGTCGTAGCGCTTTTGTTTGTAGCCCGATACAAGGTCGTATCCCTCTTCGGTTATCATGCGGTAGAGTATCGGAATCTCGTCGGGGCTGTCCTGGAGGTCGGCATCCATCGTTATCACTACATTGCCTTGTGCTCGCTCGAACCCGCAATACAGTGCCGGTGATTTTCCATAGTTTCTGCGGAATTTTATTCCGTGTATATTGTTGTTTTTGTTGCGCAGCTGCTCTATAACCTCCCAAGAAGTATCGGTGCTGCCGTCGTTTATGAATATTATTTCGTAGGTGAAATTGTTGCTGTTCATCACATTCTCAATCCATGTGGTGAGCTCGGGAAGTGATTCTGCCTCGTTGTAGAGAGGTATGATTACTGATATATCCATTGTTTCAGTTTATTTTGGGTTACGTTTCACAAACAGTGCAATTATAGGGGCTAATATTGTTCCGTTCATGATATTGGAGCTGAGCATGCTGAATACTATGTGTCGTGTGTCGAGATTTTGATATTCTTGTATTGCGGCATTGAAATCCTTTGCCATTGTGTCGAAAATCTCGGGGTTGTTTGCCATTATTGTTGCTGCTTGTTGCATCATCTGCATAATATATCCATTGTCCAAAAATCGGAAATATATAAATTGTGCAACGGCCGAGAGCAGTGATGCACAGATATACATTATGAGCAGAAACATCCATGCTTGAAAGAATGGCATGATATTGTTCAATTCTCTCTTTCGAGTGCGAATCGCAAGATAACCTGCATATATGGGTGAGGCGCAATATAATGCAAGAAACAGTAGTGCAAATATTATGTTGCCGAATCCTGCAAGGATTGATGCGTACATGGCTATCCACAACAGACCGAGCAATGTTCCGCAACGCATTGCTTCTCCGTTGAGTGATATGGGGTGATTTTTTTCTTCCATTGGCGTGATGTGTAAATAGTCTTGCGAAGATACGTTAATCTGCCGAACAACGCAAGATGTACGGGCTTTTTTCGTTTGTTAAAGACTTTTTATTATGAGGTGTTTTTTCGGCTCTTTTTATTATTTTTGTGGTTGCATAGCTCGCTATGTGTCATTGAAAAATGAACCGACATACTAAAAGCGATTTGAAAAAATCCAAGGATATAAATTTAAACAACGTCTTATTATATTATTATTTTAAATGAAAGCCATGATTTTTGCGGCGGGATTGGGTACCCGTCTTAAACCGTTGACTGATACGTTGCCCAAGGCTCTTGTTCCGGTGTGTGAAAAGCCGCTGATAGAGCATGTCGCACAAAAATTGTTTGCAGCCGGCATTGACGAGGCTGTGGTTAATGTTCACTATTTTGCCGATAAAATAGAGGCGTGGATAGGGGAGCAGGAGTGGATAGCCACTTCGCGTGACGAGGCCGAAGGAAAGATGCTTATTGAGATTAGTGACGAACGTGCTTTGTTGTTGGAGACGGGTGGAGCGGTGTTGCATGCGCGTCGTTATCTTCAGGGGTGTGGTAGTTTTCTTATACACAATGTGGATATTTTATCGGATTGTGATATTCGTTGGTTTGCGGCACAAGTGCGCGATGAGGCTCTTGCAACATTGCTGGTGAGTGAAAGACCCACTACGCGATTTTTGCTTTTCTCGCCCGAAACAATGCTTCTGGCCGGATGGATGAATACTGATACGGGTGATTATCATTTGGTAGATTCGTCTGTGTCGCTTGAGGATTGCAAGGCGCTTGCCTTTTCGGGTATACACGTTATGAGTGACCGTGTTTTTGATGTAATGGAGGAGTATTTGATGGTTAAGGGGCTTCCTCTTGACGAGAGTGTGGGAACACGCTTCCCTATTATGAATTTTTATATGTTCGCAGCCGAAAAATATCCAATTTATGGTGTTCTTGCCGATAAATTGGAATTTATAGATGTTGGGAAATTGGATGCGTTAAAGCCGGCAGAGGACTTTGTAAGAAGGCACGAATGGTGATTCTCTTTGTTCCAACGATGTTATATTTGCCATATTGTTTAATGTCGCTGAATGAGGTTTTTGTGAAATAGAACTAAAATAAAAAGTTGTAATCTTGCTTCTCGACAGAGATTCATGCTCTTATCTGCCTTAATGGGTCTTAAGAAAAAAATCTCCGCATCGACCGTAGACGATGCGGAGATTTTTACTATTTGGCGCTTGTTTGCGACAATTGTTATTTAACCAGCATTTTTTTGCCGTTTACAATGTATATTCCGGGTCTGCTTATATTCTCTATTCTGCGGCCTGTAAGGTCGAAGATTACCTTTTTGGCATTCTCTTCGCCGGTGATATTTTCGATGCCTGTGTTTCCTGTAAATTCGTATGCCGATACGCTCTTGAGGCCTGCAACGCCAAAGTATTTCTCGAGGCTTCCGGTGAGCTTGACCTCTTTCTTGTAGTTTGTGGGATTATCGCAGAGGTTTAGGGCTTTGCGCACCGCTCCGCTTGGTAGTTGCACGGGGATGCAATTGTCTGCGTTGGTCTCGTCGGCCGAATAGGCAATGAGCAGGTTTGTTGTTACAGATGTTGAATCGCCGAAGATTGCACCCTCTGCGACAGACTGTCCTTCGATGCTGCCAACTATGTAGCCTGTGATGATTGCTGGAATCTGCTCTCCTTCAACATATGCGGCAAGAGCTTCTGTAACGGTGTATTCCTTGGTTTCGACAGGCTCTGAAGATTCGATGGTCTCCACCTTTGTTGCCATTGTGTTTACATATTTGTTGCTGCTTATGCCAATTATGTATCCTGTCACTTGAACAATGTCGCCGCTTTTGGCGGTTACAGTTCCCGACTGAGGATATTGTATGCTGCCTGTTGCAGTGGCTGCTCCGTCGACGCTTACATTGTAGTAATTGCCGTTGATGTTGAGCTTGCCGGTATATTGTACGTACTCTATTGCCGGCTCTTCGAGGTATGAGTCGAGGTCGGCACCTTCGATGATTGTTACATCGGGATGTTTAACTGTTGCTGTTCCTGTCTTTTCCACTGTTGGTGTGTTTCCAAATTGCAAGAGACCTCCGTAGATGTTTGTGGCGCCGCTCACTGTAACAACGTCGCCAACAGCATATCCTTTGTTGCTGCCTATGTACACCAAAATATATCCTGTGCCATCGCTCAGCAGGAATCCGCGCTCGTATGTGGCAACTATGGTTCCTTGTGTTTTTGCATCGCCTTCTCCGGCTGCTATTACTTCGGCTATGGTGCTTAGTTCAGTGGGTGTTTCATCGGGGGTGTTGCCGTCTGATTCAACCTCTTCAACCTTTACAGCCATTGTATTTACGTATTTGCCACTGCTTACGCCTATTGCATAGCCTGTCACTTTTATGGTCTTGCCATTGAGGTTATCGCTGACAATGCCATCTTGTGGATATGATATGCTGCCAATGGCTGTGGTTGTTCCTTCTATATTTACATTATAGTAATATCCGTTGATGTTAAGTGTTCCTGTATATTCTATATATTTTATAGTGGGTTCTTTTAGATAGGCGTCCATGGCTGCGGCGTCCATTGTGGTGACGGTGGGGGTGTCCACTGTTGCAGTTCCTGTCTTTTCCACTGTTGGTGTGTTTCCAAATTGCAAGAGACCTCCGTAGATGTTTGTGGCGCCGCTCACTGTAACAACATCGCCGGCTGCATATCCTTTGTTGCTGCCTATGTACACCAAAATATATCCTGTGCCATCGCTCATCAGGAATCCGCGCTCGTATGTGGCAACTATGGTTCCTTGTGTTTTTGCATTGCCCTCTCCGGCTGCGAGTATTTCAGCTATGGTACTTGTTTCTGTGGGTGTTTCATCGGGGGTTTCTGTGTCACCGTCTTCTTCGTTGCCGCCTTCGGTTGCATCGCCTTTGGCAAGTGTAAAGTCATCTATGAGGAATGAGGCTCCGTTGCCGTTTTTGTGATTCATTATAATAAGGGCAAGCTCTGTATCTTGCTCAAGTGTGAATTTAAAAGTGGTGTTTGTCCATTCGGCGGGAGCTGCGGCTGCTGCATCGCCATAAATGTAGTCTTTTTGTGAATTTACAACTTCTCCATTCTCTAATTTGACATAGCCGAGACGATAATGTCCTGCATCTTCGCCATTTTGCTTTACATAGGCGCTCATTGTGTATGTTCCTGCTGCGAGTGTGTAGCTCTTGGATGCAAAGCGTGTGTTTTTTTTGTCGCCCATTACCGCTACCGAACTGCTGCCGCTATGTGCGTCGGTATTTTGCTCAATGGTGGCAGTTGATGTTGCGAGTGTAGCCCAGTCGGTGGGTTTGCCGTCGGCCCACTCTTCAAAATCGGAATTTGAGATGAGGTTTTCGGTCTGTGCATTTGCTGTTGCAATAATGCCAATCAGACACATTAATGAAAGTAGAATCTTTTTCATAAGCTATTGATTTTTGTGGTTATATTTTATATTAAAACAATTTTGACGGTGTATGATATATCTCTTTATTGGTAATATATGGCAAATTTAAATAAAAATAGGCAAATTACATTTATAAGCTGTTTAATTTTCTATTAAAATTGTTTTGTGAATATCTGCTCGAATGTATGTGAAAAAAATAATGGAAAATTATTTTGTATAACTGCTTGCGTGACGAAAATAAATTCCTTATCTTTGCAACGATTTTTGAGGAGCTTTTTTATACAAGAATATGGGTAAGTCCTATACGGCCAGCTCCTAGCGAATCCTCCAGGGCTTGACCGCAGCAAAGGTAGTTGGTTGTAGCGGCGCGATGTAGGTAGCTTACCCACCCATAGAAGCAGGTTGAATGTCTTGAAAGACTTCAACCTGCTTCTTTTTTTATGTGTGTGATTGCGGCTCTGTGGATGTATAAAAGAATAATGGTGACCGAAAAATCAGTCACCATTTAGTAGCGCCTACGGGAATCGAACCCGTGTTCCATGCGTGAGAGGCATGTGTCCTAGCCACTAGACGAAAGCGCCGGATGCAAAATTTATTTAAGAGTGTGGCTTTGTAGCGCCTACGGGAATCGAACCCGTGTTCCATGCGTGAGAGGCATGTGTCCTAGCCACTAGACGAAAGCGCCGTTACTCTGTAAAAGTTGCGGAAGCTGGGGGATTCGAACCCCCGGTACGGGAAATCCGTACGGCAGTTTAGCAAACTGCTGGTTTCAGCCACTCACCCAAACTTCCATTGGATTCGCCTCAACTTTTATTTTGCGATGCAAAGGTAGTGCGATTTTTTTATATCTGCAAATTTTATTGATACTTTTTTAATGTGTTTCCCAGAATTTGATGTACTGTCGGGCTACTTTGTCGGGGGAGTGGTGGCGCTCGATGTATTTAATGCTGTCGAGCTGCATTTGTGGAATCTGTTCTTTGTGTTTGAGAAGTTCTTCCATTTTGCGGTAAACATCTTCTTCGTCGGGAATGACATTTATCATTGGGCGCAGAGATTTTTCGCCGAGTATTTCGTAACACTCTTCTTCGGCTCCGCCTACTACTATTTTCCCGTTGCTTAGTGCTAATAGTGCATTCATGCCGGGTGAGTATCCGTATAATTGGTCGAGGAGAACGTCGCAGTCGGCTATCATTTTTTGATATTCTTTGAATGGTATATTTTCGGCACGCAGTATTTCGCAATCGTGGGGGTAGTCTGCTTTCAGGCGTTCCAATGCGCGTAGCATAATGTCGGTACCTTTGTATACGCTGCGGCTGCGTTGTATGCCTATGAAGAATCTCACTTTGCGCCCTCCGGAGTATATGTTGCACAGATTTTCGGGATGGCTGTAAATGGGGAAAGGTATGTATGTGAGCTTTTGGGCATGTTTTTCGAGGTATGCTGCATGATATTCGTACATTCCTGCGATGATGCCGTTGCACTCGTTGGCAATGTATTTGTTCAGTCGGGATTTTGGGGTTTCCAGCCAATCGTCGGCTTGTCCTTTGGTGTATTCGTTGGTTATCTCTCTGTTGCCTATGTTAAAATCGGAGTAGCGTAGGTTGTAGGGTTTTTTTGTGGCGTATTCCACCCAGTAGGCGTCCATTCCGAATGCTCCCATGAATATTTTTTTGTTGTTGCGGCGCAGGTAGCGATATATGGGGTGCAGGCGTTCGGCTTTCAGCTCGAGGAACATAGGGTTTATTATTTGAACAATGTCGTAACCTCTTAAAAAGGGTAGTGTGGAATATACCTTTGCCATGTATAGCACTCCTCCTATGGTGTTGTAGCTGTGGCGGATGAGTGAAATATCCCGGCGGTAGTTCTTCCAAAAATCGCCATTGCTTGCTACGCATACGGTGTGTCCTAAATTGCGTAATCCCTCGGCAAGGGTCCAATGTACGTTGCTGTATTCGCCTATCAGGAGTATTTTCATTTTTTCATGGGTTTTTTCCTTGATATTATCATGCGCAGTATGTGTAACCCGTATCTGTTGTTTGCCATCATGCGAAATATTTTATATTTCAATGAGTAGTTTGCGGGGGGCAGGGGGTATAGCGAGAGTGGACGCAGTTGTGTATCGCATACGTGGGCTATTTCTTGTGCGCTGCACCCGTTGTAGGCGTAGTTCAGTATTGTGTCTACTGTGAGCATTGTTATTTTGTGCTTGAGGGCGCGTTTTTGTATGTTGCTGCTTTTTTCCTGTTTTGTGTCTCTGAATGTGCAGAGCCTTTTTAGCAGTAGAATAAGGTGATTCATGCGCTCTTTTTCAAACTCGCGGTTGGTGCTCGATGTTATGGACTCTTTGCGTATGCAGTAATTGTAGATTGTTGCGTTGCTGTATATAAGGCTTGAGGCGTGATAGTGGAGAAGGGTGTTAAAGTCTTCGTCTTCGTGGTATACGTCTGTTTTAAAGCGGATATTGTGCTTCATTGCCACTGAGCGTTCAAATATATAGGTGCATGGGCTGCCCGAGAGGTTGAATTTTTCCATATATGCGGCACCGCTTATGGTGTTGCTGTATTTTAGTCTTATGTTTTTTATGCTCTCAAGGGCGGCACGTTCGCTGTGGCAGATTTTGTAGTGGAAGCGAAATATTTGCGGCAGCTCGGTGTGTATTACTTTAAGACATCTGTTCATAGAGTCGGGTTGCAGACAGTCGTCGGCGTCTATGAATTGTATATATCTTCCGCGTGCTTCTTCGATGCCTTTGTTGCGTGCTGCTCCGGGGCCGGCGTGAGCTATGTTTATTACGCGCAGTTCTTCTTGGGGAAAGGTTTCGTTGAGCCACTGTGGCGGTTCGTGGGAACCGTCGTCAACTATTATTATCTCGTAGCTTCCTTGTGGCATTTTTTGGTCGACGATGCTCTTGACACAGCGCATCAGCAGGTCTCCCGGGAGGTTGTAGTGTGGTATGACGATTGAAAGGAATAGCATGGTTGTTTTTTTTAGCACAGTTTTTTCTTCAGCATGGCGTAAAGTCGGCAGTGTGCTGATGCTCCCAGCAGGGCAAATGTGGTGTATTTGATTTTTCTTTTGGCCGGGAGGTCTTTGCGATATAGTTCGGAGAGTGTCATGCGCTCTGCGTTGATTTGTGCACAGGCGGTTTTTTGTTCCTCTTTGCTGCCGTCGGAGCAACGCAGGAGGTCGGTGAGACAATCTAATGTCCTTAGGAGCATGTCGTGGCTCTCTTGGTGCATTGCGTAGCGGTATTTTATTTTCTTATACAGTGTCAGCATGTTGTTGTATCTGTTGCTGAGCGACTTGAAACTGTATTTGTGTGAGATGCCCTCGTTGTTGTCGTGATAATAGTAGAAGCCTGCATCGGAGTAGTACATGGCGCGACTGCTCTCTATGAGCATGGGGGTTGTGAGGATATCTTCAAATACTTCGCCTTCGGGGTAGCGGACAAAAAAGAAAAGGTCGGCGCGATATATTTTGTTGCATGCGTAGCAGTGCATGTAGCCTTTGCGTTTTATCCAGTCTCTGAAGATACTCTCGCTTCCTGTGATTTTTTGTGGAGAAAACGATACGACATTGCTTTGCGGTGTTTCGTAGTGCTCTGTCACGGGATATTCGAGTATGTCGATGTCCGGATTTGACAGGAGTATGCGCATGTTGTAGTAGTATGTCCCTGATGCTACTGTGTCGTCGCCATCTACAAATGTTATGTATTCGCCTTGTGCGGCTGCAAGCCCTGCATTGCGTGCCGAGGAGAGGCCTCCGTTTTTCTTGTGTATTACTTTTACCTTGTCGCACTCTTGTGCGTAGCGGTCGCATATAGCTCCGCAGTTGTCGGGGGAACCATCGTCCACAAGTATCAATTCATAATCGGTATATGTTTGTTGGAGTATACTCTCGATGCACCTTTGAAGATGTCGTCTTACTTTGTATACCGGTACTATGATGCTTAGTTTCATTTTTCTCTTTGGTGTTCCATGCGTAATATTTGCGAAGATACGAAGAACTTGCGTAATAATGGCAGGATTGGGTGAAAATCTGAAAAATTGTTGCCGGTTATTGTTCTTATATATAAATAAGCGGAAGTTGCTTATATGTTTTTTTATGCAACTTCCGCTTATGGTATCACTCGAGCTTTTGCCTTGTTTTATTCTGTGATAAGATTTTTCTTATTCCAATCCATAGTGTTTTTTTGCATCCTCTTTTTTAAGCATTATGGCGATGCAGATGGCAATAATACCGAATAATGCAAAAATGGACATAGGTACGGTGTAGTCGTAGTTTACAACAGCGCCTGTTGCGTCTTTAACCTCGGCATATTTATCAATAACCCAACCTATGAGCAATGGAACCATTGAGAGGCCTATGTTCTGAATATAGAAGATTATCGAGTAGGCCGAACCCAATTGTTTCATGGGAATTATTTTGGGTACTGAGGGCCACATGGCCGAGGGTACCAATGAGAATGCAATACCCAAAAGCACCATCACTAATATGGCAAACCAATAGACATTGAAGATGGGTAGTGCAAAAAGTATATGCACAAGAGCCAACATCATGGAGCCTATAATCATAAGAGTGGCGCCCTTGCCTTTGCGGTCGTAGAGCGAACCGAACAGGGGTGTCAGCAGTATGGTTCCGAAAGGCAGCATGGCGGGAATAAGGCCGGCAAGCTCAGGCTCTACTCCATATTTGTATATCATCAGTTTTGTTGCAAATTTAAGGAACGGGAATACTGCCGAATAGAACATCAGGCACAGGAAGGTTATAAGCCAGAAGCCTTTGTTCGTGAAAATGAATTTGAGGTCGCTCAGTTTGAATTCCTCTTCTTTATTCTCTTCTTGTGTTACGGTAGATGCATCTAATTTGCGATCGAGGATGCAATAGACAAGGTACGATACAAAACCTATACATAGTAGCGCGGCTCCCAGAAGCAGTGGGGCCGATACGTTGCCCATTGCTTTTGCCAACGGCAGGCTGCATGCAAGGGCTGCTGCGGTTCCTATGCGTGCCATAGCCACTTGCAGGCCCATGGCAAGTGCCATCTCGTGTCCTGTGAACCATTTGGCAATCACTTTTGTAACTGTGATACCTGTAATTTCGGCGCCCATTCCGAAGATTGCGAAGCCTAAGGCTGCCACTGCCACCTGCATAGGGTAGCCCATGAACATTGCATCGCCAAAATTACTGTCGAGAGCATACCACTTGATGAGTGCTCCTGCAAGCATCAGCGAGCAGCTCATTGTACCGGTGATGCGTATTCCGCATTTGTCGAGTATGATGCCGCCGAAGAAGAGCATAAGCAGGAATACGTTGATATATCCGTATGCTCCCGAAAAGAAACCATATTGGCTGCTTGTCCAACCAAGGTCGTTGACAAGCATATCTTCGAGGGGTGCCATTACGTCGGTTATAAAATAACCGCACATCATTGTGAACGATACTATGGCAAGTGCTGTCCAGCGGGCAGCGGCCGAGTCGCTCAATTTTTGTTGAATTTTTTGTTTAACTGTCATACTTTATTTTGTACTGTTTTATTGATTGTTGTTTTTTACCCATTTGTCGAGCCATGCAAAGAATGTGCGTTGCCACAATATGCCGTTCTGTGGTTTTAACACCCAGTGATTTTCGTCGGGGAAGAGCAGCAGTTGTGCGGGCACTCCTTTCAGACGGGCGGCATTAAAGGCTGCCATCGACTGAGACGATAGTATGCGATAGTCGCGGTCGCCGTGTATCAGCAGAATCGGGGTGTCCCACTTGTCTACAAACTTGTGTGGCGAATTTGCGTATGATTTTTGTGTCTGTGCGCTCTTTGTGTGTGGTGCACCGCCCAAGTCCCAATTTGTGAACCAGCTCTCTTCTGTCTCGAAGTATTGTTGTTCCATATTGAAGAATCCGTCATGTGCAATGAATGCTTTGAAGCGCTTTTCGTGGTGTCCTGCCATCCACATGGCTGTGTAACCACCGAAACTTGCTCCCACGCAGCCCAGGCGGTCGGCATCGACGTATGGTTCTTTTGCAATGTCGTCTATGGCACAGAAAAGGTCTTGCATGCACAAGCCGCCATAATCTCCGCTTATTTGTTCGTTCCACTCCATGCCAAAACCGGGAAGACCGCGGCGGTTGGGGGCTATTATTATATAGTCGTTCGCTGCCATTATTTGGAAATTCCAACGGTAACTCCAGAATTGGCTGACGGGTGATTGGGGGCCTCCCTCGCAGAAGAGCAGGGTGGGGTATTTCTTCTCGGGATTAAAATGTGGGGGGTATATAACCCATGAGTGTAAGTCTTTTCCGTCTACGGTTTTGCACCATCGTGCTTCCACTTTGCCAAACTGCATTTGGTCGTACAGGTGTTTGTTCTCATAGGTAAGTTGTGTTATTTGAGCATTGGCTTTCGGTTCCATGGCGTAGATTTCGGTGGCCATGCTCATTGATTGTCGTGTTGTTATCAGTTTGTTGCCGAGAATGGCCACTGAGGTGTAGTCGTAGTCGCCATCGGTGAGCTTTTTAACGTCGCCGGCGAGATTTACATTGTAAATCATTGATGCGCCGTGCCAAACACCGGTGAAGTAGAGGCTGTTGTTGTCGGCGGCCCAGCAGTAGCTGTCGACATTGCTGTCGAATGTGGCTTCGGTGAGGTATTTTTGCTCTCCGCTTCTTAAATCCATAACGCACAGACGGTTTTGGTCGCTTTCGTAGCCGTCGCGCTTCATGCTGAGCCATGCAAGGTAGTTTCCGTCCGATGAGAAGCATGGTGCTGTGTCGTAGCCGTAGTTTGAACGGATGTCGTCTATCTTGCAGAGGTTTTTGGTGGTGTTGCTCTCTGTGTCAAGGAGATATATGTCGGTGTCGGTGCTTATGCTGTAGTCGCGGCCTGTTTTTTTATTGCAGCTGTATGCTATTTTTTTTGAGTCGTTGCTCCATGCAAGCTGTTCTACACCGCCAAAAGGACGGTTGGGACAGTCGTATGCCGTTCCTTCGAGAATGTCGCTGCCGCCGCTTATGGTGTTGCCGTCAAATTGGGCAATGAATGGGTGTGGAGCGTCTGTTATCCACTCGTCCCAATGTTTATACATCAGGTCGTCTACAATGAAGCCTTGTGCAAGTGGAAGGTCGGGGTGATTGTCGGCTGTGGTGTTTTTTATCTTTACTCGTTTTATGAGTATTACTTTTGTCTCGTCGGGTGAGAAGAGAAAGCCTTCGATGCTTTTGCCTTCGTTGCTGAGCTGTCGTCGTTCGCTTCCGTCGGGGTTCATTTCCCAAACTTCACCGTCGGAGAGGAATGCAATTTTGCTTCCGCCTTTTATCCATGCGGCACCTGTTTCGTTGGCCGAGGTTGTTGTGAGCTGTGTGCTGTTGCTGCCGTCGGCATCCATGATGTGCAGTGTATGATGGCTTTTGTTCTGTTCAACGCTGTAATAACTTACTCCGTAAACAACGCTGCCTGCATCGGGCGAAACTGCTACTTCGCCTATGCGTCCCATTGCCCACAGTGCTTCGGGTGTCAGGCGTCCGCTTTCTATCTTCATATCAGACTTGCCGATTATCTCGGCTTCTTTGTTGCTTTCGTTGCCATCGTTACATCCGCTGACGATGCCCGCCGTTAACATTATTGCCATAATAGCTGATGTTCTTTTCATTCTTTTATTATTTTTGTGGTGTTTGTCTTGTGTGTTGTATTCTGCAATATATCTGCAAAAGTAATCTTTTCCTGTCAATCTGACAACTTTCGGGTAATGTAACTGTGAAAATGTTTATTTTATAGATGCCGCAGCGTTTTTATATGTCTGTTGTGGTACTCGTAATGCGAATTTAGCCTTATTCTATTTAGGTGTCAATCTCACCACATGAACATGCAAATATATCTAACAAACATTTTTGATATGCTTTTTTGATATGCTTATAATAAAATTTTGAAAATGTGTTTTGCTTTTTTGTGTTTTAAAAATAGAATCATTAAATTTGTATAATTTTAGTGTTATCATATTCTTTGTTTATTTATGATTAGACTTGGTAATGTTTAGAAGTGGTTATGCTTTTGCGGTCTTATTTCTTAAAGGAAAAGAATGTGGTGGTTTGTCGTGATAATAAAAGGAATTTAACCAACTAAAAATATGATGATGTTGAAAAAAATGTTCAAAGTTTTGCGAGGTGTCACACTCTCGCTGCTTATTTTATGCTTGTTGTCTGTTGAGGTAAAAGCAGAAGTGTTTCCTGTAGACGGGCATACTTACAGAATAGTCTCAGTTGTTAATGGTTGTGCCATGACAAACGGTAACATAACCGAGCATAATGCCCCGTTGTTCTTAGAGACTGCAAATGTAGAATCGGAGGGACAAGAATGGTCTTTTATTGCGTTGTCCGATAAGGAACCGCTTTTTTTGATTTATAATGCAAATTGCGGGCAGGCTGCCGACATGGCATTGAACTCGTCGAAACCCGGAAGTCTGTTGCAATGGGAGCCTACAATGTCCGAGAATCAGGTTTTTTATGTGAAGCTTGTGCAAGGCACTGCGGATGTCGTTCAACTGTTCAATGCTTCCGATAGAACAAAGGCGGTAACCGCCGATGGAGTGGAGCAATTGACACTCTCTGCGTCAGTTGACAGTGAATCTACACATTTTCGCCTTGTCGACCTTGATAAACAGTGCGATATAGTGTTGCCTGTGGCATCGGAATATTATGTAATCAGACACAAAGGAACAGATTATGCACTCAATGACCGCGGTGCCGACAAGAATAATGCCCGTGTCTATGCAGATAAGTGTCCCGAGGGCGAATATAATGATTTTGTGTGGCAACTGCGTCGCTCATCCTCGTCGGATACCTATTTTCAATTCTACAATCCCTATGATGGCAAAGCTGTGGATATGGCGCTTGATGGAGTGAGGTATCCTCTTCTTTGGGATGCGTCGTTCAGCAATAGTAATCAAAAGGTATATGTGGTGCCCGTAGAGAATGAACCCGGGATATATCAGCTGACAGGCAAGGCTAACAATGGTGCTACATACTATTTTGCAGTATCGGGTAATAAAGTCACTATGACGAATACTTCTGCGCCTGAAAGCACCTATTTTTATTTTACCGAAGTGTCTCCTGAAAATATTCCGGAGCCAACCAAGTGGGAGGATGAAACAATTTACGAGGAGAACAAGGAACTCGGGCATGCAACATACATCCCCTACGCATCTACAAAGGCGATGATGGCAGATGAACGTTATAAATATCCATGGCTCACTCCTCAAGGAGCAGAATATCTTTCACTCAACGGAGTGTGGCATCTTAATTATGTTGAGGATGTCGACGAGCGTCCGGGCAAGGATGATTTTTGGGGTGATGATGTAGATGTGTCTGTGTGGGACACTATCGCGGTACCATCGTGTCTTGAAATGAAAGGGTATGGCGACCCCTATTATATAAATGTGAACTATCCGTTTGCCAACAACCCTCCATACATAATGATGAAAAACGGACTAACTAAACCTGTGGCCTCATATCGTCGCAATTTTACATTGCCCGATAGCTGGAAACAGAAACGCACGTTCCTGCACTTCGACGGAATATACAGTGCAGCGCTTGTGTGGGTTAACGGTGTTTATGTCGGTTATACCCAAGGTGCAAACAACGATGCGGAATTTGATGTTACATCCTGTGTGCGTGAAGGTGACAACAATGTATCGGTACAAGTGTTCCGTTGGAGCGACGGCTCTTATCTCGAAGGGCAGGATATGTGGCACATGAGCGGAATACATCGCGATGTTTATCTCTTCGCAACACCTTATACTTATGTGCGCGACCATTATATCACAAGCACACTCAATCCCGATGAAAATTACACAGGTGGCAATATGAATGTGCAAATTGCAATGGATAATCGCGGAGGAGAGGCTGTGAACAAGGTTGTAGAGGTTAAACTGCTCTCTCCCGAGGGAACACTGATTGCCAAGCAGAGTGTAGACTTTGAATTTTCGCAAGGTGTTACAGAACGGGTGGAAAATGTTACATTCGACGGATTGAGCGGGCTTCTTTCATGGACTGCCGAAACTCCAAATCTGTATACGGTTGTTGTTTCACAGCTCGATGCAGATGGCAACGAGGAGAGTGTCTTTTCAACAAAATACGGATTCCGTCATATCGAGATAAAAAACGGGCTTGTGTATATAAATGGCGAGAAGATTCTTTTTAAAGGAGTAAATGCGCAAGATACCCATCCCGTATACGGACGCAGCATAGATGTCGAGACAATGCTCACAGATGTTAAGATGATGAAGCAGGCTAATATGAACACGATACGTTGCAGCCACTATCCTCGTCAGGCTAAAATGTACTCTATGTTCGACTACTACGGACTCTATTGTATGGATGAGGCCGATCTTGAGTGCCACTACAATTGGGAATCAGGGGGCGAAAAAGGTGGAATCACCAACGAAGCCGGTTGGCGTGCGCAATATATCGATCGCAATATACGCATGGTATACCGCGACAGAAATTTCCCCTCTATAATATTCTGGAGTATGGGCAACGAAAGTGGCGGAGGTAGTAATTTTAATTATGTATACGATGCAATTCGTGCCATAGACGGCCGCATAATACACTATGAGGGTGCCACTCGCGGCGGCACAAGTCCTACCGACCTTTGGTCTGTTATGTATCCTAATATTTCAAGTTGTAAATCCGAGTCGAACAACAACTATCGCCAACAGCCCTACTTTATGTGCGAATATGCGCATGCAATGGGCAACGCCGTAGGAAATCTCAAAGAGTATTGGGATGTTATAGAGAACAGTCGTTACGGAATAGGAGGTTGCATTTGGGATTGGGTAGATCAATCTATATATGATGCTCAGGATATAAAAGATGGAGAATTCAAGGTTAATGGAGTGAATAAGTATCGCACCGGTTATGATTATCCGGGGCCTCATCAAGGTAACTTTGTGAACAACGGTCTTGTTGCGGCCGACCGTGCATGGTCGCCGGAGCTTGCCGAGGTGAAAGCTGTTTATCAGTATGTGAAATTCCTCTCTTTCGATGCAGCCACTGCCACTGTGAATATTAAGAATTGTTACGATTTTATATCTCTCGACTGCTTTGAACTTTGCTATACGGTATTGGCCGATGGTGTTGAGGTTGAGCGAGGCACAGTGAGTCTTCCCGCTGCCGCGCCAAATGAAACGGTTGAGGTGAAGATTCCGTATGCAAAGATAGAATCCGAAGGTGTCGAGGTTATGCTTAATGTAAGTCTCAATCTGAAAGAGGATACCTCTTGGGCCGATGCGGGCTATCCCGTAGCAGCAACGCAATATACGCTTGTGGAGCGTAGAGCGCTTGATGATGTTGCGGCAGACGGCCAACCTCTTGTGGTTGATAATACAACAGACGCATCTATCTACCATATACACAACGACAGAGTGTCTGTGAAGTTTTCCACTAACGGACTTCTCAATTCGTGGGAGGTAGATGGCGTCGGGCGCATAGTTCAATCGCCTGATTATTCAAATTATCGTTGGGTGGAGAATGATGGCCCGACTGAGACATTGAGCAACTATTCGGCCGATAATGGTATTACAAAACGTATGGTGTATGTTACTGAGAGTGAAGACGGCAGCTCTGTTACAGTGCGGGTGCCTGCTTCGGGAAAAAACTGCAACTATACTTTCAAGTATATTATATATAATACCGGAGTTATAGAACTTGATGCCGAATATACACCGCAAGTGTCTAATCTGCGTCGTATCGGTCTGCTCATGGCGTTTCCTGCGGCTTTTGACAATGTCGAGTATTATGCACGTGGCCCATGGGAGAACTATATCGACCGTAAAACGGGTTCTTACTTAGGGCGTTATAATAGTACAGTCAACAATATGTTTGAACCATATCCCAAACCTCAGAGTATGGGTAACCGCGAGGCATTGCGCGAACTTCTGCTCACGGATAGGGAAACAGGCTATGGCGTAAAGGTTGAGACCGAGGGGGATGTGGCCTTTTCGGTACTGCACTATGATGATGTAACGCTTAAGAATGCTGCTCACACATGGGAACTTACTAAGGGTGATGTTTATGCCCATTTCGACTGCATACAGCGTGGCATAGGAAACGGCAGTTGCGGACAAGGTACAGGTACGCTTCCTGAGTATTATGTTCCATCGAGCGGAAAATATAGTTATACTTTGCGTTTCACTCCCATTGGCGGCATTGGAACGGGTGTCGAGGATGTGCAGGATGATAAAAAGTATTATAGCTTTGTGGTGAAAGAG
Organism: Bacteroidaceae bacterium; assembly: GCA_017442185.1. Lineage (GTDB taxonomy): Bacteria > Bacteroidota > Bacteroidia > Bacteroidales > Bacteroidaceae > HGM04593. Next base: position 132,801 of record JAFSAT010000024.1, read on the forward strand.
GATGGTGTTTATTGCTCGGGTAATATTGCAGCCGGAACTGAATTTGCACTTTATAATATAGGTGGTGTTAAATTGTCCGAAATTAAGGCTTCGGCTGATACCGAGGGGCTTCTTCTTCCCGTTGGCAGTTTGCCTAATGCGTCGTATCTCATGATTGTTAAGGATGCTGCCGGTATTAAGTCATATAAACTTCTTTTCTGAGAAGAGTGACTTTTTAATTGTAAGAGTAAACAAATGCCTGCTGTGTGCCCTGCAAAATAAATAATTGAATTATATTTTAGTTCAATAAAGGAAATAACAGTATAGATTAACTTCTTATATAAAGGCTATATATCACGTAAGAAAGTGGTGTATAGCCTTATTTTTTCTCTGTGCTCGAATTTCTTACGCTTTTTTTTGAAAAAAAAGTGTAAAATGATTAATATATTAAAAAAAAAGCAGTACCTTTGCACCTGATTTTGAGGAAAGAACAAATAAAAGAGGGTGCCGAAACGCTAAAAAGGGAGTAGGTAAGATTTAAACATTTATTTATTGTTATGAAAAATTTTGTTTATGTGGCAGTTTTGTCACTCATCCTGACTGCTTGTGGTGGTAATGCGACTTCTAAAGAGCGTGTAGCTACAGATTGCATTAGTGATTCAGTTGCAACAACTATTGTTCCCCCTGCGGCAACAGATGTACTTCCCGCTGCTGCTCCTGCTGATTGTGGCAAAGTCGCTACAGATGTAGTTCCTGCTAAGTAATATATATAGCACATATAAAGGCTTCGCGTTGCAAATTGATAAAATTTGCAACGCGAAGCCTTTATATGTGCTTATACAGAATTGTCTGTTTTTATAGCAGAGATATATGAAAAAATGGCTCACTCGCAAAAGTTTATTTATTTGTGTTTGAGGTTTTTCTATTGAAAAACTTTTTTGGATTTCAGTCTATTGCTATTTGGAAGTTTATAATGGATTTCCTGATTCGGTGATTTTTAATCAATTATACAACCTTTCCTGTTGTTGGTGATATTATATTTGTGATATAAGTTTATTAAAAATGGAATATCATATATATGACTGCGTTAATCTGAGTGCAGATGAGATTATTAATTATCTTATTGAAATTTATCCCGAATTGCAAGATAGAAGAGCAAGGGCCGGGGTATATATAGGTGCAACAGGGAATATTGCCGATAGGCTTTATCGTCATAATGCAAAAGATAATCTGCTTTTTTGTGCAAAAGTTGCCAATAGGAGGGTTGCAGCCAGATTTGAGAAAATTGCTTTGGAATCAGGCTTTGAGATTGGTGATGTTAAACATGGTGGTAATGGAACGAACAGTTATTCCATTTTTGTATATGCTTATGAGATTGATAAGTATACGATAGAATGATAATCTCCTGCAATTTACTATATTGCAGGATATTTATATATGGTAATTATTGGAAATTGCATAGCTCTTGGCTTTGCCTTGTCAAATAATATGTGAACTTTTTGCGTGTGAAAATAGCTTTTCACTCGCTCTCATTCATATTACTTGCTGAGTGCTGTTGCAATATCCACTGCGATGGCAACGGTAGCACCTACCATGGGGTTGTTACCGATACCGAGGAAGCCCATCATCTCTACGTGTGCGGGAACCGATGAAGAACCTGCAAACTGTGCGTCTGAGTGCATGCGGCCCATTGTGTCGGTCATACCGTAAGATGCGGGGCCGGCAGCCATGTTGTCGGGATGCAATGTGCGTCCTGTACCGCCACCTGAAGCTACTGAGAAGTAGTTGCGGCCTGCAAGTGTGCGCTCTTTCTTGTATGTACCTGCAACGGGGTGCTGGAAACGTGTGGGGTTGGTTGAATTACCTGTGATTGATACGTCAACATCCTCTTTCCACATGATAGCTACACCTTCGCGAACATCGTTTGCACCGTAGCAGCGTACTTTTGCACGGGGACCATCGCTGTATGCTATCTCTTGAACAACTTTTAATTCGCCTGTGAAATAGTCAAAGTCGGTTTGTACGTATGTGAATCCGTTGATGCGTGAGATGATTTGTGCTGCATCTTTGCCCAATCCGTTGAGGATGCAACGGAGGGGTTCTTTGCGCACTTTGTCGGCTTTTGCTGCAATCTTGATTGCGCCTTCGGCTGCTGCGAATGACTCGTGACCTGCAAGGAATGCGAAGCACTTTGTCTCTTCGCGCAACAGACGTGCTGCAAGATTACCGTGGCCGATACCTACTTTGCGATCGTCTGCTACGGAACCGGGGATGCAGAATGCTTGAAGACCGAGACCTATTGCTTCTGCTGCGTCGGCTGCATTTTTACAACCTTTCTTAATAGCGATGGCTGCACCTACTACGTAGGCCCACTTTGCATTTTCAAAGCAGATGGGCTGTGTCTCTTCACATGTCTTGTAAGGGTCGATGCCATACTGCTCGCATATTTCGTTCGCCTCTTCGATGCTGGCGATACCGTTCTCGTTCAAAACAGCAAGGATCTGCTTGATGCGACGGTCTTGACTTTCAAATTTAACTGGTCTTATCATAGCTTTTCCTCCTTAATTATTCGTTACGTGGGTCAATGTATTTAACAGCACCTGCTTCTTCTGAGAAGCGACCGTATGTCTTGGTGAGCTTCTTTACAGCTTCGTTGGCATCGGTACCTTTCTTAATCTCTTCCATCAACTGACCTAGGTTTACAAATTCGTAACCGCAGATTTCGTCGTTCTTGTCAAGTGCAAGACGGGTGATGTAGCCTTCTGCCATTTCGAGGTAACGGGGGCCTTTGGCAAGGGTGCCATAGAGTGTACCTGTCTGGCTGCGCAGGCCTTTGCCGAGATCCTCAAGACCGGCACCTACAATGAGACCGCCCTCGGAGAATGCCGATTGACTGCGACCGTAAACAATCTGCAGGAACAACTCGCGCATTGCTGTGTTGATTGCGTCGCATACAAGGTCGGTGTTAAGCGCTTCGAGAATTGTCTTGCCGGGAAGTATCTCAGAAGCCATGGCTGCTGAGTGTGTCATACCCGAGCAACCGATTGTCTCTACAAGGGCTTCCTGAATAACGCCCTCTTTTATGTTGAGGGATAACTTGCAGGCACCCTGCTGGGGGGCGCACCAACCAATACCGTGTGTGAAGCCTGAGATGTCGGCAATCTCTTTGGCCTTAATCCATTTGCCCTCTTCGGGGATGGGGGCGGGGCCGTGATTGGGACCTTTCTTCACTACACACATGTTTTCTACTTCGTGTGAATAAACCATAATTTTATGTTTTAGTTTGTGAAATTGGTTTTATACCTTTCAATTGGCGAAGATATGAAATTTTATTTTTATTCTCAAAAAAATATGTGAAAAATTATAATGAAAAGTAACCTGTTGTATGCTTTCGGGGCTTTTATTGTGAAATTGAGTGCTATATATAAATAATGTAAATAAATATTTGTTTATTTTTTTTGATAATGATAAATTTGTCGATTAATGCTATATTGGAATATTAGAAACTGTTTGAATTTATATCACCATTTTTTTATATTCAAAAACGGCGAAGTAAAAACAAATAATACAGTTTCTTTTAAGAAAATATTTTAGAAATTTAAACAGCTTCTTAATTAAACTAATGATAATGAAAAAACTATTTTTATTAACAACAATGCTGTTTGCGCTATTCTTGTTTGCTGATGCGCAGACAAATAACCCCAAGGCGGTGGCAGATTTGCTGAATCGTATTGGTGGTGATGGTGCATCCGACAGGTTTGTAACTGTGTTGGACGAGAATTTACATAGTGCCGATGGTGACGAGGTTTTTGTTATTACCGCACATGGTGGCAAACCTTGTATCAAAGGCTCAACGCTGTCGGCTTTGACAACGGGAGTAAATTGGTATCTCAATCATCATGCACATATAAATTTGGCATGGAACAATCCTAAAGCCGACCTTGTTTCTGCGGATCTTCCTGTTCCGTCGGGAGAGGAGGTGCACGAGACTACGGCCGATTATCGCTATTATCTGAACTATTGCACCTTTTCCTATTCGATGGCTTTTTGGACGTGGGAGCGTTGGCAGCAGGAGGTTGACTGGATGGCTTTGCATGGCATAAATATGCCGCTTCAGATGGTTGGCCTTGATGTTGTGTGGAAGGGTGTTCTCGAAGAGCTGGGCTTCTCGGCAGATGATATTGACGCATTTATCGCCGGCCCCGGCTTTCAGGCGTGGTGGGCCATGAATAACCTCGAAGGGTGGGGTGCCACAATTAATGCCGCAGGTCTTTCCATGAACGGTAATCCCGATTGGTGGTACAAGCGCCAAGAGGAACTTTGCGGTAATATTCTTGCCCGTATGCGCGAACTTGGCATGAGTCCCGTGCTTCCCGGCTATTGCGGAATGGTGCCTAACAGCATTGGAAATTATAGAAAAGATTGGGTTACAATCGATGGTGGTAAATGGGCCGGAGGATTTGATCGTCCTGATATTCTTGACCCACGTGATACGGAAAATTTTAACGAGATGTGCGAGATTTATTATCGTCATCTGAAAAGGATAATGGGGACTTCGGAATTTTACTCTATGGATCCATTCCATGAGGCGAGTGTTCCGGCGGGCTACGAGGGAGCCATATACAACGGGGTTATGGCAGCGATGGATGATTATGCAATGACTGCCGAGGAAAAGGAGGTGCTTGGCATTGATAATCCCAAATGGATAGTGCAGTATTGGCAGGGATTGCCTAATACAACAGGCTTTGCTTCGGTTCCGGTGGAGAATCCCGACCGTTTCATTGCGCTCGACCTATTCTCCGATGGTAATCCTAATTGGAGCGGCTCGCACTATAATGGGCACGACTTTATCTTTTGTCAGTTGAGTAATTTCGGCGGACGCACAGGATTGCACGGACGCATCAAAAAGACAATGGAGGGTTATTTTGACGCCATAGCCAAGAGTAATATGAAGGGTGTGGGAGCTACACCCGAGGGCATTGAGAACAACCCTGTAATATATGACATGATTTTTGAATTGCCATGGATTTCAGAAGAGCCCACCCCCGAGGCATGGCTTGCAGAGTATGCATATAGTCGCTACGGAGTGAAAAGCGCTGTTGCCGAGGAGGCATGGAGGCTATTGATGAACTCTGTGTATAACTGCACTGTAGCCGGGCAGCAAGGAACGTCGGAGGCTGTTATTCTTGCACGTCCTGCACTGACAGTGAACAGTGTTTCGTCGTGGAGTAAATCGGCCATTTATTGGGATGTGCAGGATGTGCTCAAGGCTGCCGACCTGCTGCTTTCGCTCACCGGTGTTCCCGAAAAATCAAAACCAAACTACGACTATGATGTTGTAGATGTTGTGCGACAGTCAATTGTGGATTTTGCCTATTATCTGCTTGCCGATATTCGTATGGCAAAAGAGAGCGGTGATGCAGATGAGTATGAGCGTCTCTACAAAATATATTTGCAGTTGATGCTTGATGTAGATGCAATGCTTGCTAATGATTATAACTTCACTCTTGAGCGTTGGACTGAGATGGCACGCGATGTTACAGATGAGGCCGAAGGTACAAGTCTGAATGATAAAAATTGGATGGAGTGGAATGCACGTACTCAGATTACCGTTTGGGCAAAAAGTGACGGTAATTTGCACGATTACTCCAATCGCTGTTGGTCGGGGCTTATAAAGGATTTTCACTATGAACGTTGGAAATATTTCTTTGAAAACGGTTGCAGCGCACCTGCCGGCGGTTGGTACGATGCAATGGAGCGTCCCTGGACTTTGAATTTCGATAAGTCGTATAAAGGTACCACCACGAATGATGACGCGGTAGAAGTTGCCCGTGCCACATTTGCCAAATATTTTGGAATTTATAAAGCTGGCGATGGAGCTAAGATATTCTTCCCGATGGGAGTGATGCGCGACCTGACGAAAGAGAAGGATTATTCTGTTTGCGAAATATATCGCGGAAAAGAGAATACACTGCCTCTTACGATAGGTGACAATGTAACAGTAACCGAAATTTGGATTGACCTTAATGCCGACCTTGCAAGAACGGATGATGAGGTTCTTGCATGCAACGGCTTGAATGTTTTAATTCCTGCGACTGCAAAAATAGGAGTAACGAATGCCGAACTGACACTGAGCAATGGGACTGAATTTAAATTCAATGTGGCAATACGCGAGGATATTGTAGAGGCACGCACTGTAAGTGTTACCACAAAAGGTAACGGCACAGTGAGCATAGATGGCGCAGAGGGTGCATTTGTAACAAACACCGAGGCGGTGACAATTGTGGCAACACCTGCCAACGGATATAATTTCTATCGTTGGCTGGATGGCGACGGCAATGTGGTGAGCACCGATAATCCTTTTATATACTATGCAAAAGAGGCTGCTGTTTTTGAGGCCGAATTTGTAGAGGATAAATGGGGTGTGATAGGCGGACAGACAAGCTCATACCCGGATATTGCAACTTACTCTCAATATGTCGATAAAATAACATTTGCTCGATATAATCGCGAGGTAGAGACTGTGTACGAGGCTTCGTCGGTTCCCGGGAATATCCACACCACAGTTTCCAAAATTCTGAATGTGGCACGTGGAAGCAGTTTCGATATTACATGGAGCGATCCGGCAGACGGTCTTAAATATACATATCTGCGTGTATATATCGACCTTAATGCCGATGGAGATTTTGATGACGAAGGGGAACTGCTAAAAACCGTAGGTACTGTGGGAGGTACGAATAATGCAGTTTGCGCAGGCACGATAAATGTGCTTCTGCCATACGATATGCCGTTAGGGCTGACGCACATGCGTATGCGCTTTGACGGTGCATGGGATTCTCCCGAAAGTAAAGGAGCAAAAGACAATTGCATACGTCCGGTGTATGAAGTAATACTCAATGTTACAGATTTCCCCGAGACTTCATCGCTCGTGGATATCCACAGTAATAACAATGAGTGGGGCACGGCGGCAATGTTCCTTGACGGGCAGCTTACCACTGAGGGTAACACCGGCGATGATATTCCCGTAGCTTCGGGATTGCTGATGACACTGAAAGCAACACCTTCGGAGGGTGCCGAATTTGAGGGTTGGTTCGACAGATACGGGCGTATGGTATCAACAGAACTTGAATACAAAATGTATGCACCCGAGGATACCGAACTTACAGCGGTTTTTTTAAAAACCCTCACACTTGGTGATTGGGAATTTGAATTCCGAGCAGATGGAACGAAAATCATACTGACAAAAGTAGTGGCAAGTGCTGAGGGTGATATTGAGATACCCGAGACTGTGAGAATCGGCCAAACTGAATACAGCGTTGTAGGCTTTGAAAATGGACTTTTCAATAATAATAAGAACATAACAGCAATTTCACTCCCCAAGAGTATTAAATTTTTGAGCAGCAATACTGTATTTGAAACATCTGTATACGGCAATGCAACCGAGCAGATTGTAAATTTGAACAGAACGGTGGCAAGCAGTGAAAAATGGAATATAAGCCTTACGGTTGAAGATGGTGGTGGTAATTATAACCAGTGGGGCTCATGTCTATTGGCCACCGGCACAGCCCCCTTTTCGGGTACCTATCCCAAAGGCTTTCAGTTTTATTTGCAGGCAGGAGGCAATCTCGTATTTAAGACAGATGTAGACAGCGATGCTGCAAAATTCACCCATCTTGGCGGTTGCAGCACTTTTACATTGGATATTGAATATGATGGAGCAACAATTGTGGCAATCTGCACAAATGCCGCAGGTGAGGCTGCCACTCTTTCTGTATCGCAGGATATGGGCGATTTTTCGCAGTTGGTGTGTGCCTTGCCCAATGGTGTTAATATAACAAAATTGGAATTGGGAGTGGGCGAGAGGCCTTGCGCTTTCAGCGGCTGTTCCAATCTTGATGCCATAAATGTCGAGGTCGGCAATAAATACTATTCGTCAAAGGATGGTTCTCTGTATAATGCCGATGGCAGTGTGCTTTTATGTACCCCCGAGGGTAAAGAGAAAGGGGCCGACCGCCGCAAACTCGGTGCACTTATAGAGCAGGTTGCGACACAGATAAATAAACTTGCAGTAGTGACACCTAATGCCGTGAAAACCGAACTCCGGCTACAAACAACAGAACCCGAAGCCGCGGGCTATCTTTGGACTAATGCACAGGAGGTTAAAGAGGGAGACATCAGTAATCTTATAGATAATGATGGCGGCACTTTCTTTCACACCAATTGGTCGGGCACAACTGCTCCCACCGATGGTAACGACCATCATATTACAGTGAATCTTAATGAGAGTGCAGTGAGGGTGTTCGGCTTCGATTATCAGGCTCGCAGCGGAGGCGGATTAGGCGATTATCCCAAAAAGATTGTTGTTCAAGGAAGCACAGATGGCATTGTTTATGAAACAATCGCTACCATAGAACATACCGGAACTGTGCCGCAAAATGGTGCGAAATACTCCTCGGAAATTTTGAATTGTGGCAAGGCCTGCAAATATTTGCGCTTTGTGGTGACAGAGACAACCAGCAATAGAAATAAAGATGGTCATATATATTGGCATATGGCAGAATTTGACCTGTTCAAATTCTCGGCAAAGGCCGAAATAAAAACCGCATATAAAAGTTCGATAACCTCCGAAAAGGTTGTCGATGCTTATGAATGTAATGTAATTGCAAAAGGCGTTTACGACAATGGTACAACGGCTGCCGAGATGCAGGCTGCCTGCAACGAGCTGATGCTTCACTATAACAATCTGCTTGCCGGGAACTATCCGTTTGAATTTACAACGGAAGAGGGTAGTCCGGTGCTCTATAACATTGTGATAAACCGTCCGCAAATCAACAATGCCGATGCTGTGTTGCAATATTGGGGCACAGACAATAATCCTCAGTGGCACGATTATAAGTTCAAGCCCGAGGGCTTTGTTCTTGGAAACGATAAGCAATTGTGGTATTTCACCCGTGCCGAAGAGGGCAAGGTGTATATACATCCTTATGCCGCAGGTGATGGTTGGGCCGTTGGAACAAATGAATGGCAAGAGGGTGCAGGAAAGGTTGCTGCAAGGCCGATGGATACAGAGGGATTCTATTTTGCATGGAATGTTGCACCTGTGAGCGAAACAAGCGAATGGAGCAATATCACCATAGAAAACAATGGAACTGCATACTATTTGAGCAATCATGGAGGTGTTTCAAATGATATGGGATTTTATAATGATGCAAGCGATGGTGGCTCACAATTTAAATTCGTGAAAGTAGGGCGTCACGTTGCTGTTGTGAGTGGGGCTAAATACTCTACACTTATGTTGGGCTACGATGCTGCAATTCCCGAGGGTGTCACTGCAAATATTGTCTCATCGGTGGATGGCGAAACGGGAGTGATTACACTCGCCGAAGTTGGCAGCCTGCTACCGGCAAATACTCCTGTGATACTTTATAGCGAAACGGCAAAGGAGTATCTGTTCTACAGCGCCGATGCTTCGTCGGTAACCGTTGGCGAAAATTTATTGTGCGGTACTCTGGTGGATACAGCAGTAAAGTGTGAGGATGGCTACAATTATTATATGCTCATGAACGGTAACTCCGGTGTGAAAATGTATTGGGCTTATGAGGAGTATAATGCTGCTGGTGAACTGTCGAACCCCGGCACAGATGATGGCGGATATATCCTGTGTAAAGCCAATCGTGCATATCTGCCCATAAAGAGCGATGTTGCTAACAGTGTGTCTGCGTTCTTCTTCCGCCATGGAAATGGTACTACGGCGGTAGAACCTGTTGAAAAGACTCAGAACGATGGCAATCTTAAAGATGTTGTTTATGATCTTAAAGGATATCGTGTAACCAACCCCGAAAAAGGCATATACATTGTGAATGGTAAAAAACATCTTGTAAGATGATGGGGTTTTTGTTGATAAAGTTTGAAAAAAGTGAGAAGCTGTTTTATTTATATCGCTAATTTTTTATAGAGTGAAAATTGCGAAATTTACAAAACAGTTTCTCTTAAGAAAATATTTTTTGAAATTTAAACAGCTTCTGATATAAATATGAAAAGAGATTATGCAGCCCCATGTGTAGAGGGTATAAACGTAGAAACAGATATAGTGTCGCTCTCTGTCACTTCGGAGCGTGGAAGTTCATCGGGCGCTCTTACCAATGAACGCAGAGACGAACATTGTGATTGGGACAGAATTTGGAATAACTGACCTCTGTCTTTAGATTTTGCAAAGGCTTTTTATTTGTTAATTATAGGATAATTTGCAGGTAAAAGGCCTTTTGTTTTTATCTTTTTGCATCATTTTGTAATTTTGTTTGTAACTTTGCAGAGGTTGTTTGAATTTTTTTCTTAGAACGTTATTTCATTTTTTAATGGCGCATAGTGGCCTGTTTAACGCAAAAAAAAGGAAAAAACAGTCAAACAAAGAGTATGAAAAGGAAAGTAATATTCACTTATTCATAATATAAACATTATATTTGAAAGAAATTTAATCAGTTTCTTATAATTAGAGAGGTAATATGAAGATTATTAAAAAACTTATTTCCGTATTTTCTGCAATTTCAATTATTACGGTTGCGCTGATATCGTGCGACGATGCCAACAATACCACCGAAGGTTATATAGAAGGCCTCTATACAGTTTGGGGCAAGACAGTAATGCCCGAACTTGAAGATACTTTTTATGTGACAGAGAATGTTGGAACCTTCGGGCTTAAGAGCGGCGACAGGGGTGTGATGAGAGTGAAATATTTTGTGGATAATGTGCTCGGCCCCAAAAAGGCAGTTTGGGAGATAGATGAGGTTCGCGGACTTGTAGAGACCTACCCTATGACATCGGCGGCACAGTTGGATTCTGCCGAATATTCCTCCCCGTTTGTAGGTATCACCCCTTTTGCCACATACGGTTCGGCATGGGCTTGGAATAAATTGCAGAATCTTTATGCAGTATATTATACCGATGGTAGCGATGCACGCTTTGCCATGACACCAACGGGTTTTGCCAAAGACACTTTATCGTTGATGCTCTATGCCGATATTAATGACGGCGAAACAATGCAGGCACAGCTGCTTACATTCGACCTTGCGTCGGCGTTACCTTTGCTCGATTCCAAGCAGCAGCAGGATGCAATGCAACCCGATACCATTGTAACAAAAATGTCGATGCTTTTTTATGATGCCGAGGTCGACTCGGTGATTGTGAGCACAATAATAGGAGGCCGCTGTGCGAATCCTTTCCGGTAATGAAGAAGTAGCGCATGATGAAACTTAAAAAACTGGTCGACGAGGTGCTGATGCTGGTTACACAGCCGGCAAAGGCGTGGAGAATAGTCGCGCGTGGTGCAACAACAGGCATCATGCTTAGGAATTTTCTATATCCGCTGATAGCCCTGTCGTGTATAATCAACTTCATAGGAAAAATATTCGGAAGCGGCTCGGGTGGCGAGAGCCTATATCCGGCATTGGTAAAAGTTGCGGTACTGTGCTTTACATTTATATGCACCTATTATATAGTGGCTATAGTGATTAAAAGACTTACTCCGCGTTATACCACCGAAGAGACCGTATTGCCAAAAGCACACCTGTTTGCCGGGTATTCTATGGTGATAGTGCTGCTGCTCGACCTTTGTTTAGGACTATTCCCAAATTTCAGAATAATAGGGTGGATAGCACAATTCTACACTGTAAAGATTGTGTGGGACGGTGCGGCTGTGCTTATGCGTGTTCCCGAAGAGCGCCGTTTGGGATATACGATGATAGTTTCGGTGATGATAATTTTTGTACCGATAGCGTTAGGCAGAATAATGTCTGTATTGTCGGTTAACCTTTAATTGATTATGGAGAAGAGAATTTCCAACGTTAATATAAAAAACAGACGCGCAACGTTCGACTATTTGGTGGTCGACACATATACGGCCGGATTAGTACTCACAGGTACCGAGATAAAATCCATAAGGCAGTCGAGGGCAAGTTTAGTGGACACATATTGCATTTTCATAGGTAACGAATTGTGGGTGAAAAACATGCACATAGCCGAATATTTCTATGGCTCATACAACAACCACACAGCTCGGCGCGACAGAAAACTGTTGCTTGAACGTAAAGAACTTCGCAAACTTCAGCAGGATGCCAAAAATCCCGGTTTTACGATTGTGCCGCTGCGTCTTTTCATAAATGAAAAAGGACTTGCAAAGTTGGTTATTGCGTTGGCACGCGGTAAGCATGAATATGATAAACGTCAGAGTATCAGAGAACGCGACGATAAGCGCGAAATGGACAGAATAAAGCGTAATTATTAATGAATATGTATGTGCCGAAATGAAAATTTTGGCACACAGTTTTAGAATTGGAAGCTGTTTAAATTTTATCGCTAAATTTTTTATAAAGTAAAAACGGCGAAACAAACAATGCAGTTTCTCTTAAGAAAATATTTTTATAAATATAAACAGCTTCTTAATAAAGAATATGAATTTGCTTGAGGCTTTAAAAGATAGAATCTTGGTGCTTGATGGCGCCATGGGAACAATGATACAGCAGTATGCTCTGCAAGAAGAGGATTTTCGCGGTACAAGGTTTGCGTCGCATCCGCAACAACTTAAAGGGAATAATGATATTTTAGTGCTTACACGTCCTGATATAGTGCAAGAGATACACGAGAAGTATCTGAAGGCCGGCGCCGACATTATTGAAACAAGTACATTTAATGCAAATTCCGTCTCTCAGGCCGACTATGCCTGTGAGGCTGTATGTGACGAAATAAATCGCGAAGCGGTGAGGCTTGCACGTGAAGTAGCTCAAAAATATTCCACACCCGAGAAACCACGCTTCGTGGTGGCTTCTATCGGGCCTACAAGCCGCACCTGCTCCATAAGTCCCGACGTCGAGAATCCTGCGTTGCGTAATATAACTTTCGATACTCTGGTCGAGGCATATAAGGCTCAGATGAGAGTACTTATCGACGAGGGGGTTGATGCGTTATTGTGTGAAACCATTTTCGACACTTTGAATGTAAAGGCTGCTCTGTATGCAGCCGAAGAGGCAATGCGCATATGCAACAAAGAGGTGCCGGTGATGCTCTCGCTCACTATTGCCGACAATGGCGGGCGCACTCTCTCGGGACAGACTATCGAAGCATTTATGGCGTCTGTGATGGGATATAAAATATTGTCGGTAGGTTTAAACTGCTCTTTTGGTGCCGAGCAGATGAAACCTTTCCTTAAGCAGCTTGCCGCTATTGCACCCTGCTATGTGAGTGTCTACCCCAATGCCGGTCTGCCAAATGCACTTGGGGGGTACGACCAAACACCGGCACAGATGGCCGATATTATGCGCTCTTATATTGATGAGGGGCTTGTGAATATCATAGGAGGATGCTGTGGTACCACCGATGAATATATTGCCGAATTCCCTGCGTTGGTTCAGGGCCGCAAGCCGCGTAGCGTTGTCGAGGCTCATAAGGATTTGTGGCTTTCGGGGCTGGAGCCTTTGGTGGTGAACCGTTCCAAAAATTTTATAAATATAGGTGAGCGTTGCAATGTGGCGGGTTCGCGTAAATTTTTGCGCCTGATAAGTGAAAAGAATTATTCCGAGGCATTGAAGATTGCCCATCGTCAGGTGGAAGATGGTGCACAGATTCTTGATATAAATATGGATGACGGCTTGTTGCAGACTGCCGATGAGATGGTAAATTTCCTAAATCTATTAGGTAGCGAGCCCGAAATAGCGCGTGTGCCTGTTATGGTGGATTCTTCGGATTGGAGTGTTATAACAGCCGGACTTAAATGTCTGCAAGGAAGAGCCATCGTAAACTCAATATCTCTGAAAGAGGGCGAGGAGGTGTTTCTCGAACATGCCGCCGAGGCTAAGCGTCTGGGAGCTGCAGTGGTGGTGATGGCTTTTGATGAACAAGGACAGGCTGTTACATTTGAACGTAAAATAGAAATTTGTGGCAGAGCGTATGATTTGCTTACCAAACATGTAGGGTTCAAACCGCAAGAGATTATTTTCGACCCTAACATATTGGCTGTTGCAACAGGTATAGAGGAGCATGCAGCATACGCTGCCGACTATATTCGCGCTTGCGCCTGGATTCGTGAGAATCTGCCCGGAACACATATAAGCGGCGGTGTCAGCAATCTTTCTTTCTCGTTTCGTGGAAACAACTATTTGCGTGAAGCGTTGCATGCTGTCTTTCTCTATCATGCAATTGCAGCCGGAATGGATATGGGGATTGTAAACCCGCAAACATCGGTGCAATATACAGATATTCCCACAGAGGTGCGCGAGGTGATAGAGGATGTTATTTTTAATCGCACAGCCGATGCCACTGAAAAACTTATAGCTATTGCCGAAGATTTAAAGGGACGTGACACTCACGCAGTGCACCACAGCGACGACACTTGGCGAAAAACCGAGGTAGAGGAGCGTCTGAGGATAGCATTGTTAAAGGGTGTCGGTGATTTTCTTGAAGAAGACCTTGCCGAGGCTGTGAACAAATATGGTACAGCAGTAGAGGTTATCGGCGGCCCGTTGATGGATGGAATGGGATATGTAGGAGAACTCTTTGGCGAGGGTAAACTGTTCTTGCCACAAGTGGTTAAAACAGCACGTACCATGAAACAGGCAGTGGCAATACTTCAACCACTCATCGAAAAACAGAATAGTGGACGCTCGGCTGCCGGCAGAGTACTTATTGCCACTGTGAAAGGTGATGTTCACGATATCGGCAAGAATATTGCAGGCGTGGTAATGGGATGCAACGGATATGAGATTATTGATTTAGGTGTGATGACTCCACCTGAGAAAATAGTAAACGAGGCACGAGATAAGAATGTGGATATGGTTATCCTGAGCGGTCTTATAACCCCGTCTCTCGATGAGATGGTGACGGTGGTTAAATCGCTTAAAGCAGAGGGCATGACCTTACCGGTGCTGATAGCAGGTGCAACCACAAGTCCCATGCACACTGCACTTAAAATAGCTCCGGAATATGATGGTCTTGTTGTGCATGTTAAGGATGTGTCGCAGAATGTACTTGTGGCAGCAGAACTTTTGGGCTCGAAAAAGCAGCGTGATACATTTGCCGAGAGAGTGCGCAGCACGCAGCAACAGCTGCGCGATAAGTCTGCTGAGCGCATACAGGAACCGATGCGTTCATTGCAAGAGGCTCGCAAGAATAAACTCGACCTTTTTTCAAATCAGCAATCGCACAATGAGGGATGTAGCTGCGGACATTGTAAATAAACCGAATATATTGTAAAAAAAAGGTAATAAACCGCAAAATAGGTTTAATTATTTGCCTTTTGCGTTTGGTTTATGTTAATTTTGTAAAGAACTATATTAAAATATAAGCGGATGAGCGACAAAGAGTACTGTGGGTTAACATCGGATGAAGTTGAAGAACGTCGCGCCAAGTATGGCGCGAATGTATTGACACCACCCGAAAAAACATCTCTGTGGGTGCGTTTTTTGGAAAAATTCAAAGATCCTATCATCATAATACTTTTGGTGGCATTGGTGTTGTCTTTTGCAATATCGTGCTTCCACTGTTTCGGACCCGAAAAACAGGGCTTTCAGGCATTTCTCGAACCAATAGGAATATTGGTGGCAGTTCTTATGGCAACCATTATCGGATTTGTGTTTGAGGTGAAGGCTTCAAATGCTTTCGATAAATTGAATGCGGTGAATGATGAGGTTGATGTTACGGTGATTCGTGACGGTGCGGTGCACCAGATACCTCGTAGGGATGTGGTAGTTGATGACATTGTGTTGTTGAACACAGGCGATGAGGTGCCGGCCGACGGCATCTTGCTCGAAGCAAATTCGTTACAGATTAATGAGTCGACGCTGACGGGCGAGCCTGTAATATCAAAAACCACCGTTGTTGCCGATTTCGATGATGAAGCAACATACCCCTCCAATAAAGCCATGCGCAGCACCACTGTGGTAGAAGGCAATGGTGTGATGCGAGTGGAAACCGTTGGCGATGCTACTGAGTATGGCAAGGTTAACACCGGCTCGCTCATCGAGAATAATCTTGAAACGCCTTTGCAGGTGCAGCTTAAGCGTTTGGCAGGAGTGATAAGCAAGGTGGGATATACTGTTGCTATAATAACATTTCTTCTGCTCTCTGTAAAAGGCTTGTGGAATTGGTCGGAAATGTCACTTGTGGATATAGGTTCAGAGATTCTTTCTAATTTTATGATTGCGGTGACACTTATAGTAGTCTCAGTCCCCGAGGGCTTGCCGATGAGTGTTACGCTGAGCCTTGCCTTGAGCATGAACAGAATGCTTAAAACAAATAACCTTGTCAGAAAAATGCATGCTTGCGAAACAATGGGAGCGGCAACGGTGATATGTACGGACAAAACCGGCACTCTCACACAGAATCGCATGCAGGTATATGAGGCCGATTTTTTTGCATTAAAAAACGACGGTTCGCCCGATGATACACAGAAAATATTGATAAATGAGGGTATTGCTGTTAACTCCACCGCCAATCTTGATAAGGCTTCCGATGGTACGATAAAGACTATTGGCAATCCCACCGAGGCCGCGCTTTTATTGTGGCTCGACAAACAGGGTGTCGATTATAATACATTGCGCTCAGAGGCTAAACTGCTCAGTGTGCTTACTTTCTCAACCGAGCGTAAATATATGGCCACAGTGGTAAGTTCGTCACTCCTGGGTAAGAAAGTGCTTTATGTGAAAGGAGCGCCCGAGATAATATTGTCGCGCTGTTCAAAAGTAGCATCTGTCAACGGATTGACGAATGTAGACGAGCGTCGAAATGAGATAGAGGCTCAGCTTCTGGAATATCAGAATAAGGCTATGCGCACTTTGGGTTTTGCATATTGTATTTTGGATGATGATGATAATGATGCGCCTTATGAGAACGGACGATTGACAGATGGCCTTCCACTCATATATTTAGGCATTGTAGCCATATCCGACCCGGTGCGTGCAGATGTTCCCAAGGCTGTGCAAACGTGCTTGAAGGCGGGCATTGATGTAAAGATAGTTACGGGCGATACTCAAGGAACGGCCTCAGAAATCGGACGTCAGATAGGTATCATCAAGCAAGATACTCCGGCGGATTGCATAATAACAGGCCCGGCTTTCGAGGCTCTCTCCGATGAAGAGGCTGCCAAACGTGTTATGTCGCTTAAGATTATGTGTCGCGCACGTCCCATGGACAAACAGCGATTGGTGAATCTCTTGCAGCAGCAAGGGGCAGTGGTGGCAGTAACCGGCGATGGTACTAACGATGCTCCTGCGCTGAAGGCTGCACAGGTGGGGCTGTCGATGGGCGACGGAACATCGGTGGCAAAGGAGGCAAGCGATATTACTATACTTGATAATTCTTTCGGCAGTATAACACGTGCAGTAATGTGGGGGCGTTCGCTATATAAGAATATACAGCGCTTCCTGCTCTTCCAACTTACTATAAATGTGGCAGCCTGCTTTATTGTGATGCTTGGCTCGCTGCTTGGAACATCGTCGCCGCTTACCATTACACAGATGCTGTGGGTGAACCTGATTATGGATACTTTTGCATCATGTGCGCTCGCTTCGCTCGCGCCAAGTTGGAGTGTGATGAAAGAGCTGCCGCGCAAAAACAGCGACTTCATTGTTACGCATGGCATGGCCTATGCAATATTCTCGGTGGCAGCCTGCTTTGTGGCGGCACTAATGGCGATACTTTATCACTATCATGCCGATGGAGGAATGACGCTGCACAGAATGTCGTGGTTCTTTACCTTTTTTGTGATGCTGCAATGGTGGAACCTTTTCAACGCAAAGTCTTTTATGACAGGCGCCTCGGCTTTCAAGGGTATTCATAAGGAGAGGCTGTTTATGTTCATAGCGCTGTTGATATTTATCGGACAGGTGCTTATCGTAACTTATGGCGGAAAGATGTTCAGCGTGGAGCCGTTGACTGTGAAGGATTGGGTGACAATAACATTGATGACATCTCCGGTGTTGCTTGTAGGTGAATTTATAGCTATATTCAGGGGAAGAAACAGACAATGAATGAGGTATTTATAATTATATTGCTTATACTATTGAACGGAGCCTTTTCCATGGCCGAAATATCTCTTATTTCGGCACGCAGGTCGAGCCTTTCATCGGATGCGAAAAAAGGGAACAAAGCCGCACGTCTGGCTCTTCGACTTGCCGAGGAGCCCGACCGCTTTCTCTCGACAGTGCAAATAGGAATAACTCTTATTGGAATACTCACAGGTATATATTCGGGAAATAAGATTGCCGGCCTGTTTGCGCAAAGTCTTACGGAGATTGGCGTTTCAGCATCGTACGCATCGGAGATTGCACAGATTCTGATTGTGATTCTTGTAACCTATCTGACGCTTGTTTTTGGCGAATTGCTGCCCAAACGCATAGGGATGAACGCAGCCGAGAATGTGGCTAAAATTATGGCGCGTCCCATGCAGTGGCTCTCGGCTGTTGCTGCCCCTTTTGTGTGGCTTCTGTCTAAAAGCACAGCGTTGCTGTTCAATCTCTTCGGATTGAAAAACATGGAGAGCAAGGTGACCGAAGATGAGATAAAATCCATTATAAACGAAGGAAAAGAGGATGGTGAGGTGCAAGAGGTTGAACAGGATATAGTGGAGAGGGTTTTTCTGATGGGCGACATGAATGTAGGTTCCATAATGACGCACAGACACGACATTGTATGGTTCGACGTAAAGATGACCGCGCAAGAGGTGCGCGATACGATGGGTGGAGAATTGTATGAACTATACCCCGTGTGCGATGGCGGATTCGATAAACTCTTGGGGCTTGTGTCGATAAAAGACCTTCTGTTCACATTAGGCACCGTAGAATTTTCTTTGGAAAAGATATTGCGCGAACCAACCTATTTCTATCGCAGCATGAGCGTATACAAGGTGCTGGAAATTATGAAAAAAGAGGGCGTGAGCCGAGGTATCGTATGCGACGAATTTGGAGTATGCGTGGGCATCGTAACGCTTAAAGATATGATGCATGCCCTTGTGGGTGTGGTGGACGAAGAGGATGATGAGAATTTTATCGTAAAACGACAGGATAGGGAAGAGTGGTTGGTTGACGGACGCTGCCCCGTGCACGATTTTCTGCGTTTCTTTGATAGCGAGGAACTTTACGAAAATTGCGACTATTCAACAGTGGCAGGATTGTGTCTTGCACAGCTCGACCGTATTCCCTGCGAGGGCGACAGCTTTACGTGGCATAATTTCCGCATAGAGATTAGCGATATGGATGGAGCACGTATAGACAAACTTCTTGTATCGCGGGTTGAGCTTACCGATACTGCCGATGTGTGATTTTTTGCAAGCCTGCCAATAATTAAATGGCATTTTAGTAACTTTATATATAATTAAGAAAAATGGAATCTGTTGCTTTTATACAGTGGTGTCTCGATCATCTGAACTATTGGACAATCACTATTTTAATGACTATCGAGAGTTCTTTTATTCCTTTCCCCTCTGAGGTGGTGGTGCCTCCGGCTGCATACAAGGCGGCTGTAACGGGTGAGATGAATGTGGTGCTTGTGGTGCTCTTCGCCACATTGGGTGCAAATTTTGGTGCGCTCATCAACTATTATCTTGCAAAATGGCTGGGTCGTCCTATTGTTTACAAATTTGCAAACAGTCGTTTCGGGCATATCTGTCTGATAGATGAGGCCAAGGTGCAGCGTGCCGAGGAGTATTTTGACAAACATGGAGCGCTTTCAACCTTTATAGGTCGATTGATACCTGCCGTGCGTCAACTTATCTCAATACCTGCAGGACTTGCGCGTATGAGTATCGGCAAGTTCTTGATATATACCACGCTGGGTGCCGGTATATGGAATGTGGTGCTTGCAACCATCGGTTATTATCTCTCCACCGTACCGGGTATTGAAACCGAGGAGCAACTTATTGCCAAAGTAACGGAATACAGCCACGAACTTGGATATATATTTATCGCAGTGGGTGTGTTCATTGTGGGTTACCTCATATATCAAGGAACAAGAAAAGGGAAATAAGAGTATAAAAAAAGAAACTTTTTATATAATTTTAAAGTGAACCTCAAAGTTTGGACAAAAAACTTTGGGGTTCACTTTATTTCAAGCAGTTTCTTTTTTTCTGTTACCATCGCAATATGCCTTTTAAAGAATAAACAGACATAGTTATTCTGCTCTGTAAAAAACAGACGACGAAAAAATGAAAAACTTCTAAAATGTATACATAAATCCTCTTTTAAGTGAAATTTTATTTGAAGTTTTGATAGAAAAGTGATTTTTTGATAATTTTTTTCTTTGATTTCTTTGCAGTGCTGAAAAAAAAACATTACTTTCGCGAAGTAATAATAAATGGAATATGTGCAGGCAGCATTTAACTTCACAAAGTATTATAAATATTGTGATTGTCGTCCTATCCGATTAATGGGATGAGATTGGCTGTGTAATATATAAATAAAATCAAGGTGCCTTTCTCAATGTTTCGAGGAGGGCGTTTTTTATTGTTTGAGAATATTATTTGAATTATGAAAATAAAGTTAAGAAGTGCACAATGTACCGAAGGGCGCCGTATGGCCGGAGCACGCGCTCTTTGGATTGCCAACGGCATGAAACGCGAAATGTTCGGCAAGCCTATCATAGGTATTGCAAACTCTTTTACGCAGCTTGTGCCCGGACATACGCATCTGCATGAAGCAGGCCAGATAGTGAAGCAAGAGATTGAGAAGCTCGGTTGCTATGCAGCCGAATTTAATACAATAGCAATTGACGACGGTATTGCCATGGGGCACGATGGAATGCTCTATTCGTTGCCGTCGCGCGATATTATTGCCGACAGCGTGGAGTATATGTGCAATGCACACAAAGTGGATGCACTTGTTTGTATATCCAACTGCGACAAGATTACCCCGGGAATGTTAATGGCGACAATGCGTTTGAATATACCCACAGTGTTTGTCTCCGGCGGCCCGATGGAAAAAGGCACATTCAAAGGCGAGAACCTCGACCTTATCTCGGCAATGGTGAAAGCGGCCGATACTTCTGTGAGCGATGAAGAACTAGCCGAGGTTGAAAAGCGTTCATGCCCCGGATGCGGATGCTGCTCGGGAATGTTTACCGCAAATTCCATGAATTCGCTAACCGAAGCAATAGGACTGTCACTCCCCGGCAACGGCACAATTCTTGCAACCCACGTAAATCGTGTGCAACTGCTCAAGGATGCCGCAAAGCAGATTGTCGCCAATGCAATGAAATATTACGAAGAGGGCGACGAGAGTGTGCTTCCGCTCAGTATAGCAGTGCGTGGAGCATTCCTCAATGCAATGACGCTGGATATAGCCATGGGCGGCTCCACAAATACGATACTTCACCTGCTTGCCGTGGCGCAAGAGGCCGGAGTAGACTTTAAAATGGAGGATATCGACAAACTGAGCCGTTCGGTTCCCTGCTTGTGCAAACTGGCTCCCAACAGCGCAAAATACAGCGTGCAGGATTGCGGTCGTGCAGGAGGCATAATAGGCATAATGGCAGAACTTGCAAAAGGCGGATTGCTCGACACCTCCCTCAAACGTGTTAACGGTGCCACCCTTGCCGAAGATATTGAGAAATACAGTATAACAGGAGCAGCAATAGATGCCGAGGCAAAGCGTATATACAGCACAGCTCCCGCAAACGTTTTTTGTAATCGAATGGGAGCACAGAGCGAGGTCTATGAGACACTCGATTGCGACCGCGAACAAGGCTGCATACGCGACCTTGAGCACGCCTACACAAAGGATGGAGGTCTTGCCATTCTATTTGGCAATATAGCAAAAGATGGTTGCGTGGTAAAAACAGCCGGAGTAGACGAGAGTATCTGGAAATTCACAGGCAAGGCAAAAGTGTTCGATTCACAAGATGCTGCGGTCGAGGGTATTCTCAACGGCAGCGTGCAGGCCGGCGATGTGGTGGTTATTGTATATGAGGGTCCAAAAGGCGGCCCCGGTATGCAAGAGATGTTATACCCCACGTCATATATAAAATCGCGTCACTTAGGCAAAGAGTGCGCTCTTATCACCGACGGACGTTTCAGTGGCGGAACATCAGGGTTGAGCATAGGACATATATCACCCGAAGCAGCCGCCGGAGGTAACATAGGCAAGCTGCGCGATGGCGATATTATTGAGATAGATATTCCCAATCGCAGTATAAATGTAAGGCTCAGCGATGAAGAACTTGCCTCGCGCGAGATGTTCCCGCTGACACGTGAACGAGTAGTCTCCAAGAGCCTCAGAGCATACGCCAATATGGTAAGCTCTGCCGATAAAGGCGGTGTGAGAATTATAGAGTAAGAACAGGTCATACGACACAATACAAGATAACCGATGAAAGATATTATAACAGGAGCAGAAGCACTGATGCGTGCTCTGATGAACGAAGGAGTAGATACCATATTCGGCTATCCGGGTGGTTCCATTATGCCGGTGTTCGATGCCATGTACGACCATAGAAGCGATTTTAATCAAGTGGTTGTACGTCACGAACAAGGTGCGGCACATGCAGCGCAAGGTTATGCCCGCACCTCGGGCAAAGTAGGCGTTTGCATTGTGACAAGCGGCCCCGGTGCCACAAACACACTTACAGGAATAAGCGATGCAATACTCGACAGCACACCTATTGTGGTGATAGCAGGACAGGTGCCATCGACAGTGTTAGGAACCGATGCTTTTCAAGAGATAGACTTGGTGGGTGTTACGCAGCCCATCACCAAATGGAGCTACCAGATACGTCGTGCCGAAGATGTGGCATGGGCTGTTGCACGTGCATTTTATATTGCCCGCACAGGTCGTCCCGGCCCCGTGGTGCTCGACTTTACCAAGAATGCCCAAACGTCGACCGTAGCTTTTGAACCGCAACCGGTTGACCACATTCGCAGCTATGTTCCTTATCCTAAGCCGGATATGGACGCCATAAAAGCTGCTGCCGACCTCATAAGCCGTGCACAACGCCCCTTGGCACTCGTGGGTCAGGGCGTAGAGCTTGGAGAAGCACATGAAGAGCTTAAGGCATTTCTTGAAAAGGGTAATATACCCGCAGCAAGAACACTCATGGGCTTATCGGCACTCCCAACAGATTATCCGCTCACCATGGGCATGTTGGGTATGCACGGCAATTACAGCTGCAATGTCAATACCAACCAATGCGATGTGCTTATAGCCATAGGCATGCGATTCAGCGACCGCGTAACAGGCAATATTGCAACATACGCCAAGCAGGCCAAGGTTATCCATCTTGATATAGACCGCTCCGAGATTGATAAAAATGTAAAGGCAGACATTGCGGTTATCGGAGATTGCAAAGAGACACTGCCGCTTATAACCTCTCTTATGACAGAGGGTTGCCACAAAGAGTGGATAGAGAGCTTCTCGGAATATGATGTAATAGAGAATGAAAAAGTTATAGAGAAGGCTATAAATCCAAAAGAAGGACACTTGAAGATGGGCGAAGTGGCACGCAAGGTGAGCGAGGCTACGGGCAACAGTGCAGTACTTGTTACAGATGTAGGGCAGAATCAGATGCTCTCGTGCCGATACTTTAAGTTTACGAAACCTCACAGTGTGCTGACATCAGGAGGATTGGGAACAATGGGCTACGGACTTCCGGCAGCAATAGGTGCAACCATAGGTGTCCCCGAAAGAACAGTGTGCGCATTCATGGGCGACGGAGGCTTCCAAATGAACATTCAAGAACTCGGTACCATAATGGAACAGAAGTGTCCGGTGAAAATGATACTTCTGAATAACAACTATTTGGGAAATGTACGTCAATGGCAAGAACTGTTTTTCAATCATCGCTATTCGTGTACTCCCATGATGAACCCCGATTATAATATGATAGCTTCGGCTTATGGAATCCCCTCGCGCCTTGTTGTGGAACGCTCGGAACTTGACGATGCGATACGAGAGATGCTTGAAACACCCGGTGCATTCTTGCTGCATGTGGCTGTTGAAGAGGAGGATAATGTAATGCCTATGACCCCTCCGGGAGCAACTGTGAGCGATATGATTTTTGAATGACCTCTCAAGAGAAATTTTATGGAAAAACAACTTTATACGGTGATAATATATTCGGAGAATCTTGCAGGTGTGCTCAATCAGGTAACAGCCGAATTTACACGCAGGCAGATGAATATTGAAACGCTTAACGTATCATCATCCTCGATAGAGGGCGTGCATCGCTATACAGTATCGCTATGGAGCGAAGAGGAGGTGATAAAAAAGGTGGTTAAGCGTCTCGAAAAGAAAATAGATGTATTGCGAGCAAGCTATTATACCGAGGATGAGATTTTTGTTCAAGAGGTGGCTCTGTACAAAATATCAACACCTAAACTGCTTGCCAACAAACATATCTCAAAAATAATACGTCACAATAATGCACGTGTGATAGAGATAAATACCACATATACGGTGGTTGAACTTACCGGCAAAACTGAGACAATAATAAAGCTCTACAAGGAATTTGTGGCAGAGGGATGTGTCTTGCAATTTGTGAAGTCGGGGCATATTGCTGTCACACGTGATGTAGTGGAACATCTCACCGAACAACTTTTTGACGAGGATGCGTTGAGAACTGCAACCAAATAAGTGGCTGTTTATATTGGTTTTTCATGGTACGAAAAACATACCTTATAGAAAATGAACGAGAAAAAGGCTTCATAAATGTATATACAAAAGAATAAGTGAATTTTAAATCATTAATATAATAATAACTATGGCAGAAATGAATTTTGGCGGAGTGACAGAGAATGTAATCACTCCCAAAGAGTTTTCTTTGGAGAAAGCTCGTGAGATTTTAAAGGATGAGACAATTGCAGTGCTCGGATATGGCGTGCAAGGCCCCGGACAGGCTTGCAACCTTCGTGACAATGGCTTTAATGTGATTGTCGGACAGCGTGAGGGTAAAACCTATGATAAGGCTGTGAGCGACGGCTGGGTTCCGGGAGAGACACTCTTCTCGCTTGAAGAGGCTGCACAAAAAGGAACCATCGTGTGTATGTTGCTCTCTGATGCTGCACAGATTGCAGTGTGGCCTAAAGTCCTTCCCTATCTTACAGCAGGCAAAGCTCTTTATTTCTCGCATGGATTTGGTATCACATGGAACGATAGAACAGGTATCGTTCCCCCCACAGATGTAGATGTTATCATGGTTGCTCCCAAGGGTTCGGGAACCTCTCTGCGCACTATGTTCCTCGAAGGACGCGGGCTTAATTCTTCCTATGCAATCTATCAGGATGCAACAGGCAAGGCAATGGACAGAGTGTTGGCTTTCGGTATCGGAATAGGCTCGGGTTATCTGTTTGAAACTACTTTCCAACGTGAGGCTACAAGTGACCTTACCGGTGAGCGCGGCTCTCTCATGGGCGCTATACAGGGATTGCTGCTTGCGCAATACGAGGTGTTGCGCGAGAATGGACACACTCCCTCAGAGGCATTCAACGAGACGGTAGAGGAACTTACTCAATCGCTTATGCCGCTGTTTGCAGCAAAGGGTATGGATTGGATGTATGCAAACTGCTCGACAACCGCTCAGCGTGGTGCCCTCGATTGGATGGGGCCTTTCCACGATGCCATCAAACCTGTAATGTATAAGTTATATGAGTCGGTAAAGAGTGGTAACGAAGCACAAATTTCGATAGACTCTAATTCTCAGCCCGATTATCGCGAAAAATTGAATGATGAGCTTAAGGCTTTGCACGAGAGTGAGATGTGGCGCACAGCCGAGGTTGTTCGCAGGCTGAGACCCGAGAATGAGGTTAAGTAACTGACTGTAAGAGGTCTGTAATTCTCGATTATCAGATAAGAGACTATCAGACTTTTGAGAAAAGAGGTGCAGATGTGATAATACTCTGTACCTCTTTATTTTTATTATCTGCAGCTCGAAGAGTGCAAACACAATGAACTTAGGAACTGTTACCGTATTAAAATGGACATATTCCAACCATCATTCTGATGCTTGGTTGTGGAAATATTGATTATGGGGCCTGTGGTTGCATCGTAGGCGGAACTTGTATATGAATTCAGTTCAACATTATCTACATTTGTTTCTCTTGCAAAGTTAATGATAATATAGCAACAAATGAGCGAAATAAAATAAACAGTTGCCAATGGGGCTGTGAGAATCTTTAAAACAGTTTGCTGTTGTTTGTGGACAGATGTGCATGACGCATAAATTAAAGGATTATTCTCGCTTCGGGATGCTTCTTTTGTATTTCTTTTTTGTAGTCGGATATATATATTTTTTGTATCTTCGCAAAGTTTATGAGTATCAACGACAATAACTGCAAAAACAAGGGCGAGAGCTATGGACGCACAATGAAATATCTTGGGCTGTTCGGCAGTGCGCAAGGCGCTTCAATGCTCTTTGGAATAGTGCGCAATAAACTCACCGTTAAGTTGATTGGCGCACAGGGTCTCAGTGTGATAGCCTACTTTAACAGGACGGTTCAAATGTTCAGCGATTGTACTAATTTCAGTCTTTCGTTCAGTGCCGTCAAGCGTATGTCTGAGGCCTACGAAACAGGAGACGCCGAATGTATAGAGCGGTTAGTGAAAGTTGTACGCAGCATTGCTTTGCTAACAGGTTTTGTCGGTATGTTGCTCATGCTCTTTCTGTCGCCTTTGGTGTCGGATGTTGTATTTAACAGAGAGGGTGTTTATACAGAGCGCATGATGTTACTCTCTCCGGTTGTTCTCTTTATGGCGGTTTCGGGTGGCGAACTTGCCATTCTGCGTGGTGTTAAACAGCTTCAGAGGGTGGCGGCTTATACATTCTTAATGTCTGTGGTGTCGTTATTCGTATCTGTGCCGCTCTATTATTTGCTGGGTTTCAGCGGTGTATTTATCTCCATCTTTTTGATAGCATTGTCGCAGATGACGATATTACTCTCATTCTCCCTTCCTTTGTATGCGTATAAAGCCAAGCCTTTCTCATTTAAAATACTGAAAGAGGGATTGGAGATGGTGAAACTTGGTGCAGGATATATGTATGCCACAATGTTTTCATCGCTTGCGGTGTGGCTTGTCTGTGCCATACTCTCGGGATTTGGAGAGAATACAACGGTTGGCTTTTTTACTGCTTGTTTTACTATAATTTATCTTCTGCCGAGTGTGCTTTTTGCCGCACTCGATTCGGAGTATTTCCCACGTCTTTCTGGAGTGGTGGCAAATGCTGAATTACGTGATGCTACGGTTAATCAACAGCTTGAGATACAGCAGCTTGTGCAATCTCCTTTGCTCATGGCTTTTGCTGTTGCTTTGCCAATGGTGGTGCCACTGTTTTATGACAGAGAATTTTCGGCGGTTGTTCCAATGACACAACTTGCAATGTTTGGCATGTTCATGAGAAGCATGGCTTATCCTATCTCCTTTTTACCGCTCTCTTTTGGAGATACACGTGCCTTTGTCTTTCAAGAAACAATTTATAATATATGTATGGTGTTGTTTGTGACATTGGGGTATTTGCTTATGGGGTTGTTGGGAATAGGTTTGGGATTGGCCGCTGTGTATACGATAGATTTGCTGGTTGTCTATTTTGTGGCTCGTTATAGGTATGCTTATCGTGTGTCGCATAATGCCATGCTCTGTTTTATTTTGCAGATGCCGCTGTTTGTGCTCTCGGTGGCAATGATGCTGTTTTTGAAAAATGGTATTATTTATTGGATTGCAGGAGGTGCATGTGTGACGCTGTCTTCGTGCATCTCACTTTATATGTTGCATAGACATTTGAATTTCTCGGTTTTACATATTAAACGTTTCATAGTAAAGAAAATTAGAAAATGATGCGTAATGTATTGATATTATTATCTCTGTTCTCGATTTTACACTTGCCGGTGCGTGCACAAGACAGCATATCGTTGAGTGCACCATTTGACTTTCCTCTTTTGTTAAGCGGTAATTTCGGCGAACTGCGCAGTAATCATTTTCACGCCGGGCTCGACTTTAAGACACAAGGAGTGTCGGGTAAGCCCATATTGGTTCCCTGTGATGGGTATATTTCTCGTGCAACAGTGTCGCCCGGAGGCTATGGACGGGCGCTTTACGTGATGCACGATAATGGATATATGACAGTGTACGGACATTTGCATCGTTTTCCCGAAGGGGTGGCACAACGTGTGCGCGAACAACAATATTCAGGCGAAACATTTGCTGTGGACGTGGAATTTACCCCTCAGGAATTTCCTGTAAAGAGGGGCGAAGTGTTGGCCTTGGCGGGTAACAGCGGATATTCATTCGGCCCTCATCTGCACTTTGAAGTGCGTGTGGCCGGTGGAAACGAACTTGTCAACCCGATGCGTTTTTATAAAAATCTCATTAAAGATACTAAAGCTCCCGTGGCACAGGCTGTCACCGTTGCACCCTGCCCCGGTAAAGGAGTGGTTGAGGGGGGTGTGTCGCCGGTTACACATAAAATATCCAATGCAGTTGTGCGCGATACAATATCGGCATGGGGCACGATAGGGCTTTCCATAAAAGCAAAAGATGTGATGAACGATACACATAACACCTACGGTGTTTATTCAATAGAGATGTATGTGGATGATTCTCTGCGCTTTAAAAGTAAAATGGATGGTTATGCCCGAGACGAGACACGTTTGATAAACGCATGGGCCGACTATGGCCGTTTGCACAGCAAAGGCGATTGGTTTCTGAAGTCGTATATACTCGATAATAATCCACTGCGTATTCTGAATGCCGATGCAAACAGAGGCTGGATTACCATTGACAGTGAGCGAATATATAATGTAGAGTATCGTCTTGCCGATTATCACGGAAATATCACAGTATGTAATTTTGCTTTGCAGGGGAGATGCGACACAATACCCCTGCATCCCGACACAGATGCACACTACCTATATTGGTTCCTTAACAACGAAATATCATATCCCGGAATGAGGCTCAGTATATCGCGCGGCGAACTGTTTGAGAATGCACTGCTGTCAGTTCATGAAGAGTCGGCACACTCATCACTCTCGCGCAGATACAAAATAACAGGCGAATATCCGCTGCGGCGCAATGTGCGTTTGTCCATCCAAGTGAACGACAGTTTGGCGACAGATACCTCAAAGTTATATATAAGACGTGTAAAATCAAAAAGTTACTCGTCTGTTAAAGGCCGATACTCCGCGGGATGGATGGTTGCCGATATTGCACAGTTCGGAACCTACGAAGTGGCAATCGACACACTCGCTCCCCAATTAAAGCCTATAAACGAGAAGCGTTGGAAAAGGAACGGAATTATAGCATTTTCAATTGGCGATAAAGAGACGGGGATAAAAGATTTCAAAGGTAGGATTGACGGACACTTCGTGCTCTTTGAATATAGCAGCAAGAACGGTCGTCTTACATGCGACCTGCGGGCCGAGAAAATCAAACCCGGCAAGCACAAACTGCAACTGTTTGTAAGCGACCGTGCTGGCAATACAACAACGCTCGAAAAGATAATAATAATCTGAGAAGCTGTTTAAGAAACTGTTTGAATTTATATCGCCAATTTTCATAGAACAAAAATTGTGAAACAAACAACACTGTTTCTATTAAGAAATTTTTTTAGAAATTCAAACAGCTTCTAATTTTTATTGGAAAAGTTTTCTATATATGAGGTAAACCTCGAATATAAGTCGGCACTCGCTGCAAAATAATAAAGCAAGCTTTATTTTATTTCGCTCGTTTGTTGCTATATTTGAGATAAATCTCGAATATAAGTCGGCACTCGCTACAAAATAATAAAGCAAGCTTTATTTTATTTCGCTCGTTTGTTGCTATATTTGAGGTAAATCTCGAATATAAGTCGGCACTCGCTGCAAAATAATAAAGCAAGCTTTATTTATTTCGCTCGTTTGTTGCTATATTTGAGGTAAACCTCGAATATAAGTCGGCACTCGCTGCAAAATAATAAAGCAAGCTTTATTTATTTCGCTCGTTTGTTGCTATATTTGTAGCTAAGTTTCGGCTTCTTTGAGTCTGTTTCAGACATCTGTTCTTTGTTATCTTTTGGAAACAGTCCGCTATTCCCTGCAATATAACAAAAAAACACTCTAAAGCAGTTCTCAAATAATGCCATAATAAAATTAAACCAGCTTCTAAAACAAACACAATCTTAATTATGAAAAAATTATTTTTAGTATCAATGTGTCTCGCACTGATTATACAGACAGGAAGTGCCTGCACAAATTTTATTGTCGGAAAAAAAGCATCAAAAGACGGCTCAGTGTTTATCTCATACAGTGCCGACAGCTTCGGAATGAGTGGCTTTGTAGCCCATTTCCCGGCTGCACAGCATGCCGAAGGTACAATGCGCGAAGTGTACGATTGGGATAGCGGCAAACTGTTGGGCAGCATACCCGAGGCACGTGTAACATACAATGTAGTGGGCAATATTAACGAACATCAGGTAGCCATTGCCGAGACAACATTCGGCGGGCGTCCCGAGCTTGTAGACACCACAGGAATAATAGACTACGGAAGCCTTATATATATTGCTCTGCAACGCTCAAAAACCGCACGCGAGGCCATTAAAGTGATGACAGAACTTACCAACGAATATGGATATTACAGCAGTGGTGAGAGCTTCTCGATAGCAGACCCGAATGAAGCATGGATACTCGAAATGATTGGTAAAGGCGGAGTAGAGAAGGGCACTGTGTGGGTGGCTGTGCGTATACCCGACGACTGCATATCGGCACACGCCAATCAAGCACGCATACGCCACTTCGACATGAAAGACAAAGAGAATGTGATGTACTCCAAAGATGTAATAAAATTTGCTCGCAAACAGGGATATTTCGATGGCGAAGATAAGGACTTTGATTTTGCCGCAGCCTATTGCCCTGCCGATTTCGGCGGTCTGCGTTATTGCGATGCGCGAGTGTGGAGCTTCTTCAATATGTATGCCGACCTTGATATGAATGAATATCTCGCATGGGCTTCGGGAGATGCAACGGCAACCCCAATGCCACTATATGTGAAACCTAAAAGCCCACTATCGCTGCAAGATGTAGAGAAAGGCATGCGCGACCACTACGAAGGCACCCCGTTTGATGTAACACAGGACATCGGAGGAGGAATCTTCAACATGCCCTATCGCCTTTCTCCGTTGAGCTTCAAGCATGATGGAAAAGAGTATTTCAACGAGCGCCCCATATCCACATTTCAAACAGCATTCACTTTTGTGGCACAGTTGCGCAGTTGGCTGCCCAATCAAATAGGAGGCGTGATGTGGTTTGGTACCGACGATGCAAATATGGTGGTATATACACCGGTGTATTGCTGCACAACCAAAATCCCAGAATGTTATGCGGCAGAAAATTCCGACCCGGTAACTTTCTCATGGAAATCATCATTCTGGGTGTTCAATTGGGTTTCCAATATGATATATCCCAAATATTCACTCGTTGTTGAAGATATGAAACGTGTGCAGAGTGAGCTGGAGAACAGAATATATGAGCAAAGTAAAATCGTAGAGACCGAGGCGCTCGCATGTATAAACGAATCGCCCAAATATGCAGAAAAAATGCTTAACAACTTCACCATTGAAACAGCCGAAACAGCCCTCTCAGAGTGGAAACAGTTTGGCGAATATATCATTGTGAAATATAACGACATGGTGGTGAAGCCCGAAAAGAATGGAAAATTCATGCGTACACCCACAGGTATAGGTGCTTCGGTGAAGCGTCCCGGTTATCCCGACAGCTACAAACAACAACTTATAGAGCAGACAGGCGACAAATACCTTGTACCAACCGTAAAATAATGACATTTTCTTGATTTTGTTAAATATAATATATATCTTTACCTAATCAAAAACCATAAGAAACGGTTTCTGCATTATAATAATCCGCAGCGAGCCGTTTACTGCTTGTGCGACAAGTATTTACTTATAATATATTTTATTATGGATCAGGAACTAATTAAAATGGTAACAGAGAAGGCCGGCGAATGGCTTTCCCCCGCTTACGACGAAGAGACACGCAAAGAGGTGCAGGCAATGCTCGACAATGAGGATAAAACACCTCTTATAGATGCCTTTTACCGAGAATTGGAATTTGGTACCGGCGGTTTGCGTGGTATCATGGGTGCAGGAAGCAACCGCATGAATATCTACACAGTGGGTAAAGCCACACAAGGAATGGCCAACTACCTTAACGAATGTTTCAAAGATAAAGAGCAAATATCAGTGGTGGTAGGTCACGACTGTCGCAATAACAGCCGTCTTTTTGCCGAAGTATCGGCAAACATCTTCTCGGCAAACGGAATCAAGGTATATCTGTTTGAAGACCTGCGTCCCACACCCGAAATATCATTTGCGATACGTCACCTCGGTTGTCAAAGCGGAGTAAACATAACAGCCAGCCACAATCCCAAAGAGTATAACGGCTACAAAGCCTATTGGGAAGATGGTGCACAAGTGCTCTCGCCCCACGATACAGCAATCATCGACAATGTAAACAAAGTAAAAGTCGAGGATATAAAATTCCAAGGCAATCCGTCGCTCATCGAAGTAATAGGTGAAGAGGTAGACAATGCTTTCTTGGAGCAGGTGCGTACACTTATCATAGACCCCGAAGTGATAGAACGTCACAAAGACCTTAAGATAGTATACACCCCCATACATGGTTGCGGCCGAGTACTCATCCCCGCATCGTTGCGTCGTTGGGGCTTCGAGAATATACACTGTGTTGAGGCGCAGATGACAAAAGACGGCAATTTCCCCACAGTCGTATCGCCCAATCCCGAGAACCCCGAGGCAATGACACTCGCAATGAATCTTGCAAAAGAGATAGACGCCGACCTCGTAATGGCTTCCGACCCCGATGCCGACCGTTTGGCCATCGCATGCAAGAATACTAAAGGCGAATGGATGATTGTAAACGGTAATCAAACCTGCATGATATTCCTTTACTACATTATAACCCAATATACAAAGCTCGGTAAGATGACAGGAAAGGAATTTGTTGTAAAGACAATAGTAACAACAGAGGTCATCAAGAATATCGCACAGAAAAACAACCTTAAAATGTATGATTGCTACACCGGCTTTAAATGGATAGCAAAAGTAATACGCGACAACGAAGGTATTGCAAAATATATAGGCGGTGGTGAAGAGAGCTTTGGCTTCCTGGCCGAAGACTTCTGTCGCGACAAAGATGCAGTGTCGGCATGCAGCCTCATTGCCGAAGTGGCAGCATGGGCAAAAGACAATGGAAAGAGCCTTTATGAGATGCTAATGGATATATACGTAGAGTATGGCTTCTCAAAAGAGGTGACTGTGAATGTTGTAAAACCCGGTAAAAGCGGCGCCGACGAGATACGCCTCATGATGGAAAACTTCCGCTCAAATCCGCCCAAAGAAATTGCAGGCGAAAAAGTTGTGTGTGCAAAAGACTACAAATCCCTTAAACAAACCGACGGTGAGGGTAATGTAACCGATATAGATATGCCCGAGACTTCAAATGTGCTTCAGTACTTTACCCAAAGTGGCAATAAAATTTCAGTTCGCCCCTCGGGAACCGAACCTAAGATAAAGTTCTACATGGAGGCAAAGGGAGTAATGAACAATCGCGACGACTTTGAGGCTGCAACTGCTGCCGCAGATGCACTTATCGCCCGTATGAAAGAGGCCATGAACATTTGATGACAAAAGAGAAAAGTCTCAATAGAACCCAAACGAAGAGAATGTGTCCTGCAAGACACATTCTCTTTGTTAAGGTTATGTAAAGTATATTAATATAGATGTAGTAATTGCGTCGTAATTTAAAAAATTATATATTTTTACCCCAAAAAAATATTTATATTTAAGAACTTGTTTTATAAACTTTCTAAAAAACTGTTTATATAGGTCATTTTAGAATGTTTTTCATAATACAAAAACAAAAAATATAACAAAACTCTTATATATGAAACTAAAGTCATTAAAGAAAAAAATTCTGGCAGCAACATTAATTGCTGTCGGCCTGCCTGTTTCGGCACAGGTCGAGGTAAACTACGAAAAATACCCCGATTATGCGCCTCCCACAAAAGGCGATGCAAAGTTAATGGTTCGGAGAACCGATAGTAAGAAACAACGTCCGGCTTATGTAAACAATGCCGAGACAAAGTATTTTCCCTCAATCTTTAACCAAGACGGCGGTTCCTGCGGTTCGGCTTCACGTATTTCGTATATGTTCAATTACGAGATAAACGCCTACCGCGATGCCGATGCTTCACTCGAAGAGAATATTTATCCCTCACACTTCACATGGCTGCTCACCAATTCCGGCTCTTCAAAGGATGGAATGGCCATTGCAAACGGTATTCCCAATATTGTAACATACGGAGGACGCACATATTCTAATCTTTTTGGAAATCAGGATTGTGCCGACAACGATTTTGGCTGGATGCAGGGATATGATAAATGGTACGCAGCCATGTTCAACCGTTTGGAGCGCACCACAAACTTCCCACAGTCGGTAGAGACCGAAGAGGGGCGTGAGGCTGTGAAAAATTGGTTGTGGAACCATAATGGTGATGAAGATTTTAAAGCCGGAGGTATTTGCGGAATAGGTGTAGCAAGTGGAGGTACATGGCTTAAGATACCAAGAACCGAAAAGAATAGCGAAATAGGTGTAGTAAACA
This sequence comes from Bacteroidaceae bacterium, assembly GCA_017442185.1. Classification (GTDB taxonomy): domain Bacteria; phylum Bacteroidota; class Bacteroidia; order Bacteroidales; family Bacteroidaceae; genus HGM04593. Next base: position 167,408 of record JAFSAT010000024.1, read on the forward strand.
AATACTATGTAGGCAAATGGGGAGCGCAGGTTGACCATGCGCTAACCATAGTAGGATATGACGACCGCATAGAATTCGACCTCGATGGCAACGGTATTGCAGGCGAAGTGGAAAAAGATGAGGTGGGCGCATGGATAATTGCCAATTCGTGGGGCGACTGGTGCAACAAAGGCTTCATATACTGTCCTTACAAAAATGCTGTTACAGTGGGTAACGGTACAGACTACTATTGGCCCGAAGTATATTACATACGCAAGGATTATCGTCCCATACGCACCATGAAGATAAAAATGGAGCACAAAAAACGTAGTGAAATCCTACTGTCGGCAGGTATTGCATCAGATACATCGGCAACCACACCCGAGAAGATAATAAATTTCGAGCACTTCAAATATGCCGGCGACGGTGATGGCGACGGACAAGACGCACTCACCCCCATGCTTGGACGTTGGAAAGACGGCCTGCACCACGAACCAATGGAATTCGGATACGATTTGACCGACCTCTCGGCCAATTTTGACACACGTCGCCCACTCAAGTACTTCTTCATAGTACAAACAAAAGTAAGTGCAACAGGTGCCGGTAAAATACACGAATGTTCGGTTATTGATTACGAATTTGACAAAAACGGAGTGGAATTTCCCTGTGACATACCCCAGGATGGCGTCAAAGTGAAGACCTTAGGCGGAAAAACCATTATCTCGGTGGTTGTTACCGGTGAGCCCTTGAATGCACCTCGTAACATAGTCCTTGAGGGTAATACTCTTATCTGGGATGCTCCCGTTATGTCCACATACTCACTCTTGGGCTACAATGTATACAGTGCAGGAGAGCTTGTGGCACGTGTGGCTGCCGATGTAACATCGTATACGGCAGAAAACCTCTCGTCCGTAAAACTTGCCGCAATATATTCAATAGGAGGCAGCGAGAGTGAGTCGGCCTATGTATCTCCTTCTGTATCGGACTATTGCGGTGCTACACCCGAAACAAATGCCACACGCGGATTCCAATATTCCGGATTTGCCATTGAAGACCTCTTTACAGAACGTTACCCGGCTGCAACAATAGAGTATTGGCTCAAGCCTAACGGTTGTGTCGATTACAACCAGCAAATAGGACCGGGTTGGGGCAATTTCATGCTGCACACCACCGCAAGAAAAGAACTTTATGTAGGTTGGGACATCGGAAACCGTATAACATCGCCCGCAAACACCTTAACACTCAGAAAATGGAACCATATAGCAATTGTTGTTAACGGTAGCACAATGACTGCATACGTCAATGGCGAGAATGTAGGTGAAATTGCTTCCGGCGGTAACGGCATCGGAGGATTCGGAACACTTACTGTGGGAGGAACAACATCTGCCACCGGCATCAATGGAACAATTGATGAATTCCGCGTATGGAAGACTGCACGTTCACAAAAACAGATACAGACAATGATGCACTCCGAGGTGGCCGATCCGCAAAATAACCCCGATTTGTTGGTAGAGGTTAAAATGGATGTAGATACCAATGACGAACTTATAGATGCCACAGGAAAATATAAAGTAACAAAACTTGCCGGAAGACACATTGCATCCACAGATAATGCTCTTATGGTGGATAGTCGCGAGCTGTCAGCATCGTTTGTATTGCCCGGCGGGCCTTATTACAATAAATCATCTATAAGAATAAATAATACCTCATCGGCAAACGCACTGAGATATGAGTGGAATGTCGATGGTAAGAAATACACCGTTGAGCACCCCGAGGTTGTATTTGAAACAGCAGGCGACAAAAAAATCTCACTTACCGTATATGATATGAACGGAAAGTCTGTATCATGTGAGCAGAATCTTACTGTAGAAGAACTACCCGCCCCTGTAGCATCGTTCAAGACAGTCGAAACAGCAGTTGTAGGGCAGCGTGTAAGTTTTGTAAATACAACAGTTCCCTCCGACGGATGTAAATTTAGTTGGAGTATGCCGGGTGCCGAGGTGGAAACAGCCACAACTGTAAACGCTTCTGCCACATTTGCCGAGTCGGGTTTCTATACAGTCACACTGAATGCAACAAATGCTGCCGGAACCTCCACTGTGTCGAAGACAATCATTGTGGGAGATGTTACACCCGAAGTTGATTTTGAGATAAAACCGGCTACAATTTATAAAGGAGAGATAGTCTCACTCATAGATGCAAGCAAGCATGCTCCTAACGCTTGGCATTGGGCTGTATATAACTCGTCTAATCACTTCATCTCCTATGAGCAGAATTGCGAAATGACATTTGATAATCCCGGTATATATAATGTAGAACTCAGAGCCACAAATATGGTTGGTACCGGAGTAGGCAAAAGAGGAAATGCCATTGTTGTGTGCAATGCCGAATCAAAAACAGGATTGAATTTCCGTGGTGAGACTACCGAAACAGTAACTTTCGATAACCCGATTAATCTTTCTGTCACACCTACGTTTACTATTGATTGGTGGATGAATCCCAAACGCAACGCAACATACTCTCAGGCTATGGGAGGCTCAATGGAGAATATGCTTATTTGTGCCCTTTCCGACGGAACACTCTCTTTCTCAATAGGAGGTTACGTTTATACTTCGCAACCTTCATTCTATAAACAAGGCGAATGGCATCATTATGCACTTGTATTCGATCGCGGCTTGCTTAAGATGTATCGCGATGGTGAATATTTCCAATCAATTGAAACTGTATATACACGTATGTATGGTAAATATCCAAACATGCCCGAGAAGTTTGTTCTTGGAGGTGCAAAAGGTGCAATGAATGCCGTGATTGACGAATTCAGAATTTGGAACAGTGCACTTACAAACGAAAATATCGTTGATTTTGCAAATTCTCCAATAGAAGATATTGCTGCAGCCGAGAAGAGTCATAAATTGGCTCTATACTACAACTTTAACCAAAATTCGGGTAATGTGCAGGATGCCACATCTAACGCACTCACTGGTGTGCGTTCAGGTTTTGGCCCCGAAGGTGATGCCTGGAGTTCATCATTAGGTGTCTTCTGCTTGAATAATGTAGAGCGTGAGGATATTACCGAGAATTACCTTACAAACTATGAGATGCCTTTCTTGCACTCAGGAAAGTCTGTGAATGATTATGAGGCCGGACGCTACATGGAAATATTGCAGAATAGTGATAATTCGACATGGGTGGTTGAGAATGCAACTGTTAACGGTAAAGTTAAAACAGGATTGTATGTCGATGTTAAGAATAACTCGGCACTTGCATTAACTCTTAAGGATTACGATTTTGAAGGTTCGGTTCTAAATCACAAACTATATCAAACGGTTAAGTTGCCCGCGGGACATTATGTGTTCAGGGTTGAGGATATATCCGGAATGAATGACGATGAATCATATATTGTCGTTAACGAGGGCGTAGGATTGCCCGACACAGATGATTTGGAGAAGTCGGCTCTTGCCAGCTCTCTATTGCCATCTAAGATGGTTGAATTTTCTGTGCAGAAAGCTGAAAATACGGTATCTTTAGGTCTGCTGATGAATACACGCGGTGCAAGGACTATGCAGATAAAGGGATTCTACTTAGAGAAGAAAAACTCAAACGACGACTTTGTATGGGCCGGTGTAGATGAGGTAGTTTCCGAAGAGAATCCTAATGCGGTACAGGTTAATGTGCGTCGCAATGCGGTTGAATTTGTTACTTCGGCACCTCGCAGGGTTACGGTATTCAACGTTTACGGAGCACCTGTTTACGATGCAGTGGTTGACGGTGTTGCTACGCTCGTATTGCCTAATGGTATCTATGTGATTGAAGGAAACAAGTTTATGGTAAGATAAACTGTTTTTGGAAATTTAAGCAGCTTACAAAAGTTTTTGAGACTGTTTGATTTGTGTTCTACGTATAATAATGAATAGGGTTAAGCAGTCTCTATTTGATAAATAAAAAGATTGGCGATATTTTTATATCGCCAATCTTTTTATTTATAAATCTTTTATTGTAGATTATTTTATCTCAGATTCCTCTTTCATATCTATCTCTTTGCCTGTTGCATCGTAGAATCTGTACTCTAAGAATGCAAGGCTCTGATCGGGTATGATGCGTATTCCGAATCCATATTTCATCTGCCATTTGCGGAGCAGCGAAATGAATCCTTTATTCACGTATGCTGCCACATAAGGGTGTATGTGCAGCTTGAATTTGTGCACACCGGCATTGTTTACCAGTGTGTCTATCTTACTCTCTAATGTGTCTGTGAACAGAATGGAAGATTGTACTTTGCCTTTGCCGAAGCAGGTGGGACATTTCTCCTCAACCGGCATATCTATTGCGGGGCGCACTCTTTGACGTGTTATTTGCATAAGGCCGAACTTGCTTAAGGGAAGTATGTTGTGCTTGGCTCTGTCGTTTTCCATGTTTGATGTCATGCGCTCATATAGCTTTTGGCGGTTTTCCGACTTGTCCATGTCTATAAAGTCTACAACTATAATTCCGCCCATGTCTCGCAGACGCAGTTGACGAGACAGTTCGTCTGCTGCGGCCAAATTCACCTCAAGTGCATTGTCTTCTTGATTAGTTGCGTTGTTGCGTGCTCTGTTTCCGCTATTAACGTCAACAACGTGTAGTGCTTCGGTGTGTTCTATTACCAAGTAGGCTCCTCCTTTGAATGATACAATTCGGCCAAACGATGATTTTATCTGTTTGGTGATTGCAAAATGGTCGAATATGGGTAGTTCGCCTTTGTATAGCTTTACAATGTCGGAACGTTCAGGTGCTATTAGTGTGACGTAGTTTTTTATCTCTTTCCACACTTCGGCATCGTTGACATGTATGCTTTCATAGGAGGGGTTGAAGAGGTCGCGCAGAAGGGCTACCGTACGATCGGACTCTTCGTGTACCAATGTCGGTGGTTTTGTGCTTTTCTGTACTTTTGATACAAGTGTTTCCCAGTTTTCTATAAGATGACGCAGTTCGGCGTCAAGTTCGGCAACTTTTTTCCCTTCGGCAACAGTGCGCACTATTATACCGTAGTTTTTGGGTTTTATGCTTTGTAGGAGCTGTTTGAGTCTGGTGCGCTCCTCGGGGGATTTTATTTTTGAAGATACTGATACTTTATCCTCGAATGGTATTAGTATCAAGAAACGTCCTGCAAAGGATATTTCACCTGTCAGGCGCGGCCCTTTTGTGTTTATGGGTTCTTTTGTTACTTGTACCAATATCTCCTGCCCTGTTTGCAATGCGTCTGATATGTTGCCGTCTTTCCCTTTCTCTTGCTGTATTGCAGCTTTTGACATGGGAAATGTCTTCTTACGGTCACTTGTAACTTGTTTGAGATATTTTTGTAGAGAGTAGAATTGTGCTCCTAAATCCAGATAGTGAAGGAATGCGTCTTTGTCGGAACCCACGTCAACGAAGCAGGCATTCAATCCGGGCATTATTTTTTTTACTCGCCCAAGATAGATATTGCCCACAGAGAATGATGCGGTTTGTTCTTCCCTTTGAAACTCTACCAATTGCTTGTCTTCTGTGATTGCAATCGAAACGGAGTCGGGTTGAACATTTACAATGAGTTCGCTTGTCACAATTCTTGTAATTTGTTATTAGGTTATTTTGAAGATTAGAATCTTTGTTCTTTTATGTCTCTTGGATGCTGTTTGAATTTTATCTCTGAATGTTTCTGTATCAGTGTGTGCGCTTTATTCGTTATCTTGCAGGGAGTAGCGGGCTGTTGTCTATTGAAAAGAAAGGATGGTTGCCCATATTGGCCTTGGATAACCGAAATTGGCTTTGCTGTAAAAAACATTTCCCATAAAATTTATACAGCTTCTTAATACAAAGAACAAACTTGCTGCGTGTTTTTCCAAGTACATGCAAGTTTGTTCCCTGTATTCATGCAGACATTTTTTACTTTTTGCTCTTATGTCTGTTTTTTCTCAGTCTTTTTTTACGCTTGTGCGTAGACATTTTATGTCTTTTTTTCTTCTTACCGCTTGGCATAGTGTTTAAATTTATTGGTTAATGATTAGGATTTACTTTTTTACTTCTTGAACGAAAGTTTTAGCAGGTTTGAAGGCCGGAATATCATGTGCAGGGATGATTAGTGTTGTCTCCTTGTGTATATCTCTTGCAGTCTTCTCTGCTCTTTTCTTTATTATAAAACTTCCGAAGCCGCGCAGATATACGGGCACGTGATTTGATAATGACTCTTTTACTACATCCATGAATGCCTCAACGGTTGAGAGAACTACGGTCTTCTCAATACCGGTCTTCTTTGCAATTTCGTTAACAACCTCTGCTTTTGTCATTTTTTTAATGAATTATATTTGTAAATGAACGTGTGTTAATTTTCGGATGGCAAATATATATCTTTTTTTACTTATGCCGAAATTTAAAAGCCTTTTTTTGCGAAAAAACGTTGATTTTGTGCCATTACCGTCTGTTTGCAATGTGTATTTTTATTTTTTATTGTATCTTTGCACATACTTAATTTGTTTATATAGTTGTTATGTCTGTAAATAAAGTAATTTTAATAGGTAATGTGGGCAAAGAACCCGATGTGAGACATCTTGACAGAAATGTTGCGGTAGCTAACATTGTATTGGCAACCACAGAGCGTGCCTATACCTTGCAGAATGGAACGCAGGTGCCCGAACGCACAGAATGGCATAATGTTGTGCTGTGGGGAGGGCTTGCCGAGGTGGCCGAGAGATATGTGCATAAGGGTGATAGAATATATATAGAGGGGAAGATAAGAACAAATACTTATGAAGACCAAAATGGTATACGTAGGTATCGAACAGAAATTCTCGCAGATGCGTTGGAGATGCTCTCTTCGCGCGGAACGGTTGCTTCTGACTCCATTTAGTGAGTGCTCAAATTTGGGAGCTGTTCGGATATCTTCTGTATGGCTTTTGAATGTTAATTTCATAACGAAAAAACAGTCACAGTTTCTTAATCAATAATAATAATTTAGTAGAATTTTAATAAGTTTCCCGGTATATGTCTGCCTTAATGCAGTTCTTTCTATTTACTTTTCCAGAGGTTACATTTAAAGCTCCCGATGAGGGAGCCTTGGCGGCACTCTTTGTTGCAGTGCTTTTTCTTGTGGTATCGGGGTTTGTGTCGGGGTCGGAGATAGCCTTCTTCTCTTTGTCGCGCACCGAACTTGACCGTGCCACCGATAGTGACGCCGTTTCGTGCAAACGCATTATTGAGATGCTTAAAAATCCCGACCGTTTGCTTGCCACCATTCTTATAATGAACGACTTTGTGAATGTGGGCATTGTGATGCTGTTGAACTTTTTCTTTATGTCGGTGATAGACTTTGGTGCTCCGTGGTTGGAATTTGTTATGCTCACCATTGTGCTGACCTTCTTATTACTTCTCTTTGGCGAGGTTATGCCTAAATTGTACTCCAAAAACAATGTGTGGACATTTGCCAATTTTACGTCGGGAGGGTTGTATGTGCTTTATCGCATATTGGCACCGTTCTCGGCAATGTTGGTGCGCTCTGCAAGTTTCACCGAGAGGCTTGCTTCAAAAGAGAACTATTCGCTGTCGGTAGATGAGCTGGAACAGGCGTTGGAACTTACCGATAAAAAAGAGATTGGAGAGCAAAAAAACATGCTTGAGGGTATCATACGTTTCGGTGACGAGACGGTGAAAGATATAATGACATCTCGTATGGATATTGTGATGCTTGACATTCGTGCGCCTTACTCCGAGGTGTTGCGATGTGCTGCCGAGAATGCTTATTCCCGTATTCCTGTTTATGGAAATACGCAGGATGATATTCGCGGTGTACTTTACATTAAAGACCTTATACCATACCTTAACAGAGGCAACAGTTTCCGTTGGCAAACACTGCTGCGTCAGCCCTACTTTGTTCCCGAGACAAAAAAGATAGACGACTTGCTATGCGATTTTCAGACGGTGCGCGTGCACATGGCCATCGTAGTGGATGAATTTGGCGGTGTGTCGGGGCTTATCACTCTCGAAGATATTGTTGAAGAGATTGTGGGCGAGATAAACGATGAATTTGACGAACCGGATTGCTCCTATGAACGTATCGACGAACATACAGTGGAATTTGATGGTCGCACTCTGTTGAGCGACTTCTATAAGATTATGGAGCTGGATGCCGACGATTTTGAGGATTATGTGGGAGAAGCCGACACCTTGGCCGGGTTGCTCTTGGAACTGAAAGGGGAATTCCCGGGGCTTCACGAGAAGATAACATGCAACGGAATACTCTTTGAGGTAATACAAAAGGACAAGCACCGTCTGGTAAGAATCAGGGCTGTGATGCCGCGAGTAGAGGAACCGACTGCTTGATGATGTTATTATTATGCCTCTTGTCGAGTATCATACAACAGACGATATAATTTTCGGTGTATGGAAAATTACAGAGACCGAAGAAGAGCTTATTTCAAATTTAAGAGACTGCTCTGTTGACACAAAAACCTTAGACACATTAAAAGGAAACAAACGACGTTTGCAATGGATTGCGTCGCGGTTGATGGTTCTCAAATTCTGTGGCAACAGCGTGAGAGTGGTTAATCTTCCCGATGGGAAACCTCGTTTGCAGGGCTGCAAGGGCAATATCTCGATATCCCACACAGATGGATATGCCGTTGTTCTGATATCATACTCGCGTGAGATAGGTGTAGACATAGAACTGCGCAGCCGCAATGCGTTGCGCTCATCTGTGCGGTTCATAAACGTCGCCGAGATACCCTCATTGCAATGTGACAATGCTTCTCTTGTTGCATTGTTACATTGGTCTGTAAAAGAATCTTTGTTTAAAGTGGTTGGCAACATAGGTGGGACATTTAAGGACGACATAATTGTCAGCCCATTCACACTGTCCGAGCAAGGAGACCTTACATTGCATTTGCATAGCCGTAAAACATCCTCATGTTTAGAATACAAAGGTTATTATATTTTAAACAAAGATTATCTTGTAACATTTTGTACACAAACAGTGTGAGATTGTGCAAATATTATTCATTTGTTTGTATTTTTTAATTTTTGTTTTGTTTTTTTCATTGAATCTGTATACCTTTGGCAAGGTATGTGCATCTACTTTGTAGTAATAAGTGATTTTAATTTATACCGTTTGATTTTATAGAGATAGTATAGGAGCTTCATCGAATCTCCACCATTGCACAAATGGGTGGGATGCTCTATGAATTGAGCATAAATAAAAATCCTGATAACAAAAACATTACATATAAAGATTTCAAATCAATGAAAAATAGTTCTAACAAAAAAAATAAATGTATGAAAAACACAAGTTTGCTATTAAAGGCAGTAGCCTATGCTGTTCTGCCTGCGGCCTTGTTTTCTTGTAGTGTAGACAACGCCTATGACCTTTCAAAGGATGTAGACATGACTGTCGCAGTGGGCGATGGGCTGACACTGCCTTTGGGCTCAACCGAGAAAATAATGCTTACAGAAATGATAGACCCCGAAGAGAGCGATGTGATACGCGTCGACGAGAATGGCTTTTACTCTCTTTTTAAAGAAGGTACGATAGATGCCTCTACATTTGAAGTAAGAAATGTGGATATCAATGTAGAACCAATGTCCGATTTTCGCTACTATAATTTTAATGTAGATACATTGCAATATGAGAATCTCTATGAGCTGCCCGAGGAGATACAGAATGCCATCCTGAGTATGAAGTATCCTCTTGTGATGTCCGAGACAGTGGATGCTAATACTGTAAAATATACAATAGACCAGGATGTACCCGACGAGATGAAGCGCCTCTCGCGCATGACATTTACAAAGCCCGTGAAACTTACCGTGGACTTGGATGTATATGCAAAAGAGAATTCAAAAGCCGCTTTCAACCTCTTCCAAAGTCTTCACTTGAACACCTCAGGCGCTGACGAAAGCGAACACTTCTATGTAGAGATGCCACCTTATTTGAAGTTTGTCGAAGGTACCCCCATGGGTAGCGGAAACAGACTCTACCTCGAAGGTACTTTGGAGCATAGCGATTCAAAAGGACACAAACACTATGTAAACACATTTGAGATAGAGGCTCTCGACTTTTCATATATGGAGAACGGAGGCATCGAGATTAAGGACGGACATCTGTTTATCTCTGATGAACTATTGGCAAATGGTGTGATGACATCCGATACTGTAATTCTTGAAGCACGCGACCTTGTCGAAATTCCCGGAGTGTGCGTTGAACCTACCGTGCGTATGGAAACAATAACGATAGACAGTGTATACGGTATTTTCGAGCCGATAATAGACCCCATACGCGAGAATGTCAAGCTCGACCTTGGCGAAGATATGGACTTCATATACGATGCTTATCTCGATTTTACCAACCCCAAAATGTATGTCACCATTCAGAACGACGCACCCATTGCCGTAACAGGTGATGTTGTTATAAACGGATACAACAAATACAATCAACATATCGACGGGTCGACTGTTCAGACAACGTTGGCAATTCTTCCCGAAAGAGATAATAAATATTACATATCACGCGACGGTGCGCAACTTGACGATTACACCTCGGTGCAGATTGCCAACCTCAACAACCTGCTGAAAACCGTTCCCGATAATGTGTCTTTCAACATAGATGCACGTGTAGACAACAGCAGAGGCTTCTCGCACGTGAAATTAGGAAAGAAAATGTCGGTGAAAGGCAGCTACGAACTTGATATACCCCTTGCATTCGATTCTTTCTCTCTTGAATACACCGAGACTGTGGAGGATGTGCTTGGCGACGACCCCACAGAGGTTACCGATTATGTAACAGATATAAATTCAGTAACAATATCACTTGTGGTAGATAATACAGTGCCGGCAACATTTACCCCCACAATAGTAGCAAAGGCATACGATGGTACAGTGCTCAACAATGTAACGGCAACGGTCAAAGGCACTATCAATCCCGGCCACGGCTATGTCAATAACGAACTGACAGCACCGATAGAGTCGTCCATCGAGATAAAACTAAGCACAACAGAAGGCCGGCTTGCCGACCTCAACACACTCGATATTGTATTAAAAGGCGAGGGCTCAGGCGTATTTAATGCCAATGAATATATACAGATAAAGAAGATGACTGTAACCATAGACGAACCTATAACAGTCGACCTGAATTAATATAAACAGACGGCAGAATAAATAATTTTTTAACGACAAAATCATGAAAAATATAATATCAAACATAAAAAGGATATTGGCCGTTGCGGCTATATCTGCGACTGTGCTCTCAACATCGGCACAAGCCTTGCGCACAGGATATTTTCTCGAAGGAAACCTCTTTCGCTACCGTCTGAACCCTGCTCTTATGAGCGCGCGCGGACACTTCTCGCTGCCTGTGCTTGGAGGCGTTGGGATAAATACAATGGGAAATGTTGGAATGAGCAACTTCCTGTATGAATCGCCATTCAACAGCAACGAGCTTGTAACCTTCATGCACCCATCGGTAGACGCATCTGACTTTTTGGGAGGATTGGATAGCGAGAATCGTTTGGCTATGAACCTCGATTTGACAGTGTTGTCAACAGCTTTTTATGCTTTTGGCGGATTCAACAGCATCGACCTCACTGTGCGTTCACAGACGGGTATGAACATCCCTTACGGAATGTTCCGTTTCATGAAAGAGATGGGGGCCGGCGAGCACTCTTTCTCGGACTTGAGAATGCAGACACGTAATTATGTCGACCTCTCCATAGGACATGCCAGAGACATCAACGAGCAACTGACAGTGGGTGCACGCATCAAATTCCTCTTTGGATTGGCCTATGCAGATGTGAATTTCGACCGCATGAAAATGACAATGGCCGGCGATCAATGGAGAGTGTCGGCTAATGGAACAGCCGATATTGCAATAGGAGGTAAATACACCTATTCCGACAAAAAGACAATCAATGGAAAAACAATCATTGATGGTTACGATGATGTCTCGGTAGGATTGCAGGGCTATGGATTAGGCTTTGACATTGGTGCCACTTATGACCTTAGCGATGTTCTTGTAGAGGGTCTCTCGGCTTCGGCATCACTCACCGATGTGGGTTATATCAAGTGGAGCGATGCTGCGCGTGCCGCTGTTTCTCCCGAGGATGAATATGTGTTTGATGGATTCGAAGATATTGAAATTCATGATGGTGACGGCTCGCTCGACAATCAGTTTGAGGATTTAGGTGACGACCTCGAGGATTTCTTTGCACTCGAAGATAAAGGAGAGGGTAGTGTGAGCACGGGAATAGGAGCAAAGTTCAATATAGGAGCAGAGTATAAGATGCCTTTCTATAATAAGCTGAGTGCAGGATTCCTCTATACACATTGCTTTGATGATATGTTTTCTTATGACCAGGCATCACTCATGATAAGTGTATCTCCCCTTAAGGTGCTCGACTTTGCAGTGAGCGGCACAGTTGCCGATTATGGTGCCGGCTTTGGAGCCATGGCCAATCTGCATTGCACAGGATTCAACTTTTTCATTGGAACAGACTGCTTCATAGGAAAAGTGGGCAAACAGTTTGTTCCGCTTGAAAGTATGGATGCCAGCGTGACGTTTGGTGTGAATATAGGTTTCGGGCGTCCGAAAGATAGAAACTGATTTCCTCTTTCATACAACACAATAAGGCGCGTAAAGTGGGTATTTGCCCACTTTACGCGCCTTATTGATGCAAATATTCCACGAAATGTGATTTTCTCATAAAAAAGTAGCTTTTTTATAGATATTTTCTCATAAAAAAATGGCAACTTTGCAGATATGAATGAAATTAACGAATTCTTACAGCAGTTAGTCGCCCAAATATCGGTGGTTGAGACCATAATAAAGGGATTGATTATTGGCATTGTGGCATCGGCTCCAATGGGGCCGGTGGGTGTGCTCTGTATACAGCGTACACTCAACAAAGGGCGTGCATACGGACTTGTAACAGGGTTTGGTGCGGCTCTCAGCGATATTATATATGCTTTGATAACAGGTTACGGTCTGTCATTCATATACGATTTTATACATAACCACAGGAATCTTTTTTGGCTTCAGCTTGTCGGTTCGGTAGTGTTGTTTGCATTCGGAATATACACGTATCGCAGCAATCCCGCTCAGAATACTCGTCCCGTCAGTCGAAATAAAAGCAGCCTTGCTCAAAACTGTGCCACAGGTTTTTTTATCACATTGTCCAACCCTTTGATTATTCTCTTGTTTATGGCAATGTTCACTCCTATGAAGTTTATGCTTCCCGAACAGCCATATTATCAACAATGTATAGGCTATCTTGCAATCTTTGGCGGTGCCATAGTATGGTGGCTTTTTATAACATATTTAGTAAATAAATTGCGCACTCGCATAGATGTACGTGGAATTTGGATAATAAATCGTATAATAGGTGCGGTGGTCATGGTGGCATCTTTTGTAAGCGCAGTGCTTTTGCTTACAGGAATATACTCTTTCCATTAAAATTAAATATTTCAAGCCTTGTTTATATCTAAAAAACTTAGAAAAAAGAACATAGCGGAATATCTGCTTTATATGTGGCAGGTCGAAGACCTACTGCGTGCCAACGCCTTGTCGATTGATAAGATAAGTGAATCGGTGGTTGCAACCTTCGACATCTCGCAGGAGCAAAAAGATGAGCTTATCCGCTGGTATTCCGACCTCATAGAAATGATGCGTTACGAAGAGGTTGCAGAGAACGGACATTTGCAAATTAACAACAACATAATAATTATGCTTACCGACCTGCATCTGCGCCTTCTGAAGTCCCCGAAAGTTCCGTTTTATACGGCTGCTTACTATAAGGCGTTGCCCTTTATCGTAGAATTTCGCACAAAGAGCAACGGACGTGAAAAGCCCGAAATAGAGAACTGCTTCGATGCGTTATATATGCTGTGGATGTTGAAGATGCAGCGTCGCGAGGTGAGTGAACAAACTCTTGCAGCTGCAAACGAGATAAGCAAATTCATATCCATGCTCTCGCTCTATTTCAAAGAAGAAGAAGAGGGGCGTCTGAACCTCGATGGCGAAGAGCTTTGACAGGCAATAAGAATGATTTAAAGAAAAACAGATAGATGAATATTAAAGAAGAAATAGGACGAAGAAGAACCTTCGCGATAGTATCGCACCCCGATGCCGGAAAAACAACACTCACCGAGAAGCTACTGCTCTTTGGAGGACAGATACAGGTGGCCGGTGCCGTAAAATCGAACAAAATAAAGAAAACCGCCACATCCGACTGGATGGAGATAGAAAAACAGCGCGGAATTTCCGTAACAACCTCTGTGATGGAATTTGATTATGAGGGGTATAAGATAAACATTCTGGATACCCCCGGTCACCAAGACTTTGCCGAGGATACATTTCGCACACTCACAGCAGTAGACAGTGTGATAATTGTAGTGGACAGTGCAAAAGGAGTAGAAGCGCAAACACGTAAATTGATGTCGGTGTGCCGCATGCGCAGCACCCCTGTGATTGTATTTGTGAATAAAATGGATCGTGAAGGACGCGACCCGTTTGACCTCCTCGATGAGCTTGAGAGCGAATTGCAAATATCGGTACGTCCGTTAAGCTGGCCCATAGACCAAGGTGCTCGATTCAAAGGCGTTTACAATATATATGAACACAAACTCGACCTGTTTACTCCAAACAAACAGCGTGTAACCGAAAAAATAGAGGTCGACGTAAACAGCGATGCCCTTGACAAGAGTATAGGTGGCGAAGAGGCCATGAAGTTACGTGCCGACCTTGAACTTGTCGACGGAGTATATCCCGAATTTGACGTTCAAGAGTATCTCGATGCTCGCGTTGCACCCGTATTCTTCGGCTCGGCACTCAATAACTTTGGTGTGCAGGAGCTGTTAAATTGCTTTGTGAAGATAGCCCCCTCGCCACGTCCCGTTCAAGCCGTCGAACGCATGGTGAACCCCGAAGATTCCAAATTTACCGGATTCATCTTCAAAATAACGGCAAACATCGACCCTAATCATCGTTCATGTGTGGCATTCTGCAAAATATGCTCAGGAAAATTTGTGCGCAATGCTCCCTATCGCCATATACGTTTAGGAAAGGATATACGCTTTTCTTCGCCCACACAATTTATGGCACAGCGCAAGAGCACCATCGACGAGGCTTATCCGGGAGATATTATAGGTCTGCCCGATACAGGCAATTTTAATATAGGCGACACACTCACCGAAGGAGAACTGTTGCATTTCAAAGGACTGCCCAGCTTCTCGCCCGAGATGTTCAAATACATAGAAAATGCCGACCCGATGAAGACCAAACAATTGGCAAAGGGGGTAGATCAACTCATGGGCGAAGGTGTGGCACAGCTGTTTGTAAACCAGCATAATGGTCGCAAACTGATAGGTACAGTGGGACAACTGCAGTTCGAGGTTATACAATATCGTCTCGAAAATGAGTATAACGCCAAGTGTCGTTGGGAACCTGTGAACCTCTATAAAGCCTGTTGGATTGAGAGTGACAATGCCGAGGAACTTGAAAATTTCAAACGTCGCAAATACCAATATATGGCAAAAGACATAGAAGGACGCGATGTCTTCCTTGCCGACAGCAGTTACGTGCTGCAAATGGCACAGAACGATTTTAAGAGCATTAAGTTCCATTTTACAAGTGAATTTTAAGAGAATACAATGGGAACAATAGCAGATGAAGCAAAAAAATGTGTCGAAGTTTTACGCAACGGCGGCGTCATCCTCTATCCCACAGACACCGTGTGGGGGATAGGATGTGACGCTACGAATGAACAGGCCGTAAAGCGGGTGTATGAAATAAAGCGTCGCGCCGACAATAAGGCCATGTTGCTTCTTGTCGACAGTGCCGACCGCTTGTCGCGCTATGTGGGTAATGTTCCGTCTGTTGCATGGGACATGATAGAGCTTGCCGACACCCCTCTGACCATAATATATGACGGAGCGCGAAACATTGCCGCCGGCCTGATAGCCGAGGATGGCAGCATAGGCATTCGTGTAACATCGGAGCTTTTCTCAAAAGAATTATGCTACCGCTTCCAAAAGGCCATAGTTTCTACCTCGGCCAACATAAGCGGAGAACCCACGCCACGCTACTTTGCCGAAATTTCACCCGAAATAATAGAGGCTGTCGATTATGTGGTAAAATACAAACAGACAGAAAAAGGCAGCCCAAAGGCATCGAGCATAGTAAAACTATCGGCCGATGCAACGGTGAAGATAATAAGAAAATAAGAAATCTCTAAAAACTGTTTTAAAATTGTTTTACTTTATATGAGAACTGTTTTTGAGAGGCTGTTTAACTTTATCTCCTTGAAATTTTCATAAGCCTTTATCTGAATGTTTTTTATTTTTTAGGACGTATGGCGGCTATGTAACAGAAAAAAGGAGTGGACAGACATTCTTGAATATGAAAAACGGCGAAACGATAAGGACTCTATAAGAAAATATTTTAGAAATAAAAACAGCTCCCGAGTATATTTAAAAAACAAATGATATAAATTTAAACAGTTCCTAACATAAAAATACAGACCTATGGCCGCGACAAAGGAAAAAAATCTGCTCGACCGTTTCATTGAATGGCGCGAGAAGCACATATCACAGAATCAATTTATATTGATTCTAAGTTTTGTTGTAGGCATTATTTCCTCGCTTGCAGCTTATGCTCTTAAGCATCTTATAGAATTTATACAGCATATGCTTACAAGCGGATTTGACAGGGCATCGTACAATTGGCTCTATCTTATATATCCTGTGGTAGGTATATTTATCACAGGCCTTTTCATACGCAAGGTGGTGCGCGATGATATAAGCCACGGAGTTACCAAGGTATTATACTCTATATCCCGGCGCCAGGGTAAGATTCGCCGACACAACATGTGGTCGTCGCTCATTGCCAGCGGTATAACCATAGGATTCGGTGGCTCTGTCGGAGCCGAGTCGCCCATCGTGTTCACAGGCTCTGCCATAGGTTCAAACTTGGGCAGTTTCTTCAAGATGGATCACAAAGTGATGATGCTGCTCATAGGTTGCGGTGCGGCAGGTGCGGTGTCGGGAATTTTTAAGGCGCCGATAGCCGGGCTTGTGTTTACGCTTGAGGTTCTGATGCTCGACCTTACAATGTCATCGTTATTGCCACTGCTTATCTCCAGCGTAACGGCTGCCACACTCTCTTATCTGTTGATGGGAACAGATGCTATGTTTCATTTTCAACTCGACGATGCCTTCAGTGTGTCTCGTGTTCCCTACGTGATGCTTCTTGGGATTATATGCGGGCTTGTATCGCTCTATTTTACACATGTTACAGCTAATGTCGAGAAGTTTTTCCGTCGCTTCCAAAATCCATATATCAAATTGGCAATCGGAGGTTCGGTGCTCAGTGTGCTTATCTTTCTATTTCCGCCCCTTTATGGCGAGGGTTACGAAATGATAGACCATTTGATTAACGGCTCTTCGACCGATGTGATACTCGAAAATTCGCTATTCTACGGTCATGCCAAGCTGTTGTTCCTCTATATGTTCCTGATAATAATATTTAAAGCCTTTGCTTCGACAGTAACAAATTGCGGTGGCGGATGCGGTGGAATATTTGCTCCCAGCCTGTTTCTTGGTTGTATCTCGGGCTATCTTTTTGCAGGAATATGCAATCAGTTTGGGATGGGCGAGGTGCTTCCCGATAAGAATTTTGCACTGTTTGGAATGGCTGCACTAATGTCGGGAGTGTTTCATGCTCCGCTCACAGGTGTTTTTCTTATTGCAGAACTTACCGGCGGTTATGGGTTGTTCCTGCCGCTTATGATAGTTTCGGTATGTTCCTATCTCACAGTACGTGTTTTCGACAGCAACAATATTTATGCCATACGTCTTGCGCAGCGAGGCGAGCTTATAACACATCACAAAGACCAGGCGGTGCTGACGATTCTTAAGGTTGAGGATGTGATAGAAAAAAACTTTATGAAAGTAGACCCGGACATGGATTTGGGAGCACTCACAGCAGTGGTGGCAAAGACCAAGCGCAATATCTTTCCGGTTGTAAATTCGGCAGATAAACTTGTTGGAATTGTTTATATGGACGATATACGTCACATGATGTTCCGACAAGAGCTGTATCATCGCTTCACGGTTGCAAAACTTATGCGCGACGTGCCGGTACGTCTCAATATCGAAGAGCCAATGGAAGCTGTGATGCGTAAATTTGAAGAGACCGGTGCCTGGAACCTACCTGTTGAAGATAAAGAGTATAACTATATTGGCTTTATCTCAAAGTCTGCCATCTTCACTGCATACAGAAAAACCTTGTTGGATTTTACATCTGATTGATACAAAATAATGGATAAGAAACTTAGAATAGTATATCTTGGAACTCCCGAATTTGCAGTGGAGCCGTTGAGACGCCTCGTTGAGAATTGGCGTTCAAATGCAGAGTGTGGTTATGAGGTGGCAGGCGTGGTTACAATGCCCGATAAAATGATAAACAAACGTGGCACTCAGTTGCTTATGAGTCCTGTAAAACAATATGCAGTGGAGCAGGGATTGCCACTGCTGCAGCCTGTCTCGCTCAAGGACGAGGCGTTCCTTGCCGACCTTTCAGCATGGAAAGCCGACCTTCAGATAGTTGTTGCCTTTCGTATGCTACCCGAGAGTGTATGGAATATGCCGCGTTTGGGAACATTCAATCTGCACGCATCGTTGTTGCCACAATATCGCGGAGCTGCTCCCATAAATTGGGCCATAATAAATGGTGACAAAGAGACCGGTGTAACTACATTCTTCCTTAAGCACGAGATAGATACAGGTGACATTATAATGCAGGATAGAATACCAATCACCTGCGACGACAATGCAGCAACGTTGCACGATAAACTTATGTACGCCGGCGGCTCGACAGTGCTTAAAACCGTCGAAGCGATTGTTGCAGGCAACACTGCAGCAATGCCGCAGGAACGTCTGGTGAGCAATGGCGAAGAACTGCGTCCGGCACCAAAAATATTTCGTGAAACATGTCGAATAGATTGGGATAGGCCAAGCATAGACATATATAACCATATTCGCGGCATGTCACCTTATCCGGCTGCATGGACAGAACTTATCGACTCCGATGGAAATACTGTGTCTGTGAAAATATATGAAGCCTCCATAGAGGCTGCTTCTCACGATATAGTGTCGGGAACACTGCTGACCGATGGCAAAACTTATGCAAAGGTTGCCTCTGCCGGGGGATATATAAATCTTTTGTCCTTGCAACTTCCCGGAAAAAAGCGAATGTCCGCAGTAGACTTTATGCGCGGTTATAATTTGAAAGAGGTGAAAATTGTAAAATAATGTCAGATAAAAGGCCTTTTTAACGTATCGGTGTCGATATTATTGTTAATATCGGCACTTTTTTTTAAAATAAATTTGGAATAGACGAATTTATTTCTTTTCTTTGCACTGTTGAGGGGGGACTTTCATCACAAAAAACTGCGAATGAGAATTTTCGCTTAAGAAATAAGGATATAAAAAGATTCTATAATTAACTTAAATAATATTGCCTATCGAAAAACTTCTACTCCTAACTATATAAGAAGTACATAATGGAGAAACTTAAGAATATGACCGATGATGCATTGGTCACACTCTATTTAGGAGGCAATAATCACGCATTCGATATTTTGTTGGAGCGTTACAGGGATAAGTTATACTACTACATTTTTTTTATAGTACGCTCGCGCGAGGTCGCAGAGGATATTTTTCAAGAGACTTTCGTGAAAGCTATCGTAACATTGCAGCAAGGTAGATACAAACCCGATGGGAAATTTGCAGCATGGATTACACGTATCGCTCATAATTTGGTTATCGACCAGTTTCGTTTGGAGCGTAACGAGAATATAATATCGAATGACGAAGCCGAGGTGGATTTGCTCAACAGCACTGCGCTATCCGAAGGTACAATAGAGACAAGCATGTTGCGCTCGCAAGTGATGAAAGATATTCGCATGCTCTATTTGCAACTGCCCAAGTGTCAGCGCGAGGTTGTTTTTATGCGTTATTACAATAATATGTCATTCAAACAAATTGCAGAAAAAACAGGAGTGAGCATAAACACCGCATTGGGACGCATGCGTTATGCCATTCTTAATATGCGACGCATTGCTGCCGAGAAAAACGTGAGTCTTGCAATGGAATAATAGGTAGATTCTGATAAAATATTCAGCTTCATTCATTTATAATTTAGATGTATATTATAATTGCATCCATTATTTAGGGGTTGTTTGAGAAGAAGTTGTTTAAACTTATATTAAATCTGAGGTTGGTTTTTGCTCAATAACGGGCTGAACAATATAAATTTAAACAGCTTCTTATAATATATATGTGATATTTACGTTATAATAATATCAAACATATAATAGATTGCCTATGAATAAAATCTTTACCTCAGATTCAACATTAGCCGAACATTTGTCTGCTTCGGTAAGCGATTGCGATTCTATCTCCGGGCCGAGCAGTAAAACTTTGGAATTTATCAGGAATTTTGCCCATAATTTCCGCATCAATAGAGCAATAGACGGTAGGGCGCAAGAACTTATTTTAAATTAAGAGAACAAAAAATCCTCACTATAAATGGTGAGGATTTTTTATAGTATCGGCCTTATTGTTGCCTGTGTGTGCATTAACCAATCAATGATTCAAATATTTCTCTGATATATACCTCCGATTGCTGATATTGGAAATATATGTGATTCTCGTTGAATGTCTTAAAATCCTGCGCGTCTAAAACTGTTTTATCTTTATTGGCAATCCAATGGCTGACGGCTGTAATTGGAGTGTTGGAGATGATAAAACTGTTAAGAACAACGTCGGAATCACAAAGCCGCGGCTCTATTTCTGTGCGTATAATCTTTGCCAACTTAATCTTAGGGTCGTTAAACGAGCGAAGATGTCTTATCCCTTTAGGGTCGATGAATGTTATATATTGCTTGGAACCTGCAATAAGCCACATTATAAAATCGGGATAGAATCCATGAACATCAAAAAATCCTATACCTTGTTTGCTCTTGTTTCTCATAAGGTAAAGAGATTTATCTGCAAAAAAGTCGGGATTATCTTCGTAGAATCTTTTTACATCCATCACAAAGTCTCGTTCACTTTTGTTCAGTGGGGCAGGTGTTATTTTTACAGACTTTTCCACGCCCTCTATTGTGAAGGCATCGGCTTTTAAATAGAGTAGCGGTTGATACAGGTGTTGTGCAAAGTGCAATGCTTGAAAATCGTTGCTGTTGGAGATGTTTATTGTATCAGAGAATTTATTCTCCTCAATTGATTGTTTAAATTTGTTCAGATTATCTGCAATGTTATTCAAGTCTTTATGCAGCAGTATGGTGTACTCTTTTTCAAAGTTGGGATGCGAATCCTCGAGCAGAGCTGTAACCACATTCTCGGCCATCCATTTGCTTTTGGCATTGTTGTATGCACGTTCGATATATAGTTTCAGCAGTGTTGTCACAATCTCCTGCCATAGTGATGTGCAGCGCCCGAAATCTGTGAATTGCATATCATATTCGGGGATATACAGACAATACCATGTGTTGTTGTGTGCCAGGGCTTTCAGGTATTCGAGCGATATGCTGAGATTGTGCATCCTGTGCTCGTTTTTATAGTTTATTATGTCAAAATATATTTTGTCCCAATTTAGATAGCGCAGGTGCTCATCTGTGAATGTTGCCTGATTCTGTGAGCCGTTTCCTGTATATTCCCTGCCGTTTTTTGAGCGTATTGCCAAGATATGCGGATAGTAGTCAAGGGTAATGGTAGAAAAACCTATGCCTTGACTCTCTAAATTAATTGTTATCTCTTTTTTAAAGTCTCTTCCGTCTTTTACTTTTATATATTTAAGTTTCTTGGATGCTATGTCTGTGGTAGGCCGCACAGGGATGGTTATATCCATGAAATCTCCCTCGTTGGCAGGTAATCCCTCTTCGTTGAGGATTATTTTAAACAGCTCCATGTAGTCGGCGCGTATTCCAAAGATATTTAGTGTTTCGAGCGATGATATATGCTTGGGGAGGCT
Organism: Bacteroidaceae bacterium; assembly: GCA_017442185.1. Classification (GTDB taxonomy): domain Bacteria; phylum Bacteroidota; class Bacteroidia; order Bacteroidales; family Bacteroidaceae; genus HGM04593. The sequence continues at coordinate 189,411 of JAFSAT010000024.1, forward strand.
TTTTGGAGCAATCGAGGGGTCGAGTGCCGATGTGCGTTTGAGTGTTGTGTTATATCCTTTCAGACGCACTCCTCGACCAAAAAGTTGAATAATCTGACTGCCTTCGCTGCGCCCTACGTTGAGCAGCCCCATTGTGGAGACGCGCCACGACGACCATCCTTCGCTGAATTTTTTTGAACCGATAAGCATGTTCAACGTAGAGCCGGAATTGTTTATTGTTGCAAACAGTGATTTTTCGGCATACTCCATTGTTTCGGTGCTGATTCCGTTCTCTGCACATTTTTTTATTACTCCGCTGCTGTCACCCACATTGATGATTCCGAAATATCGTGCATTGCCTATGCGCATGCCTATTTCGCCATCTATTCCTCGCAGATTGTCAAGATGCAGCATGGCTCCGCTTACATCGCTGTTGAAGATTATTTTCAGAATGTCGTTGTAAATCTCTTCGGCATTTCTGTGGTTGGAGCGGATATATCTGAGCGAATTTGTAAAGATTGGGTTGTTGTTTTTGTCTACAAGTCCGTCGCTGCCGTTGAGCAGTGTTCTAATAATATCTATTGATTGGCTTTTGTCGCTTATGAATTTTTGAAAGAATTTTAGCAAGTATAAAACATCGCTCAGCTCCTGTGTGCTCAACCCTCCGTTGGCATTAACGGAACCACCGACAAAAACAGCAAGCGGTTTTTCTATTTTGAATGGCTTCAGCTCGCTCTTTTTGTCTATGAACAGGCGCATCTGTTCGTAGAACCCCAAGAGACAGGCTGTCAGATATTTGCTGATGGAAAGTTCGTTCCATGCCTCACTCATGTTCAGTATGCGATAATCTTTTCCGTAGCCATCGTTATAAAAATATCTGTAAGAGTAGTCGAAGAGTGTGGCACGTCCATACTCGTCGAGCATAGCTTTTTTCTTTGTTGCATTTGATTGTGATGAGATTGCTTGTCCGAATGTTGCGGAGTATTCAAATGCAAAGCCTGTGGCCGAGAGTTTCTCGCGCATGGTTTTCCACACTTCGCCGCTGCTGCCGCGATGCCCCTCGTCTACAAGCACAAGGTTGTTCGATTCGAAAGAGTCTATGGCTACGGTTTTGTCGCCGTTTGTCTCGCTCAGCTTTGTTATTTCTATAATGTCGACATTGTTTTTGTCGAAGAGACCTGCCATCTGTTTTTTTGAAAAAACTTCGGCTTCGATGTTGCTCAAACGGAACTCCTCGTAATGCTGTTGTGTAAGTCCTGCATTGGGGGTGATAAGAATGGTGCGGTTGATGTCGGCTTTTCCACTTGCATAGTGTTTATATTGCAGTATGTTTACGTGCATCAGGAGTGTTTTTCCCGAGCCTGTCGCACTCCAATAAGCCAATTTGTTGAGGTCTTTCTCTGTAAAGTTTGATAGTTCGTGATAGGTTTTGTTATCTTGATTAAAGATATTTGTTTGGTAGTCGATTATATCTTTTAGCAGTCTCTCTCGGTTGCCGAAATAGCGGTCGAGATATATCTCAGTGAACAGCAGTGACAGATATTGGAAATATTTCCATTTAATCTGTTCGCTGCGTTCGTGGCTTATCTTGTTTGTGTGTCTGTATATGTTGCGGTCGTATTTTAGCAATTGTTCGGCGGTGAGCGCTGTGTTGGGGATAAGGTGGCGACACATTTCGTGATAGAATAGCGAGATGTTGTCTTTGTCGTACCCCTCAAGCATAGGGTCTTTCAAATGTTCGCTCAGTGCCCTGAGTGATGTAGCACCAAAAAGGCTCAGCATATATCGGTTGAGCAGCAGGGCATTACTCAACTTAGGCTCTACACGTTGTGTGGTGTTATCTCTTTTCGGTGGCATATTTTATAAGATATATAGGTTTCTTTTAAATTATTATTCTGATGTTGATAGATATTTTTATCTGTATTTTATATTAAAAAATCGCAGAATTTGCAATTATCTTAGAATTAAACGGTTATTCGGATTGCTTGAAAATTGGGTAACGAGATAGCAACCGTTCGTATTTCTGAGTTCTTCATTGTTATGCTCCAATGTGATAACTCTTGATGCTACAAAGGTACAAAAATATTGCAGACGAAAAAAAAGTAATGATTATTTTCTTTCGTCTGCATAAACTTATAAGATTTAGTGTATTCACACTATACCTTTCCCCATTTCGTATGCCTCGCGCATTGCGGAATGGTTGGCAATCTCGCCTTTCTGGTAAACGCCCTTGCCGTAGATTACGCCCCTTTCAACCGAACCCTCCAAGCACTCTGCCAAGCCTCGCATACACTCCAGCGTGCAGTTCATCACCGTATCGGTATCCTCAGCTGCGGTCATAATATAGTAAAATTCCTTATCCTTGAACTCTAACCAGCGGGCTACCGTGCGATCAATAACGGCTTTGAGCTGTGCCGAGATTGAATAGAAATAGACGGGCGATGCGAGCACCAGTACATCGGCAGCAAGCATCTTATCCAATACTTCCTTCATGTCGTCCTTAATGGCACACTCGCCCTTGTGGTCCTTGCAGTAGTAACAAGCCACGCAGGGGGCTATTTTCTTGCCTTGTATCCAAATCTTCTCTACCTCGTGCCCTACCTCCTCGGCTCCACGCATAAATTGGTCGCATAGTGTGTCGGAATTGCCACCCTTACGGGGCGAGCCCGACAAAATCAATACTCTCTTTGCCATAGTTTTATCTTTATGATTACCAATTCTTTTTATCTTTCGTGTGATCCTGATTTTCCCTGCGACTGATAACGGTTGCATCAAACCATTCGACCATTTTAGGGTCAGTATGCGAGAAGAAGAGACTCTCGTTTCTGTTCAGTGAGGCTATTGCAGTCATATCCTCGTTGCTGAGCGAGAAATCGAATATATCGATATTCTCAGCCATACGCTCCTTGCGAACAGTTTTTGCCAGAGCTACCACATCACGCTGCATAAGCCAACGGAGGATTACCTGTGCTACGCTTTTCCCATATTTGTTGCCGATAGCTATAAGTGTTTCGTTGGCAAACATATTGTCTCGTCCCTCACCAAACGGTGCCCACGATTCAATCTGCACTCCATATTTTTCCATATTCTGCTGTGCTGAGAACTGCGCATTGCGGGGATTGGTCTCAACCTGATTTACCTGCGGTATAACCTTTCTCTCAAACAGGCAGATATCCGATAAACGGTCGGGATAGAAATTAGAAACTCCGATAGCCCGAACCTTACCCTCTGCATACAAATCCTCCAATGCGCGATAGGCACCATAATAATCCGCAAAAGGCTGATGAAGGAGTATAAGGTCAAGATAATCAACCCTCAGTTTGTTCATCGACTCTAAAACCGATTTGCGACACTTTTCGTAACCGTAGTTGTCAATCCACACTTTCGTCGTAATGAAAAGATTCTCGCGTGGGATTCCACATTTTGCGATGGCTTCACCCACCTCCGCTTCGTTGAAGTAACTCTGTGCTGTATCTATCAGTCTATAACCTGCCTTTATGGCATCCAGCACACATCGTGTACACTCCTCTCTGGAGACTTGGTAGACTCCGTAACCCAATTTTGGCATACGGACTCCGTTGTTCAATACTACATACTCCATAACTCTCAATTTTGCTGTTTATACTCATTAGGCGTTATGCCCGTCACACGCTTAAACACACGGCTCAAATGGTTAGGATATTTGTAGCCCAAAGCGTATGCCGTTTGGCTGACGGTCATCCGTCCATCTACAAGCAAATATTTTGCCCTCTCGATGATATGACACTGAATATACTCTTGAGCCGAGATGCCCATTTCACGCTTTACAAGGTCGCCGAAGTAGTTTGCCGAAAGGTGTAGTTTGTCGGCAAACCACGCCACAGTCGGGAGTCCCGTTTTGACAATATCCGAAGAGTCGAAATAGGTGCCAAGCAAATCCTCGAAACGCCTCAATACATCGTGGTTTATCTCCTCACGCGTTACAAACTGACGGTCGTAGAAACGGATGCAGTGGTTAAGCAGGAGTTCTATATTTGTAGCAATTATACGCTTGCTGTGGCGATCGATGGGGTGTTGCAGTTCCTCGCGTATCTCGCGCATACAGCCAATGATGGTCTGTCGCTCACGCTCCGAGGTGTGCAGAGCCTCGTTTGATGAGTAGGAGAAGAACGAATAATCGCGCATCTTGCCGGCGAGCGATGTACCACGCAGCAGGTCGGGGTGGAACATCAATATCCAACCTTTGGCATTCTTTGTCACTCCGCCATCATCTACTCCTGCCACCTGCCCCGGAGCGACACAGACCAGCGTACCCTCACGGTAGTCATAGCGGCTGCGACCATAGAGTATAGTGCCACACTCCAACTGTTTGAGGAATATGCAGTAGAATCCGAATCGTTTTAGCGAGTGGCGTATTTCGGGCAACTCCGACATATCCACAACACTCACCAAAGGATGCAAAGTCTCCACACCGAGATTCTCGTTGTAGTCCTGCACCGACTCCATATTGATTATTCGTTGCTCCATAATTGCTCTATTTTAGCGTAAAGTTAAAGATAAATACGCTTCCAACGAAACAGATGAATTAAAAAAGTGTAATTCGGGTACGATATTCAGTAATCTGTTTATCATCAACTTACATAACTATCACTACTTTTGTAGATAGATAATTGTATAAAACTCACAGCGATATGAAAAAGTATTTAATTATTATGGTTGCTTTGGTCGTGGGAGCGTTTAGTGCTTGCGCAACACCACAAGGCGACCAAAACAGCACGCCTAAGCAGACAAATATTCTTGTAGCATATTTCAGTTGGGGTGGAACAACCAAAAAGGTAGCCGAGGAGATTGCCTCTCATACAGGAGCCGACCTCTTCCGCATTGAGCCCGTGCAGGCTTATCCCACCGAGTATAGACCTTGTACGGAGGTAGCACGAAAAGAGCGAGACGAAAATGCCCGTCCTACAATTAAGGGAAAGATTGAGAATATCGACAAGTATGATGTGATTTTCATCGGTTGTCCCGTGTGGTGGCACACCGCTCCGATGATTATCTCAACCTTTGCCGAGAGCTACGATTTAAGAGGCAAGACCATCGTACCGTTCTGCACCTATGCGGAGACTTATCGCGATGAGACCCTTCAGAAGATTGTTGAGCTTACTCCCCATACCCGCCACCTGAAAGGCTTTGGCACGACAGGCTCGACAGCCGATGTAAAGGCGTGGCTGGAGGATATAGATGTATTGAAGACCCCTGCCGAGCAGGAGATGATCAACCTTTCTCGTCAGAAATGGTAATGGATGGCAGAGAAGAATGCCGATAAATTAGCTGAACTATTCCACAATGAAGCACAGTTTGTTCATATGGGTGGCTATTGGGGCAAAGAGCAGGAATTGGGCATCATTCGTTATGGCGGCATCTGGTACAAGGAGGCTGAGATTCACTCCGAAGAGGTGAAGTTTACCGAGAATACAGCCATCGTATATAGTCGCATCCACCTTAATGCGGTTGCAGGTGGTAACGAGGTGCGTAACCCTTTTATCGTGTCGGAGGTATATGTTAAGGAGGGTGGCAAATGGCAACTTTCGGTATTGGCATTTACAAAAACTATGGGAGAATAGATATGTTACCGAGTGCTGGTTCCCGCTTGGCCACGGCGATAAGAACCTTTTGTCGGACCCTACTATCGCCACTATTGCCGAGAAACATGGCAAGACCATTGTTCAGATTATTCTGCGCTGGCATATTCAGGAGGAATTCTCGGTAATCCCAGGTAATACCAATCCCGAATGGATTAAGGAAAATATCTCGATTTTCGACTTTAAGCTCGATGACGAAGATATGGCAACGATGCGCTCTCTCAACCAGGAGAAACGCTTCTATAATATGTCGCTCGAACAGTTGGAACGATTTGTTCTCGGCAGAAAATGGGAGAATTAGGTATATCTACTTTAATATTTAGAAGTCCGTTATTAGTATGGACTTCTAATTTAGAGTCTCAACCTCCGATTTTGTCTTCTGTCTGTCAGCAGTTCCAACGCTTCCACGAACTTCACTATTCGATAGAATTTCCCAATCTGCGACCATCGGGAGCGGATTGTCTCCACTTCAGAGTGGAGCGAGGTTTTCGGGTGCGAAATGTCGGCTTGACGGCATTTTTCGGCATCCCGAAAGATAACCTCGCTACACTCCCAAACCGAGGGTTTGCTGCGCCTGCCGTCATTGACAGTTTTTGATTGTTCAGATAGCATTTTCTGATTCAATTATCAGAAGTTCGTTGTCATATCCGACCAACAGATTGAGGTA